>CAYXEB010000020.1:0-23369 GCA_964463835.1 uncultured Hellea sp.
ATGATACGGGCGTTTTTGAGGGCGGCGAAATCTCGATGTATTACGATCCGATGATTGCCAAGCTCTGCACATGGGGCGAGGACCGCGGCGTCGCCATAAATACGATGAAGCGCGCCCTCGACGAATTTGAGCTCGACGGTATTGGGCACAATATTCCCTTCCTTCAAGCGGTCTATGATCATGACCGGTTTGAACGCGGGGACATCACCACCGCCTTTATCGCCGATGAATATCCAGACGGCTTTGAAGGGGCGGAAGTCAATCTGGGCCATACGCGTAAAATCGCGGCGGTTTGCGCGCTCATGCATGATATTTCCGAGCACCGCGCCGCTGATATATCTGGCGCGCTGCATAATCACGAGCGCCACATCCCTGATGAATGGTCAGTACAAATCGGGGATACCTATTACACGGCCGATATTAACGGCGATGAAGGTCTGCGCACCATCGTCATGAATGACGAAACCGATAAAGCCGCGCTGGACATGGAAGTGCTCACCAGCTGGAAACCGGGCCAAGAGTTAGTCCGCGCTTATGTCGATAACCTCGCCTTTAATTTCAAAGCCCGTAAAATCGCAGAGGGTTATAAGGTCTGGCATCGCGGTTGTGAGTTTAAAGTTGCGGTGCGTACGCCGCGCGGAGCCGAGCTCGCCAAACTTATGCCGGTTAAAATTCCGCCAGATACATCCAGCTTACTCCTCTGCCCTATGCCGGGCGTGATTGTCTCCATCATGGTCAAAGAAGGCGATGAGGTTCAAGACGGACAGGCGCTGGCTATCGTCGAAGCTATGAAAATGGAAAACACGCTACGGGCCGAGAAAAAAGGCGTCATTGCCAAAATCAACTGCAAAGCCGGAGATAACCTCGCGGTAGATGAAGTGATAATGGAGTTTGCGGTTACCTAAACACTGTCATTTCGGGATAAATTACGCTGTCTCGGTCAAATGAAACCGGACGCCTAAGGCGTCTTTAGTATCTAAATCAACCACGCGCCAATCCATTAAGCCGTTTCGAACCGCTGTATTTGGGGCGATTGCGCCGCGCGCTTCATAGTCTTTTAATGCGGCGTCTAGTCCCTTTATGCCCAGGGAGAGGAGAAAGAACCCTTCGCCGTTTTCCTGTAAATATTGTCCTGGGAGCGAATCGCCGCGAAGGGGACTGACGAGGACCAGCCATGTCTGGCCGAGTAATATGCGGGCTGTGGACACGCCGCGCGCGGGGAGCTCTTCAAACTCAAATTCCCCTAATCCCAATAGGTCTTGATAACGTTTTACCTGCGCCTTTAAGTCATTGACGATGAAATTAATGTGGTGAATTTGGGTTGGTGTATTCATGCTGTTTGCTTTCCCGCGCAATAAGGACCGCTTAAGGTTATAAATAGGGGATTGGCGATTTGTTTCGTTTTTTGGGCGGCGTAATCAAATTTGTATCTGGTTTATCGCAATCGCCTTTTAATTGACCGGACAGAAATTTATCTATGCCTTTTTCATCAACAAGGCGCTGGAACGGCTTCGTTGCATTGGCCTTCACCCAGATGGAAATATCGAGATTGTTTTTACCCTCGCAATAGGCTTGGTACGCGGCTTTTTCGACGGTGAAGCTAAAATCCGTATGGGTGGTTACGTTCCAATCGGGGCCGCCGAACAACTTATCCGTTGCTTTTTGATCGCGCAGCACTTCTTGCGCTTTATAAGCGAGCGGAAATTGCGCGTCATCCACGGCATAGACAATAAGCTGGCCGGGTTCATTGGGATTGCGCGGTACGAAATTTACGCTGCTAGAGTCTGTGATAAATTTAAACTGCCCTTCAATTTGGAGTTCGTTGTCTTTGAGCGCTTTGAAATCGGTAAAGGGTGGGCGGTAATGGGTGAAAGTCTCCGGCCACAATATGGCGATACGGCCGCTGCGCGGGTCAATTTCGGTGGGGGCTAGCTTGGTCAAAGAGATAGCCGTGCCGAGCTCTAATGTTGCGCATCCAGTAAGGTTAAGCGCTAAAATTATCGTCAGGGCTTTTTGAATTGCATTCATACTGGGTTTTAGGATTGATTTTCTGACCTTGGCAAGCCACCTAACGCAGGTGAATACTGAACTTAATCTACCTTTGGCTGATGTGCCCGCCTTTACGCCACCCTTTTGGATGCGGCCTTCATTGGTGCAGACGGCCCTTGCGAGTTTTAGATTTCGAAAGCGGGGTAAAAACCCCATGCTTGATGTCGCCCAGAGCCATATATTGCACTGTGAAGACGGGGTCAGGCTAAAAGGCAGTTTTTCTTCCAATCCTGAAAATAAAGCCTTGGTGATTTTTCTCCATGGCTGGGAAGGTAGTCAGGATAGCACCTATGTTATCTCATGTGGGCGGCATTTATTTAATCAAGGCGCGTCGATTTTTAGGCTCAATTATAGAGACCATGGCGATAGTCATGACCTGAATGAAGGTCTGTTTTTCTCAACGTTATTTAATGAGGTGTTTGACGCGGTAAAACAAGCGGCGGAGTTTGCGAAGGGCGCGCCTGTTTATATCATTGGCTTTTCGCTTGGCGGAAACTTTAGTCTGCGGATTGCACGCTCTTTACGTGACCTGACAATCAAAAACCTCGCCCATATTTTCGCGATTAGTCCCGTCGTTGACCCTTGGGGGGCCGCGCCTTTAGTGGATAAAACATGGCTCTATCGGCGCTATTTTTTAAAAAAATGGACGGCCTCTCTCAGGAAGAAGCAAGCGCTCTTTCCCGAGATTTATAATTTTGATAACGCCATGTCCGAAAAGCGCGTACTGAGCATGACCAGTAAGCTTATCCCGCAATATTCTGACTATCCAGATATGGAAGCCTATTTTAATGCCTATCGTGTTGACCCGCATGATTTGGAACATTGCCCCGTCCCAATCAGCCTTGTCACAGCCCGAGATGACGGCATCATTCCCGTTGATGATATTATGACTTTAACTTTGAATAATAATGCACGGCGCATTATTCATGATTATGGTGGACATAATGGATTTTTCCAAAGTTTGATGGGGCCTACATGGTATGATGATTATATCTCCACCGTTATGTTCTCACCTCCTCATTTGTAATACTTGACGCGGGCAGAGCGGGCACGGATATAGCCTTATAATTTATTAAGACGTGAAACGAAGAGAGTACAGAGATGGAATTTATAATTGGCGTCATAGTTGTTATTTGCGCTCTTTTTTTCCTGATGGGGCTTAAGTCGCAAAAAGGCATAGCCAAGGGGTTAGAAAATGGGCAGCTCGCTGAACCTGGCTCTGCCCCCAATAGCGTCTCTTCCGAAGATAATGTTCAGCCCGAACGCAAAATCGCTCCCTTAAAGGGTGACCTTGCCAATATTAAAGCCGCGATCAAAGCGACAGGGGGAACCATTACTTCTGAAACAGATAGCTATCTCTCGGCGACCTATATGAGTAAGCTTTTTAAATTTGTGGATGATGTAGAAATTCGCCGTGATAAAGATAATATCTGGCAGGTTCGTTCTGCGTCACGCGTTGGCTATTCCGATAGAGGCGTGAACCGCAAACGGGTTGAGGCTATCCGCGCGCATTTAACCTGAAAAATCAATCGTAATTTTCTCGCCGAGCGTATAATCTATAATTTCCACGAATGTTGAGCTGATATGACAAAAAAAATTGACCATGCCCGCGTTAAGTCGCTTGTTGTAGAGCTCCTAGAAGCTATCGGGGAAGACCCTCAGCGTGAGGGGCTGAAAGACACGCCGCGACGGATTGCTAATTTTTGGCGCGAATTTATCGAATATGAGCCAGGTAAGCTGGATACAACATTTTCATCGGTCACCCATAATCAAATGGTCGCCGTTACCGGCATGAAAGTCTGGTCTATGTGCGAGCATCATATGCTTCCGTTTTGGTGTGATGTCTCTGTCGCATATATCGCCGATAATAAGGTTCTCGGCCTGTCTAAATTCGCCCGTATTGCGCATAAGCACGCACATAAGCTCACCCTGCAAGAACAGCTTGTTTCTGATATTGCCACTGAACTGAAAAAGGCCTTGGGCACCGAAGATATTGCTGTCATGGCTAAGGGTGAGCATTTATGTATGACTATGCGCGGTATTCGCACGCCCCACCGTATGATTAGTTCGGCGCTCTCAGGCAAATTCCATCAACCTGACCAGCGCGCGGAATTTTTCCGTTTAGTTGATTAGTCAGCTAAGACTTTTCGCTTTTGGCGAGAAACCTCTTATCAAAATTCCCGTGTGAGCTAGAAGGCCTTAAGACGAAAGGTTTACTATGTTTAAGAAGATTGCGATTTTATCCATCTTGACGGGTAATATGATTTTGGCGGCCTCGCCTTCAATGGCTCATGATGTAAACTCCACGCTCAAAGAAGACATTGCGGCGGATTATGAAAAAAACTTAAAATCCCTTTTTGTTCATTTTCATAAAAACCCAGAGCTTTCCTTTCGGGAAACAAAAACGGCCGAAAAATTGGCCGCCGAGATAAAGGCGCTGGGCTTTGAGGTGACAGCGGGTGTTGGCCAAACCGGCGTTGTCGCCATTCTTGAAAACGGGGAAGGACCAACGGTGATGTTGCGGGCGGATATGGATGGTCTGCCGGTTAAGGAGGATTCGGGCCTGTCTTATGCCTCCGTCGCCAAACAAATCGGTATCGACAATAAAGAAAATTTTGTCATGCATGCCTGCGGTCATGACGTCCATATTACTTCGCTCATTGGGACGGCTCGACAAATGGCCGCGCGCAAAAATGAATGGTCGGGCACGCTTATGCTCATTGGTCAACCCGCAGAAGAAATTATATCTGGCGCGAATGAAATGATCGAAGACGGGCTTTATACGAAGTTTCGAAAACCCGATTATGCTATGGCGTTTCATGTCTCCGCCCAAGTCCCGACAGGCAAAATTGTCGTGTCAGAAGGGCTTTCTTATTCAAGTTCTGATTCTGTTGACATAACAGTTCACGGCGTTGGCGCTCATGGAGCCTCTCCTCATAAAGGCATTGATCCCGTCCTTGTAGCCTCACAAATCGTGGTGAGCCTACAAAGCGTTGTCTCGCGCTCTATTGCCCCGCTTCAGCCCGGCGTTATTACAGTCGGCTCCATTCATGGCGGTACGAAACATAATATCATTGGCGACCGTGTGGATTTACAGCTCACCGTTAGATCTGATGACCCGGAAGTTCGGGCGACTTTACTTAATTCAATTGACCGTGTGGCAAAAGGCGTAGCAATCTCTCTGGGGGTTCCAGACGATAAGCTTCCGACCGTGACCCGCCTTAAGCAAAGTACGCCGCCGACAAAGAATAACGCTAAAATGGCGCGCTATCTTAAATCCGTCTGGACAGAGACGATGGGCGAAGACGTTCTGTTAGAGCTTCCGCGCTCGGGAATGGGCGCCGAAGATTTCGCTTATTTTGTTGACCCGAAACATGAGGTGAAAGGCGTTTATTTTGCGGTGGGCGGAACGCCCGCAGATGAAGTCGAGACAGCCGCGTCTCACCATTCGCCATTTTTCAAAGTCCAGCCAGAACCCTCAATCACCTTAGGTACCGAAGCCATGGTACGCGGCGCTATCGCCATGTTTAATAAGAAATCAAAGGGCTAATTATGAGGCCGAAAAGGCCTCGATCACCTTATCGGCATTGATATTAAAATCGCCAAAAATAATTTCATTTTCAGGATTAAGCACGACAAAAAACGGAGTTCCGCGTGTTCTGTAGTCTTGCATAAAGGTGGGATATTGTGTGCCCACTTTAGGATCATGCCCAAAGGGAATTTTTAAATCATATTTGAGCTGCATTTCCCGGACGCGGTCCTGCGAATTACTGGGGTCATCGTCAAAGGCGGTATGGATAACTGCAAAGCCAACGTTTGAGCCAGCAAGCCCGCTGACTATTTTTTGCATGGTAGGAAAACCGCGAGCATGACACCCTGGACAGGAGGCTTTAAAACAGAAAATGACTTTATAATTGTTCCCAAGGTCTTCAAGGGATAGATTTTCTAATTCCTCCCCAGAGGCGTTGAGCCAATAAGGGACGCGCAGGGGCGGGGCTTTCGTGAGTTGGGCGTTCATTGTCTATCTCTCATAGGGCGGGGATTTAGCCCACCCTAGAGACATAACCCGTGAAGTCTATGCGCGCGACATCAACTCTCTGTGAGGCGCGAAAAGCCGTTTATTAAGCGGCGTGACGTAATAAGGGCGCGAGGATTTCATGCACATTTGTGCATTCCTCTTTTATGAATTTTAGTAATGCGCGCTCATTCAAGCTTAAAACCCCGTCTCGGTTTAAATGTTTTACCAACCAATCCGCTTCAAGCGCAGTAATGGCTTCCGCCTCTTGCATCGCGGTTTCATTTAAGAAGAAGGATTGTTCCTTATTTTTATATTCGCTTTCCCAGGCAAAGAATGAGCTTTTGATACCCGAAAGGCTCCAATCCATTTTTAATGGCTTCTCTTGGAGCTCTTTCATAGTTTGACGGTCAAGTAATTTGGGCGCGCCCATCGTCATGAGATGATTAGCGGTAGCGCCTACAAATAGCTTTTGCCATTCTGGGGCGTTTTCAGCATGTTGGCAAATTTCATCGAGCTCGAACAGAAACTGTGCTTCTTCTCGGCATATTGAAAACCCGCCGCTGCCGCTGCTGGCATAAAGAACGCGTTTTAATAAATCGACGTCCTGTGCCTGTATGGATAGCTGGCCATTAAGTCCGCGTGAGATTATTTTATCTCGTACTTTATTGAGGGCATAAACTTCTAGGTCTCTTGGAACATCAACGGCCAGACGCAAAATGTTAAGGAGAAGCTCCATTTCTGTGTCTTCATTAATTTGATCGTCATACTCGATGCGTTCCATCAGCCAAGCCGAGTGAATAGAGTCCACGTAACCCGTTGGCATCGTCTGGCGAATAAGGAAATCTGTTATGACGCCGACGAAAAAATCGGACCAGCCCTCGGGCAAGCTTTGCGCCTGCATATCGAGTTGAAAGATCATATCCGCTTCGTGAAGACTGATATGTCCATCATCGAAAATTTTTCGTCTTAGCTGTGAAAATTCTGCCGGATCGATGACTTTATCAGCGAGTGCTTGCGTTAAAATGTCGTCTACGGATGCCATCATAAACCCCTTATCGTTTATATTTCGCCCCGTGATACCAAAATAAAGTTACAGAAGCGCTAACTGTATTTATTGAAAGTGGTCAGGCTTGACTTAGCGCTCTTTTCGGCTAATCCCCCCAACACATTCACGTGTTAAACCCGCGCCGGACAGTTTCTCCGGAGGGCGGAAATGATGGAGAGTCTCATGCACGCTTATCGCAGCCACACTTGTGGCGAGTTACGTAAATCTCATGTTGGTGAAACTGTTCGGCTGTCGGGCTGGGTGCACCGTAAACGTGAACATGCCAATGCGCTCTTTATTGATTTGCGCGACCATTATGGCATCAGCCAAGTTGTTGTTTACCCAACGGCTGATTTTTATGAAGATTTAAAACGTTGCCCCAGCGAGTCGGTCATCACGGTGACGGGTGAATTATTGGGACGTGACGCGGAAGCTATTAATGCTGAAATCCCAACAGGTGAGGTTGAGCTTCGCGTGGATGAAGCCGTTATTGAGAGCGCCGCTGCGCCCCTCCCGCTCCCTGTTTTTGGAGAACAGGATTATCCCGAGGATATTCGCCTTACCCACCGTTATCTCGATTTGCGCCGCGAGACTTTGCACAAGAATATTATTTTGCGCGGGCAAGTGATTAATTCAATCCGCCGCCGTATGATCGAAGGCGGCTTCACAGAATTTCAAACGCCAATCCTTACGGCCAGCTCGCCCGAAGGCGCGCGTGATTTCTTGGTGCCCTCGCGCCTGAACCCCGGAAAATTTTACGCCCTGCCGCAAGCGCCCCAGCAATTTAAGCAGCTTATCATGGTGGCGGGCTTTGACCGTTATTTCCAAATCGCGCCTTGTTTCCGAGATGAAGACGCACGTGCCGACCGCTCGCCGGGCGAATTTTATCAGCTCGATGTTGAAATGAGCTTTGTTACGCAAGAAGATGTCTTCCAAGCCATTGAACCGGTCATGGCGGGCATTTTTGAAGAGTTCGCCGATGGCCGTGAAGTGCAAACACCGTTCCCGCGTATCCCTTATAAAGAGTCGATGGAAAAATATGGCTCTGACAAGCCAGACCTGCGAATTCCCTTTGAGCTGACCGATGTGTCCGAGTTTTTTACAGATGAGAGTAAAACGGGTTTTGGCATTTTTGCCAAAATTACGGGCGGCGGCGGTAAGGTCATCGCTATTCCTGCGCCGGGCGCGACGGATAGCCAAAGCCGTAAATTCTTCGATAGCCTTGACAAATGGGCCAAGAAAGAAATGCAGGCCCCAGGTCTTGGCTATGCCCGTTTGCGCGAAGAGGACGGCGCGGTTGTGTCCCAAGACCCTGCGCTTAAAAACTTTGACCCTGACCTTCTCAAAGCCTTACTTGAAAAAATGGGCCTTGGTGCAGGTGACGGCGTCTTTTTCTCAGCGGGTAAAAAGAGCGATGCTTATAAACTCGCCGGCTCAGCGCGTAACAAAGTTGCCGCAGAATTGGATATGATTCCTGAGGGGGTATTTAAATTTTGCTGGGTTGTTGATTATCCTATGTATGAGTGGGATGAAGATAATAAGAAAATTGATTTCTCCCATAATCCTTTCTCAATGCCGCAAGGGGGCATGGTGGTTCTGGAAAACGCGAAGACCACTGAAGAGATTCTTGAAATTCTCGCCTATCAATATGACATTGTTTGTAACGGCGTAGAGCTCTCCTCTGGGGCTATTAGAAACCACAAAGCCGATATAATGTATAAGGCCTTCGAGATTGCGGGTTACGGACCTGAAGTCGTCGAAGATAAATTTGCGGGCATGATTAACGCCTTTAAATTCGGCGCCCCGCCCCATGGAGGCATTGCGCCAGGTGTTGACCGTATGGTCATGCTCCTTGCGGGCACCAATACAATCCGCGATGTCATCCTCTTCCCGATGAACGGACAAGCGCAAGATTTGATGATGAACGCCCCAGCCGAAGCTGACCCTGCGCAGCTAAAAGAGCTAAGGCTAAAGCATCTCCCAATTGAGCCTAAAGCTCAATAAAGGACGCTCGTAAATCAGAGAAACACCCGTAATGAAGAGCTTATTATCTATCGCTCGATAGCGCGTTTCGACTTTACGATATCTGCATGAATGCTTTGTAGCTTTCTGCGCAAGGGCCGATTGCTCTTCGGCGTGGTTTTGAGGATTATCTCGACATCTTCAATGGCGCGCTCAAGCCGCTTGGCAGCTTTGGCCATTTCGGGGTCTAGGGCGCTGTGGTCATGTGCGGCTTCTGCGGTAAGGGTGCCCTCGCAATAGGGGACTGAAAAGCCAAACGGTAGCCGCGTATTGGCATTGCCGCAGGCCGCGTCAAGCTGGTCTTGATTCAGGCCTTGGACTTGCGTCATATCCGCACCTGAGAGATCAGCGCCAATTAAATTGGCATCAAGCAAAATTGCATTTCCAAAGGTGGCATTTTTAAACTGGGCGCCTTTGAGGTTGGCCCCGTTTAAATTTATATGATCGAGCTTAGAGTCAGAAAAATTTGTGTTCTCCAGATTAACCTCAGAGGCAATGGCGCGCTCTAAGGAGGTTTGACGAAAATCCCCGCCTTTAAATACCCCGCGGGTTAGGTCAGCCCGTTTAAAGTCAGATCCAATAAAAACTGAATCGCCAATATTGGCTTCAGTCAAAGTCGCATCGGCGAGGTTAGCGCCGTTAAAATTCACATTATTGCCTTTAATGCGGTAAAGCATCGCTTTACGAAAATGGGTGCCTGTTAAGTTAGAGCCGTCAAAATTACCACCTGATAGGTTTGAATTGTTAAAACTTGCGCCAGAAAAATTGGCGTCTTTGAGTTTGACGCCGTTCATACGCTTATTTGACAAATCACATTGGGAGCAAGATCCTGAGGAAGAATGGATACGCGCATCAACGCGAATCTGCGCTTCGGCAGAGACCACGAGGGTCACCGTCGCAAAAAATGCCGCTAGCAACTTTATGGCTAATCCAGACTTCATGGCCTCATTATAGAGACTGAATAGGCCAAGCGTGATTAAAACCTTGTAATGAGTCGATAAATATTAGTTATAATATCACGTCAATATCTGGTTGATATGACCCATTTTCCGGCCGGATTTGACCTCGTTTTTGTCGTATAAATGCAAGAAGCTATTCGGCTGTGCCGACAAGTCTTTCCAATTCTTGACATCATCGCCGATCAGATTAGTCATTTTCATCGGGTGTTTGGGCCGTGTATCGCCCAAGGGCCATCCCGTAATAGCCCGTATGTGAAGCTCAAATTGGTCAACGCATCCCGAGTCTTGTGTCCAATGACCAGAATTATGTACGCGCGGGGCGATTTCATTGACAATCAAACGTCCGTCACTCAGTTCGAAAAATTCCGTAGCCATGACGCCGACGTAGTCTAAAGCCTTCATGATTTTCAGGGCTATGTCTTGGGCCATGCCATTATCCCCCGCCGCCGGCGCGGTGCTGGTATGAAGAATATGGTTTTTATGTATATTTTCGATCAGTGGATAGGCCGTGGTTTCTCCTGTTACGCTGCGAGCCGCGATGACGGAGACTTCACGTTTAAAATCAATGAACTGTTCTAAAATCGCGGGCGCGTCTTTCATCAGTCCCCAAGCCTTATCAATATCGTTATTGGATTTGATGATATATTGCCCTTTGCCATCATATCCCAACCGCCGTGTTTTCAAGACAGCGGGCAGGCCTAATTTCTTGAGCGCGCGGCGCAATTCATGCACTGTGTTCACGGGCTCGAACTGCGCGACAGGTGCTTTAGCTTCTGTTTGTATAAATGTTTTTTCAGTGAGCCGATCCTGCGCCACATTTAGAGCCTGAGGGCCGGGGCAAAGCGGGGATAGGCTCGCCACAGTTTTGGCGGTCATAAAGGGGACATTCTCAAATTCATAAGTCACCACATCGCAATGTTTGGCAAACCCTATTAGCGCGTCATTGCTCGCATATTCGGCATTGGTTTCAAAGCGGGAGACTTTAGCCGCGGGTCCGGCCCATTTCGGGTCAAAAATGTGGCACTGAAAGCCGAGCCGAGATGCTGCAAGGCTGAGCATGCGTCCTAACTGGCCACCGCCTAATATCCCGATCGTAGAGCCAGGGGGAAGGGGTTGAGATGGGTGGGGCGTCAATTTAGCTATCCGGGTTAAGAGCCACAGACGCTGTTTGCGCCGCCCGCCATGCCCCTAGCGCCTTATCAACTTTCTGATCCGACAGGGCTAAAATAGCAGCGGCTAAAAGCGCCGCGTTTTTCGCGCCCGATGTTCCAATCGCCAAAGTGCCTACTGGCACGCCGCCCGGCATTTGCGCTATTGATAAAAGACTATCCATGCCTGACAAAGCCTTGCTCTCGACGGGTACACCCAAAACAGGCAGACGCGTCATAGAGGCGGTCATGCCGGGTAAATGCGCCGCTCCGCCTGCGCCCGCAATAATGACTTTAAACCCTTTGTCTTTGGCAGAGTTTGCAAATTCATAAAGACGCCCTGGCGTACGATGTGCCGAAACAACCAAGCTTCCATAATTAATTCCCAAATCGTCCAATATGTCAGCCGCATACTTCATGGTCGGCCAATCAGATGTTGAACCCATTATTATAGCGATGGATGCTGTCATGAACGCTTTCCGTTTAACGGTGAGAAAGCAAAGCATATTATCGCCTAGAGCTAAGCCGTCAAATTATAATTCATCCGAAAATAGGGGTTTTTTAACGTTTTTCACTTTTCTTTAACTGTGATGCTTTTCGCTTTTTTAAGGCCGTTAATGGTAAAAAGGCGAAATTAGACTTTAAGGTTAATAATGACTATGTCCCAAGTTTCGACAATTCTAGGTGCAGGTGCTGAGCGCGCGATGGACCGCGCCCATACATTGGACCCAGATTTGGTTGCAGAGAACCAGTCGCTCATATCTGAAATTACACGGCTGAGATTGCGAGTTTTAGAACTTGAACGCGCGGCAGATACAGACCCGCTTATCCCCGTCTATAACCGCCGTGCCTTCATGCGGGAACTCACGCGGGCTCAGACCGTTATGGCGCGCTATGACATGTTATCTTCGATCATCTTTTTTGACCTCAATGAGTTTAAAACGGTCAATGACAGGTTTGGTCACGCCATTGGCGATGATTTTCTGCGTAAAACAGGCGAAGCTTTGGTGCAGGGCGTAAGAGACTGCGATATGGTGGCTCGTCTTGGCGGGGATGAATTTGGTGTATTATTATTCAAAACGGACCCGGTTACAGCGCAAGCTAAAGCGGCAACGCTGGCCTGCCGTATTTCTGAGCAAAAAATTGAGATGCCGACAGGGAGTATTAACATTACGGCCGCTTGGGGTGTTGCCCCTTGTGAACCTGGCGGAGAAGCGGAACAAATTCTATCTCGCGCTGATAGAGCGATGTATATATCTAAAAAATCGGGCCCTTTTTAGACTGTCTAGGCAATAATATCAGGCGTGATTTGATTTTCGATATAGGTAATTTTATCTTTCAGAGATAATTTAATTTTTTTCATCCGCCGAATTTTTAGAACATCGACGACGCCTGTTTCTTGATTCGCGGTAATTTCAGTATCAATACGACGGTGTTGCATTTTCAAATCTTTGAGGATGTCTAAAAGCTCGTCTTGGCTTAAATCCTCGCTTTGATCTTCATCACTCATTAACCTTATCTCTAGTCTAGCTATCAGGTGCTCGCAAGACAGTAATGACTTTGGTTGAAAAATATGCTAGAATGAAACTCTAAACTGAAATGGAGAAGCTCATGGCAAACTCGGCTCGTTTGAACACATTAACTCTAAAGCATACAGATTTAGACTTTCGAATAGCCGAAGAAATGCGAAGTCCGCTTCCCGATCATTTACGAATATCAGACCTCAAAAAACAAAAACTTTTAATTAAAGACGAACTCGAGCAGCTTTCCGCAACCGCTTAATGACATTGCGGCTCAGATTTACTATGACAGCAATGACGTCGTAAATCGGAGATGAAATGTCTGAACAAGTTTTTATTGTTACAGGAGCCGCGCGCGGAATAGGCTTTGCCTGTGCGCGCCGTTTTATTGAAGATGGCTATAAAGTTGTCTTGGCTGATATGGACGGGGCGGCCTGTGATTTGGCCTTAAAAGACCTCGGCGTTGATAGTGATAAAGCTATTAGCGTGGAATGTGATGTGTCGGATAAGCTGCAAGTTCATAATTTGATTGCGAATAGTTTGTCGGCTTTTGGGCGTATTGACGGACTCCTCAATAATGCAGGCATTGCTTTAAAAGGCGGGTCTGTCGATTTAAGCGTGTCTGACTTTGACCGGGTTCTAGCAGTTAACCTACGGGGCGCTTTTTTGGTCTCCAAAGCTGTTGCAACACATATGGTTCAGGAAATCGAAAATAGGGAAGATAGGTCCCATTTAACAGACCGTCCCTATGCCATAATAAATATGTCCTCGATAAATGACACCGTCGCAATCCCCGACTATCTGGCCTATACCGTCTCTAAAGGCGGCCTGCTCCAAATGACCAAAGCGATGGCCCTTGAGCTGGCCCCTTTTGGTATTCGCGTCAACGCGATCGGGCCAGGCTCAGTTAAAACGGATATGCTGGCCGGTGTTTCGGGGGATAAATTGGATGAGATTCATGCCAGGACGCCCTTAGGCCGCGTTGCGCTTCCCGATGAAATCGCAGGGGTGGCATCATTTTTGGCGTCAAAAGATTCCAGCTATGTCACTGGACAGTGCATTTATGTCGACGGCGGACGGCTGGCCTTAAATTATACCATGCCGCCCAAAGAGATATTAACGTAATTTTTCTCTAATGACGAGGCCTGCCTAGCCGCTTGGTTCAGAGGGTTTAAACAGACTTTCCAGCGTATGCTCAGTTTTAGGCGCTTCAATTGCGGCTGGCACGGGAGCGTCTTCAACGGGTTTGAGAGGCTCACCTGTTTCCTTGGCGCGTTTCGCGTCTTCTTTTGCTTTCTTTGCCGCCGCTTTTTTGACAATGGCGTCGAGGTCAAGTTGTGAACATAGCCCTAAGGATACGGGGTCAGTGGGATTAATCGTGCCAATTTTCCAATGCGTACGTTCGCGTATGGCATTAATAGTCGGTTTGGTTGTGCCGATAAGTTTGGAAATTTGTCCGTCCGTGATTTCAGGATGGTTGCGAACAATCCAAGCAATCGCGTCAGGCCTGTCTTGGCGTCTGGATAGCGGCGTGTAGCGCCCGCCTTTTTTCTTGCTCTTTTTAGGTGTCAATTTATCGCTATCAAAGGTATTGGGCTTCATCGCGTAATTGGCATCTTTTTCCGCGCGCTCAATTTCCTCACGGCTGACTTGACCGTTAGCGATAGGGTCCGCGCCGCGGATTCCGGCAGCAACATCGCCATCAGCAATGCCTTCGACTTCTAAGATATGCAAGGAACAGAACTGACTAATTTGTTTGAACGTCATGCCTGTATTATCAATCAGCCAAACTGCTGTCGCCTTCGGCATTAATATTTGTGTCATATCGGCCTCTCTCTTAGCCTTTGTTATCATGGCGTTTTACCATTAAAAAAACCCCGCTCGGCGGGGCTGATTTCGGGGGAAAGAGATTATTTCCAACCCGATGAAGAATGGTATAGGGGAGTGAAACCATATTTGCAAGGGTTTCACACGAGTCAGGAGGCGGCATGGTAGATGAATTGGGTCAAAGCGAGACAAAATTTGACATCGGGGAGGACTTATATGGCGTCTCCGTGGCGGAGCTAGAAACGCGTATAAAGCGACTTCATGTTGAAATAGGCCGCATAGAAGCAGAATTAGCAAAGAAAAAACGCGATTTATCCGCTGCGGATCTTCTTTTTTCGCCTAAGACGTGAAGAAATTACTGCCCGTCCATAATGGCCTAAGGCTTGCAAATCCACCTTACATAAGTAATCAATGATGATGTGGAGATCATCTAATCAGGATATAAATGATAATGAGCGCAACATATAATACAGACGCCAAGCCGAGCCAAAAATTGGATACATTAACTCCGCAGGCAGAGCAGAGACTTTTAGAATTCACCCGGTCGGAATTGTTTTCAAAAACATTTCGTGAAGGTATGGATATGGTCGAGGAAACGGCGGCCTATCTGGACGGTCCAGGTCGTCAGGATAGTAAAAAGTTAAACCGGACCGATGCATTAACCTATGCGAGCCAATCCATGCGCTTGACAACACGCCTCATGCAGGTGGCCAGTTGGCTTCTTGTCCAGCGCGCGCTCAAAGAGGGCGAAATGAAATCTAACGAAGCCCGCCAGGAAAAATATAGATTAGTCCCAGAAAGCCATAAAGAAGAAGGCTTGAGTTTTTCAGAAATCGCGAAAGATGCTTATAGCCTGCCAGCAAGACTTCTCGATCTCTTAGCGCGCTCCGAGCAGCTTTATCAACGTATTGAGCGATTGGACAGATCTCTCTATGGGTCGATTGCCGCGCAAAGCGGGAATACGGTCGCCGATCAAATAGGCCGTCTTGAGGCCGCATTTGGCCGGGTGATGAAAGGCTAACACCGCCTAACACTCTTCCAAAATAAAAGGGCCATTAAAAGGCCCTTTTTTGTCTTATGTATTGGCGACTTAAACGCCAAAGCCTGCAAATTTGTCTTTGAAGCGTGAAACGCGTCCGCCGCGGTCCATAAGTTTGGCATCGCCTCCTGTCCAAGCTGGATGGGACTTGCTGTCAATATCGAGAACAAGTGTATCGCCTTCTTTACCATAAGTTGAACGGGTTTGATAAGTTGATCCGTCTACCATCTGTACAGTGATCATGTGATAATCAGGGTGTATATCTTTTTTCATTTTTGGCTCCTTAGCCTTTGGTCACGGGTTTACATTAGAGGGTCCCCCGCTCGGTAGCGCGATATAGTCGAGTGATGTAAAGCCGTCAAGCGGGGCTTGTTGAATTTATCAACACGCGCGGGTTCATAATATTAAGAGGATCAAGCGCTGTTTTCACGGTTTTTAGCAATGCGAGCTTTACCGGGTCTGCGCGCGCCGCCAGTTCGCCTTTTTTTATAACTCCGATTCCATGTTCGGCTGAGATCGAGCCGCCAAGCTCGCCGACGATGTCAAAGACCGCCTGCGCGGCCTCATCCCAGCGGGATAGAAATTTCTCTGTGTCAACCCCGATAGGCTGGGAGATATTATAATGGATATTCCCATCGCCAAAATGCCCAAAGCTTACGGGCCTACACCCAGGGATCAAGGCCTCTAATGCGCGGTCGGTCCTTGTGAGAAAGTCAGGAATATTTTGAAGTGGGACCGTAATATCGCATTTGATAGACCCGCCTAAGAACTTTTGCGCCGCCGAGAGATTCTCACGCAGGGCCAAGATTTCATTGGCTTGGGTTTCATTTTGAGCAATGACGGCGTTTAAAATAATATCTTGTTTGAGAGCGTTTGCCAAAAGGCTTTCAGCTAAGGCTAACCCTTCGTTCTTGTTCTTTGTTTCCCAGTCCATCACCGCGTACCAAGGGTATGCTTCTGTGAAAGGATTGCTTTGGTTTGAAAAATTTTGAATGACAGCCTTTAATCCGATATTGGGGATGACTTCAAACATCGACAAGGCGCCGTCGGCGCGGCAATGACCTAAAAGCGCCATAGCTTTAGCGGGGGTTTCAAGGCCAACCATCACGCGCTGAATATGTCCCGCTTTAGGAAAGAGCTTTAAGCTCGCCGCGGTGATAATACCTAATGTACCCTCCGCGCCTAAAAAGAGACGCGAGAGATCGTACCCTGTATTATCTTTTCGCAAATCGGTCAGCCCGTTATATATGTCCCCATTGGCGAGCACAGCTTCAACGCCGTAAACAAGATCTTTGGCCGTGCCATATTTTAAAACATGATTGCCGCCGGCATTGGTTGAGAGATTGCCGCCGATTGTACAGCTGCCTTGCGAGGCTAAGAATAGAGGAAATTTTCGATCAATAGCCTCCGCCGCGTCATGAATGGATTGTAAGGTCGCCCCCGTTTCGACAATCATGGAATTATTCACAGAATTGCGTTGCCGAATGGCGCTCATATTTCGCGTTGAGAGCAAGACTTCCCCCATGGGGGTTTGTCCGCCGACAAGGCCCGTATTTCCGCCTTGCGGCACAATTTTAATATTGTGCTGCGCGCATATTTTAACGGCCGCCGCAACCTCTTGGGGAGAGCGGGGCAGGAGCATGAGTGGCGTGTGGCCATGAAATCTGTCTCGCCACTCACTCAGATGCGGCGCGATAATATCAGGGTCTTGTGTCCAACCTTGAGCTGGCAAAGATGATTTTAAAGCAGTTAAGGCCGTGTTCATGTCTAGCGATCCCTTCGCATAAACGGAGCGATATCTTCGGCTTTAATTGAGCCCTGTCTTAGAATCTTAAAGCTGTGCGTGTCCACGGCCAGGATGGTTGATGAAATGCCGATAGCGCAATCCGCTCCATCATATATAAAGTCTACTTTATCACCAATATTGGCTTTGGCGTCTTGGAGGCTTCGCGGCGCAGGCGAACCGGATGGGTTTGCGCTGGTCAAGGCCACGGGAATGTTCGAGTAAATTCGCGATATCCAATCCGTCTGTGGGCAGCGCAGAGATATGGTGGACTCGCCTTTTAGGTTTTGCCCATAAAGGCGGGTGTCCAATTTGGGCCCGTCCGAGCTCGCTTTAACAACCAAAGACAAAGGCCCGGGCCAAAAGGCAATGGCTAAGTCTTTTGCAAAATCGCTCATTTCACCATATTCAAGGGCGGCATCTAAATCTTTAACGCAAAGAGCGAGGGGCTTGTCAAAGCTGCGGCCTTTAATTTGATAAATGCGGTCAACGGCTTGTGTCTTATCGGCGCGCGCCGCGAGACCGTAAACGGTCTCTGTTGGCACAAGGGCGGTTCCGCCATTTTCCAGCGCTTGGGCAATGTCGGGTTTAGACGCCATTATTGAGCTTCGTTAAATTCCGTTTCAATGCGCAATGTGACCTCATCACCAATACCAAAGGCCACTAAGTGCCCCATGTTAAACTCAGAGCGGCTCAGTTTCCCGCTCGCCGAAAACCCTAGGGTTTTTCCCGGATTTCCAAAGGATTTTCCGGCCCCGTTAAATCGGGCCTCAAGCGTGATTGGGCGGGTGACACCTTTTAAGGTGAGGTCCCCCGTGATTACCCCCGTTTCATCTGATGTTTTTTCGATTGAGGTCGAGACAAAACGGATGTCGGGATATGTCTTTGAGTCGAAATATTTCCCGCTACTCGCCAGTTCTTGGTCGAATTTTTCTAGACCCGTGCTGACAGAGGCGGGATTTATCAAAATATTGACTTGGCTATTTTCAGGCGCGCTCGAGTCAAAATTGAGCGCCCCAGATATGTCGTCAAAGCGGGCTGTGTAGTTAGACAAACCTGCATGTGATAATGACCATGTCACACTGGCATGGGTGGGGTCGAGGCGGTAATCTCCTGTTGGCGCTTCGCTCGCCGTTTTGACGGGGGGCGTTGAGCAGGCCGCTAGCGCAAAAGACAGAGCTAAAAATATTTTTTTCATGCCATTAGATACACTCATATGTGACTTAATGAAAGACTTGATAAATTGCGCGCTTCGCGGCATGTGTGCGCGCTATGAATACGCCTGAGATCCATAAAGACCCAAAGTCACCCGCGGCTCAAACGCGGCGGAGTGAAGCTGTACCTAAACCCAAAGCAAAAGGGGATAAGAAAGAGGTTGAAGAGAAACTTCCTTTAGGCCAACGCATATGGTCTGAGATTAAATTTTTAGCAGGACTGGTGACGACCGTTCTCTTTTTCCTCACATTCATTTGGGGTCATTATAAAATACCCTCCGAGTCGATGTTGCCAACTCTAGAAGTGGGCGATCATCTTTATGTGTCAAAATTCGCCTATGGCTATTCGCGCCATTCCGCGCCCTTCGAGCTGCATAAAATACCTTTTTTGAAAAATGGGAAAATCATGTCAAAACTGCCTAAGCGCGGTGACGTGGCCGTGTTTCGTAACCCCAGAAATGGCCTCGTTATGATTAAGCGAGTGGCTGGATTGCCCGGCGACAAAATTCGAATGCACCGCGGGCGATTATACATAAATGATTTTATTGTCGCCCGGGAGCCAATTGATAATTATTTATACCGTGAACATCTTGGCCGCAAAGTCGGCGTTGATGTTTATAAGGAGCATTGGCAAGGCGCCAAAGATCCTCATTTCATTTATGAACGCCTAGACTCGGCTCCGCTTGATAATACGAAAGAGTTTCGTGTGCCTCAAAATGCTGTGTTTTTCATGGGAGATAACCGGGATAATTCGACAGATAGCCGCGCGGTCTTAGGCCCGGGTTTCGTACCTTTGGATTACCTTATTGGGCGGGCTGACTTGATGATGTTTTCGTTTAAACGTTGCGCCAAAGAAGAGGGCTTGCGTTGTCCCCCGCGACGTTTCATGAAAAAGCTTTGACGTTTCTAAAGTTAAAAGCGCTAGCCATTCCGAGCTCCTGCTCAAAAACCCTAGACAGAGCGGTTTAATTAAGGGCAAAAGTACAGTTCTAATGAGCATGGATATCATCATCATCGCCCGCCACGGCAAACCTGCGCTTTCGCGCAAGGTCAAGCTGACTTGGGGGGAATATCGTCTCTGGTGGAAAGAATATGACAAAGGTGGGTTAGCGCCAAATCAAAAAGTCCCCAAAGGTCTTAAAAGCTGGGTTATCAAAGCCGATATTGTTATTTCAAGCTCCTTACGCCGCGCCATCGAGTCCGCCGAGCTCGCGTCAGGCCGCAAGCCTGACTTTATCTATGAAGAATTGGTGGAAGCTGCTTTGCCTTCGCCCCATCTCGGGCCTTTAAAAATAAGACCAAAAAGCTGGGGAACATGGTCGCGTGTGCTCTGGTATATCGGCTGGTCTGATGGTATGGAGACGCACCGCGAGGCGCGTATTAGAGCCAATAAAATGTGCGAAGTTTTGGCAGAACATGCGCAGGGCGGGAAAATTATTTATGTGTCCGCGCATGGATGGTTTAATAGAATGCTCAAAGGGTCATTGATGCAGCGCGGCTGGAAATGTAAATCGCAAAATGGTGATTTGCATTGGAGCCACCGCCGTTTTGAACGGCCATCAAATTACCGCCCGCAAAGCATAAAGACATTGGAGAGCTAAATGGCTGAAGCCGCAATAAAAGACATGAATTTTGAAGATGCTCTGCGCGAGCTCGAAAGCATTGTAGAGAAGCTAGAGCGCGGCGATGCCCCGTTAGAAGAAAGCATTACGATTTATCAACGCGGGGCGAAACTCAAAGCCCATTGCGAGGGTAAGCTTAAAGACGCGCAGTTAAAGGTCGAAAAAATTGTGCTCGACGCTAAAGGGGCGGCGAGCACTGAACCTTTTGACGCCGCCTAAGGGTCTGCTGAACCCCGCTTATGACGATAGATTTCCCGTCCCGCTTAGCCCGAGTGGCTGAAAAAATGGAACATGTTCTCGGCCAGCATTTGCCTGCGCCCAAGGGACATCAAAGCGTGATAATGGAAGCCATGCGTTATGCTGCCCTTGGCGGCGGGAAACGTTTGCGGCCCTTTTTGATGATTGAGACCGCGCGAATGTTGGGACATGAAGCCGATGGTGTCTATATGGCCGCCAGCGCCTTGGAATTTTTACATGTCTATTCATTGGTTCATGACGACCTCCCGGCTATGGATGATGATGATTTAAGGCGCGGGAAACCCACCGTTCACAAAGCTTATGATGACGCCATTGCGGTTTTGGCCGGAGATGGCCTTCTGACCTATGCTTTTGAGCTTTTAGCGAATGAGCAGGTCCATAGCGACGCTGCAATTCGCCTAAATCTTATTTCCGATCTGGCGCGTGCTGGCGGCGTTCACGGTATGATTGGCGGACAGGTGATTGATATCACAGCATCTGAAACTGACCGGGATGAAGCCTTAATCACCCAGCTCCAAGCTTTAAAAACGGGCGCCCTTATTGAATATGCGGTCAAGGCAGGCGCAACACTGGCCGGGGCCAGCGCGGCGCAGCATAAAGCCTTACAAAATTACGCGCGAGATACGGGTCTCGCCTTTCAAATCAAGGATGATATTCTGGATGTCGAAGGGGACGCGGCCAAGGTTGGGAAAGCTGTTGGCAAGGATGAAGCCCTCGGAAAGGCCACATTTGTGTCTATCTTAGGCCTTGAAGGCGCGCGACAAAAATCTCAAGAGTTTGGAGATAGGGCAAAACGTCACCTATCTTCTTTTGGAAAAGATGGACAAATTCTGCGCGAAACGGTTGATTTTGTATTACATCGGTCGCATTAGAAGTCAAAACCTCCGGGGGCGTTGGGGCAAAGAAAGAGAATAAAAATAATGGTGAATACGCCTCTTTTAGATACAGTAAAATTTCCTGCGGATATGCGCGGATTTAACCGTGATGATATTAAGCAGCTCGCAGATGAGGTGCGCCAAGAAGTTATTGATGCCGTCTCGGTCACCGGGGGTCATTTGGGCGCGGGGCTAGGCGTTGTCGAGCTGACAGTTGCCATCCATTATGTTTTTAATACGCCAGATGACAAACTCATTTGGGACGTCGGGCACCAATGCTATCCACATAAAGTTTTAACAGGTCGGCGAGACCGTATCCGCACCTTGCGTAAGGGCGGGGGTTTGTCGGGTTTTACCAAGCGCGCCGAGTCTGAATATGATCCCTTCGGCGCGGCTCATAGTTCAACCTCGATTTCAGCGGGTATGGGATTTGCCACGGCGCGCGACTTAGCCGAAAAAGAGGGTCATGTTATTTCTGTAATTGGAGATGGGTCTATCACAGCGGGCATGGCCTATGAGGCAATGAATAATGCGGGGGCCACTGATAGCCGCCAAATCGTTATCCTTAATGATAATGATATGTCGATTGCGCCCCCGGTCGGGGCGATGAGTCATTTGCTGGCCAAGATGGTGAGCTCAGGCGGATATCAAAAACTGCGCGGCGCAGGCAAAGCTATCGTTAAAGATGCGCCAAGACCCATTCAGTCAACGGCCCGTAAAGCCGAAGAATATACGCGCGGAATGTTTATGGGCGGAACTTGGTTTGAAGAGCTGGGTTTTTATTATGTTGGCCCGGTGGATGGACACGATATGGACGCGCTGATATCGGTTCTGGAGAATGTCAAAAAGATGAAGAACGGTCCGACCCTCATCCATGTCGTGACCCAAAAAGGCAAAGGCTACGCGCCCGCTGAAAACTCGGCAGATAAATATCACGGCGTTTCGAAGTTTAACGTCGTCACGGGTGAACAAAGTAAATCCATCCCCAATGCGCCGAGCTACACTTCAGTCTTTGGCCAGCAGCTTGTGAAACAGGCGCAAAAGGATGACAAAATTGTTGGTATAACGGCGGCGATGCCTGGCGGTACGGGCATGAAGATATTCGGCCAAGCTTTTCCCGATAGAATGTTTGATGTTGGCATAGCGGAGCAGCACGCTGTGACCTTTGCAGCCGGGCTCGCGGCAGACGGATTTAAACCCTTCGCTGCGATTTATTCGACCTTTTTACAGCGCGGATATGACCAAGTGGTTCACGATGTCTGTATTCAAAACCTACCTGTTAGGTTTGCGATGGACCGGGCGGGTCTTGTCGGTGCAGACGGGCCAACACATGCCGGCGCTTTTGATATCGCTTATCTGGGCTGTCTGCCCAATATGGTTTTAATGGCCGCAGCAGATGAAGCTGACCTTGCCCGTATGGTTGCAACTTCTGTGGCCTATGATGAAGGCCCGATGGGCTTTCGCTATGCGCGGGGCGAGGCCACAGGCATTGCCATACCTGATGAACCGGAAATCTTAGAGATCGGAAAAGGGCGTATTTTGCGCGAAGGCACGCAAGTCGCCATTTTATCTTACGGCACGCGCCTAGGCGAAGCCATGATGGCCGCCCAACAATTAGAAACATTGGGCCTCTCGGCAACGGTTGCGGATGCCCGTTTTGCCAAGCCACTTGATCATGAGCTCCTTCGGGTTTTAGCAGATGAGCACGAAGTTCTTATCACGATTGAAGAAGGCTCTGTTGGCGGCTTTGGCGCATTTGTGCTCCACACCCTGTCAGATATGGGCCGCCTAGACCGCGGCCTTAAGGTTCGAACCATGACCTTACCCGATATCTTCATCGACCAAGATACGCCTGCCAATATGTATAAGCAAGCCGGGCTTGACGCGGATGCTATCGTTGAGACCGTGTTTAAGGCTTTGGGACAAGAGCTTGCGGAACAGGCCTTTCGCGCCTAGCCGTGCGCGCGGATATATATCTCGTTCATCACGG
>CAYXEB010000021.1:0-22938 GCA_964463835.1 uncultured Hellea sp.
CACATTATGACGCCGCCGTTAGGTTCTGTGAACAATGGGATCAAACAAGCTTTGACCCTGATTATGACACACTGCCGCTAGAGCATTTTCGGCCTGTAGTGGAAGAAGTCTTTAGTCGGGAAGCTTGGGCTAACTAAGAAACGTATTCATAGATCAGCTAATATTACTATCTGGGAAACTGGCCTTCCTATCGGTCATATATTTTAGCAGTCTGGCATCAATATCAGGGTCAAGTTCTGGCGCAACATACTCATTGAGCATTGTCTTATAAACTTTCTCCGCTCGGTCCTCCGCAGAGGTCGAGCCATCTTCGACCCATTGCTCAAAACTACTATTGTCCGAGACATTGGATTGATAAAATGCTGTTTTGAAATTCTTCTGCGTATGCTCGCATCCCAAGAAATGTTGACCCGGACCAACTTCTGCAATCGCGTCCAAGGCTTGGCCGTTAGCGCTCATATCAACACCTTTGGCAAAAACGGCCATCATACCGGCTTGGTCTGCATCCATGACGAATTTTTCATACCCCATGGCCAAGCCGCCCTCGAGCCACCCTGCCGTATGGAGCATAAAGTTAACGCCAGCCATCAAGCCAGTCTGCAAGGAATTGGCACTTTCATAGCCTGCCTGCGCGTCAGGAACTTTAGAAGCATTAAACCCACCAGCAGAGCGGAATGGAACCCCCAAACGCCGCGAAAGTGCCGCGCTCATATTAATGATAAGTGATGCTTCAGGCGTACCAAATGTCGGCGCGCCTGTTTGCATCGACATAGAGGTCACGAAATTTCCGTAAATCACGGGCGCCCCTGGACGCACTAATTGCGTCAATGCCATCCCGGCCAGCCCTTCAGCGAGGCTTTGCGCAGCTACGCCAGCTGCTGTGACGGGCGACATCGCACCTGACACAACAAAAGGGCTTGGCATAGCGCACTGCCCTGCTCTGGCGTAATGTTTCAGAGAGCCAAGCATCACCCGGTCCCAAGTGAGCGGAGAATTCGCATTAATCAAACTCACTAGAACACAATTTTCATCAACGAAATCATAACCAAAAACGATTTTGGCCATGTCAATCGTATCAAGCGCGCGTTCTGGCTGGGTCACTGAGCCCATAAAGGCTTTATCGGAATATTTTATATGCGCGTAATTCATATCAAAATGACGCTTATTAACTGGTAGATCAACGGGTTCACAAACCGTTCCGCCGCTATGATGAAGCGTCGGGGACATATAAGCTAGTTTCACAAAGTTTCTAAAATCTTCTATATTGGCATATCTACGCCCGCCTTCCTTTGAATAGACAAATGGCGGACCATAAGCAGGAACTAGAACGGTATTATCGCCGCCAATCTGAACATTATTTTCAGGGTTGCGCGCATATTGCGTAAATTCTTTTGGGGCTGTTGCCTGTATGATTTCTCGGCACATGCCTCGTGGGAAACGGACTCGCTCTCCATCGACCTTCGCCCCCGCCTTAACGAAGTAATCTACAGATTCTTGATCTTCTTGAATATCAAGACCAATTTCTTCCAAGATTGTATCTGCATTATATTCCAATTGCGCAAGATCGGTATCTCCCAAAACAGAATATGTCGGAATATTGCGTTTAATATAAGGCTCTCTTGTAGGTCGGCTTTGCGCATTTGCTGCGGCGCGGCCCGCACGCCCCCCACTACGTCCTCGTCTTGCCATAAGTTCCTCCGCGGCTATCTTGTTCCTGTTGGTGGATAAACCTCGTATTGAGGGAGCCCATCCGTAATCTCGTAAAATGCCCCTTTTTCAGACGTATAGATATGACCTTTAACCTCGAGTCCTGTTGTATCATCTATGCTGCCAGCAAGGACGCTGATCGTGTCAAAACCGTGAGAGTCCCAAAACATATAACTACCACATGAGGGGCAATGTCCTGACTTGGAACGCTCTGAAATTGACAGCCAAATGACCTTACCTTTGATGCGCAAATTGTCTCGCTTAACACCAGCCGCAGCAATATATAGACCCGTCAAATGACGGCATTGATTGCAATGGCAATACCAAATATCTGAAAGCGCTTGCGCCTCAAATGTAACATCTCCGCAAAGGCATTCACCCGTATATGTCCTACCTCCTACGACTGCGCCCTCCCTTTTGCGGGCCAAGCTTTGAATGAGCGAAATGACCTCCGTCTTTCTCAGGCTGCCAAGGCTTGCGTCCTTCTAGGACGCCAGATCGTTTGACGACATCTCCAACCCATTTTTCTTGACGGTAAGCCATAACATGCACGCCTTTTACGCCCGGTATTTCTTTGAGTTGCTGAATCATCTCGACACAAATATCGCGACCTTCCTTTTTAGGTTTCTTCGATTGTTCCAAACGGTCAATGATTGCATCAGGAATGTGAACACCAGGTACATTTTCGCGCATCCAGCTCGCCGTTAGCGCAGAGGGTAATACCCCAACACCAATGAGGATATAGGCTTTTTCCGTCAGCCCCATATCCACAGCTTGGCTCATAAAACCTTTTAAAATATCGATATCAAAACAATATTGAGATTGAATATATTCAGCCCCCGCTTGAATTTTCTTTGCGAGTTGATCGACCCTATTGTCGATTGGAGGCACAAATGGATTTATTGAGGAGCCAATAAACAATTTGGGTGCAAGATCTAATTTTCGACCACTTAGAAAACGCGACTCATCTCGTAAAATACGTAAAGTTCGCGTAAGAGAAATACTATCAAAATCAAAGACGGGTTTCGCTTCGGGGTGGTCCCCTACGCAGACATCATCACCCGAGAGACAAAGTGCATTGCACACGCCCAAAGCTGCAGCTCCTAACGTATCCCCTTGTATTGCAATCCGGTTTCGGTCTCGGCAAGAAATTTGTAAAATGGGCGAATAGCCAGCACGCGTAAGGATAGCACATACAGCAAGACTACTCATATGGCAGTGTGCACCAGATCCATCCGTTGCGTTAATAGCGTCAACATAGCCATCAAAAAGGGATGCCCGTTTTAAGACTTCCTCAGGGTCAGCTGAGTCAGGCGGCGCTATTTCAGTTGTTACTGCAAAGTGACCTGCCTTTAATACACGTTCAAAACGCCCATGAGACACATGACCTTCTAACATAGGTAACGGGTCGCCTGGATTTGTTCCAAGTGATAATGGATCATTATGCAGAACCGCATTCATCACTGAAAAACCTCAGCAACGTCATCTGTCTTATTTTCGCGTGCTAATTTAAGCCATGAAGATTTTCCAGATTCCCGATTGTCTATGGCAAATTCTATATTCTTAATCTCATCACCATTTTTCATACGTGATGCACCATCCCAAGCTACTACCCAGACACACCGCATTTCGGGCTTCACTTCACACATACCATTCGTTCTAACACCGCCGCAAGGCCCGTTACGAATTGTCTTTGGGCAATTCATGGGACAACTCATTCCCGTTTTAGATAGCGCACAATCCCCGCACATTTTACAGTCAAATAGAAAACCTTTTAAGCCTGCTTCTGCAGCCGTAATAGGCTTATCAAGTTTTGTTCCCAAAACCTTAGTGATTATGCGAAGGCTTCCGACAATTGCAGGATTAACGGCGTTATAGAGTCCCTCCATAAACCGCGAATGACGCACGGACCATAGTCTAACTTTATACACTTTTAATCATCGTCTCTTGTGATGAATATTTATTCGACACCTGTTTTGGCGGATCAATGTCGAACATTGCGAGCGCTGTGGCGAGCGAACCATAACCCACAACTTTATACTCAAATGATAGACCAAGCTTTAAGGCCGCCTCTTGCGCTTTTACCTTGAGTTGAAGGTCTTCAGTTTGGGCGAGGTAAACAATTTTCTTATAATTTTCAAAATACACATCAGTTAGATGAGGAAACCTATCAAGTCCCATACCTTTGATAATAAGCGTATCAAAATGCTGTGCGAGGTAATCGGTTAAAAAGAAGGAACCAAGTTCTTCCTCCATCATTTTATTAAAACGGTTTAGGCCTGAGAAAAAGGCGTAACAATGAGCTCCTGGCAACCTTAAGGCATGCGGATAATCCGCGAGCAAACGATCAAGCCCGCCGCCAGTTCCACAATCCCCATACCCGATTAATATACGCTGATAAGAAGACGATTTTTCATCAAGGATAGCTTTAAGGCCTGGTACTATTTTTTCAGGTCTGTTGTGAAAACCAGCCGGCAGACATTGCAAATCAGCATCAACGCCTAATTGCTTGGACAAGAGCACAATCTCTTTTGCTAGTGCGCCGCAGGCAACAATTAGAGTTTTATCGACGCCAACACTCATGCGTTTATCTATTTTTACCCATAATAGCTTTTGCTAATTCAGAACTTACAGCAGCATCTCTGCCATAAGTATGTGCATTAATAGCGTCAACAAACTCCTGATTAAGCGGTGCGCCGCCGACCATGACAGGGAGTTCTTTTAATATATTTCGTTTATCTAATTCTTCAATAACGACACCCATATAAGGCATAGTTGTTGTTAATAGCGCTGACATACCCATAATATTTGGTTCATGTTCATCAATGGCTTCAAGAAATTCATCCACTGATGTATTGATACCCAAATCGATGACCTCAAAACCAGCGCCTTCAAGCATCATTCCAACAAGGTTTTTTCCGATATCGTGAATATCACCTTTCACAGTCCCGATAACATATTTTCCAAGACTGGAATTATTTTCACTCGCAGCTAAAATCGGACGTAGTAAATTCATACCCCCTTTCATCGCATTCGCGCTTTGAAGCACTTCTGGAACGAATAAAATTCCATCGCGAAAATCAACGCCAACAATCCGCATACCTTCGACGAGCGCATCATTTAGCACCATATTCGCATCCCAGCCACGTTCGAGAAGGATTTGCGTACCTTCTGTTACTTCAGGTATCATACCGTCATAGAGGTCATCCTGCATTTGCTGGACAAGCTCATTGTCATCCAAGTCTTTGAGTATGATTTCTTCGTCTTGATCACTCATTTGCGTTTCCTATGTAAGATTTCTTTAGCCAAATTTACGCTAGCCCAACAATTTGTCCATTATCATCCAAACCTATATCCAACGCCGCTGGATGCCTTGGAAGACCTGGCATACGCATAATTGTCCCGCAAATCGCAACAACAAAGCCTGCACCCGCATTTAGCGTAGCTTCTCGCACCTCAACCGTATGGCCCGATGTTGCGCCTAATTTTTTTGGGTCTGTCGAGAAACTAGACTGCGTTTTAGCAATGCAAATCGGTAAATGTCCAAATCCCATCTTCTCGATTTGGCGAAATGCAGTCTTCGCAGCTGCGCTAATCGTTACGGCGTTTGCCCGGTAAATTTCTTTCGCGACTTTCTCGACCTTGATGGCAAGCTTATCACTATCCTCATACATCAGATTGATAGTCGGCTTAGGCTTATCTAGTTCAACCTTTACAGCATTAGCTAAGTCCTCTGCGCCCGCCCCGCCCTCGGCCCAATGACGCGCAATAACCATTGGAACACCTTCGCGATCGCATACCTCTTTGACGACGGCAATTTCTTCATTTGTATCATGAATAAAATGATTTATAGAAACGACAGGATTGACGCCAAACTTTTTTAAGTTCTGAATGTGACGTTCAACATTTACGCAGCCTTCGCGTACAGCATCCACATTTTTAGGTCCCAAATCATTCTTAGGAACGCCGCCCTGCATTTTCATGGCGCGGATGGTACAAACTAACACAACGGCGTCAGGACGCAATCCCGATTGACGACACTTAATATCTAGAAACTTTTCAGCACCAAGATCAGCCCCAAAGCCTGCTTCTGTCACGACCACATCTGTCATTTTAAGTGCAGTTTGCGTAGCGACAACCGAGTTGCAACCATGGGCGATATTCGCAAAAGGCCCACCATGAATGAACGCCATGTTGTGCTCAATGGATTGAACGAGGTTGGGTTGAAAAGCATCTTTGAGCAAAACTGTTACAGCACCATCAGCACCCAAATCACCTACGGTGATGGGTTTCTTTTTATGGGTTTTGGCTACAATGATATCTCCGATACGTTTTTGCAGATCTTTCAAATCTGTCGCGAGGCAAAAAATCGCCATAATCTCGGAGGCCACGGTGATATCAAACCCCCCTTCACGCACAATGCCTTGTGTCGGCCCACCAAGCCCCATAACGATATGGCGAAGCGCGCGGTCATTCATATCTACAACGCGGCGCCAAGTGATACGGCGTGGATCGATATCGAGTTCATTTCCCCACTGCATATGATTATCAAGCATGGCTGAGATTAATGAATGTGCTGAAGTAATAGCGTGGAAGTCACCATTAAAATGAAGATTAATATCTTCCATGGGCAGCACTTGCGCGCGGCCACCACCAGCAGCGCCGCCTTTCATACCAAAACAAGGACCCAGAGAAGGCTCGCGCAAGCAAACCATAGAATTCACACCAATACGATTAAGACCATCATTAAGCCCAACAGAGGTTGTTGTCTTACCCTCGCCTGCAGGTGTTGGCGTCACCGCTGTAACTAAGACCAGCTTTCCATCTGGCTTGTCTTTAAGACTATCAATATATTCCAGAGACAGCTTAGCTTTATAATGGCCAAATGGGACGAGGGCTTCCGCCGGAATACCCAATTTCTCTTTAGCTAAAGGCAAAAGCGATTTCATTTTGGCCGCGCGTGCGATCTCAATGTCAGGAGCTCCAGGAGCAGGTAGGTTTTGTTGTTTCATAAGTGTGTTATACGGTTTTACCGTCCTTTTTTCACCCGACATTCAAGAGTCAGCGCTGAAACTCTATTAATGTGGTTTTCACGTAATTACTCTTATGGACAAAATTATAATTTTGAATAGTCCGATGGACCTTTAAACATGCAAGTAATCACTTATTTGCCGCCTTGGTTTTTTTGCGCTTAAGTAAGTTTCGAGGGTCACTGCGCAATATAAGCCAAGCCGCTCTTGGGCGCGCAACGGCTACATAATCGGCGCTATCCTTTGGTGCATCACGTTGCGTGAGGCGATAAACCCCGTAAAGCACTAACAGACCATGTACAAAAGCCGTATAAGCGAACATGGCTGATGGTCCCGCTATTGACATGACCACAGGCGCTACAGAAGGTCCAATCACAGAGCCAATACCGTAAATCAAAAGCAGTCCACCGCTGACGGAAACGAATTCATCCGGCTGCGCATAGTCATTGGCATGCGCCGCAGCCATACCGAAAATCTGCATGGCGAACATGCCATAAAGTACGCCGCCGGCCATCAGAAACCCTAAAGATTGCGGGGCTAATTTCCATAGGAAAATTCCACTAACGACGCCGCCTAAAGATGTTAAAATCAAGACCTTTCTTCGTCCAACTTTATCGGAAAGCCACCCTATGGGCCATTGCATCACAGCTCCGGAAAATATAACAACACTCATAAAGACGGAAACTATGAAAACCGGATGCCCAAGCTGCTGTACAAAGACAGGCGCAACGCCCCAAAAAGCACCGCTAGAAAGCCCCACAACAAGACATCCCGCTACGGCCAAAGGTGAGACTTTTATGAGTTTCTTGACATTTAGCTTAGTCGATGTGACCGCCATAGGCGCTTTGGAGGTTGAAAGAGATATTGGGAATACCGCCAGCGAAATCAGAATTGCAACGAGAGAGAAAAGCACAAATTCTTTCGGGTCTGCTAGAGTAAGCAAAAACTGCCCAACAGTTACCGCCGCCAAATCAACCATCCTATAAATTGAGAGAACCTGTCCCCGCTTATCATTTGGGGATTGTTCATTAATCCAACTTTCTATGAGCATATAAAGCCCAGCGAAACTAAACCCTGTTAAGGCGCGTAAAATCGCCCAACTCGGAACATTAATCAGCAACATATGGCTCAAGGCGCAAGCCGCTACGAGAGAAGATAAGGCTGCAAAAACTCTTACATGCCCAACCCTTTTTACAAGATAAGGGGTTGCCAGACATCCTGCCATAAAGCCGGCAAAATAAGCTGACGTCAGAAAACCAATTGCGACAAGTGGAAAACCATTTAGCTCTGCGCTCACGGCCACGAGTGTACCAAGCAAGCCGCCGCCTGCGAGAAGGATAGCTGCTGAGATTAACAGCGCCCCGATTGAGCTTAGAACAGCCCGCATCGCATTAAACCTTAAAAGCGGTATTACGCCGCAAGACTCATTTTATTTTTGGCCTTTATGCCTGTCCAACCATCGTGGCAAGCCTGAAAAGACTAGCATCAAAATTTATTATAACTCAATTTTAACAGCGCCCTCACCTGCGCTCGCATATAGCGCTATATTCGCCTCTTTGGCTTTACGCATAGCGAAGGCGGTTGGGCCAGAAACCGAAACAATAGCTTGAACGCCGCGCCTAGCCGCTTTCTCAACGATCTCGTAAGAACACCTACTGGACATGAGAATAAAACCCGTTTTAAAGTCTATATTTTTTGCGGACATAGCACCTAATACCTTATCAAGAGCATTATGCCGTCCTACATCTTCGCGGCATATTTCAATGAGGCCTTCATGCGAAACCCAGGCAGCAGCATGAACGCTATGCGTTTGGGCATTCAGAGGTTGGCTTTTGTGTAAAGCCAGCATGGCTTTTACCATCGCCTTTTCATTAAGGTCAATTTTATTCTTAGCCACGACGGGCAAGATTTTAAAAAGCGTGTCCGCATTTTCGAGTCCGCATAAGCCACAACTTGCCGAACCGACCATATTGCGGCGACGCTGGGTGATATCTAATCGTTCCAAGGCTTCATCAGAAATTTGAAACCTAAGATCTGCACCTTTGTTTGAGATATAAACATCTAGAGATTTGATTTCATCTGGTTTCTTAACGACCTCTTCTGTGAGGGCAAAACCTAGAGCAAAGTCCTCAAGATCATTAGGCGTCCCCATCATCACAGCGTAGTTTCGACGATTAAAGACGAAGGCTATCGGGACCTCTTCGGGAACATACCAATGTCCATCGCCAGCTTTAATCTGCCGTGAGAGCTTAGCTGCTTCCCCGTGTATAGTTACGGGGTATGACATCTATTCAGCAGGTTCGGCAATTTTACGATATTCAGATAGCTCTTCTTCGTAGTTCATCTGCCAATCAGATTTATGGTTGGCGGGCGCAACCGCGACAGCTGTGACCTTATATTCAGGACAACTCGTCGCCCAATCGACATTTTCCGTTGTGACAACATTCGCCCCCGTATCAGGATGATGGAATGTTGTATAAACAACGCCAGGTGCCATACGTTCTGACAGCTTAGCACGAAGCGTGATTTCACCTTTACGCGAACTCAGCGAGACCCATTGTCCATCACGCACACCTTGCGCTTCAGCGTCACTTGGATGAATCTCTAAAAAATCCTCCTCCCACCAAAGGTTATTCTCTGTACGGCGAGTCTGGGCACCAACATTATACTGTGACAGAATACGTCCTGTTGTGAGAATAAGCGGGAAACGGCGATTTGTTCTCTCGGGTGTCGGGACGTATTCCGTTTGTATGAACTTGCCTTTACCCCGTACAAATTCACCAACATGCATGACTTCAGCCCCTTCCGGATTATCATCATTGACAGGCCATTGAAGGCTTCCTGCATCATCTAGAACTTTGAAAGATACATTCGCGAATTGGGGTGTTAACTCTGCGATTTCATCAAGAATTTCAGCGGAGGTTTCGAAACCCATATCAATACCCATCGCGCGGCCAAGGTCTTGGGTCACTTCCCATTCATGCTTACCTGTTACAGGTTCCATAACAGGACGCACCCTATTGATACGGCGCTCTGCGTTGATAAAGGTACCGTCTTTTTCAAGAAAGCTCGTTCCCGGCAAAAAAACATGCGCAAAACGGGCTGTCTCGTTCAAGAAAAGGTCCTGAACAATGAGCATATCGAGCGACTTTAAGGCCGCTTCTACATGTTTAATATTGGGATCAGATTGAGCCACATCTTCACCTTGAATATACATGCCTTTATAGTTTCCACCGATGGCTTCATCAAACATATTTGGAATGCGGTACCCCGGCTTACCGTCAAGCGTAAGCCCCCATTTCGATTCAAATAATCCGCGCGCATCATCATCTCCAACAGGACGATAGCCTGAAAATTCATGCGGAAAGCTCCCCATATCGCATGATCCCTGTACATTATTCTGACCGCGCATTGGGTTCACGCCGACGCCGGGACGCCCAATATTTCCCGTCGCCATCGCCAGATTGGCCATGCCCATCACCATAGTCGAGCCTTGGCTATGTTCCGTTACGCCTAAGCCATAATAGATAGCGGAATTTCTCTGAGTGGCGAAGATGCGCGCCGCACCAATAATGTACTCTGCCGGAACGCCCGTGATTTTAGAAACGCTTTCGGGGGAATTAACGGGGTCAAGAATTTGAGCTTTCCAATCAGCATAACTCTCCGCTTCACAACGTTCTTTGATGAAATCTTCATCGAGCAAACCTTCTGTAGCAGCGACATGCGCGAGCCCGTTAATCAACGCAACATTGGTCCCAGGAAGAAGCTGTAAATGATAATCTGCTTTAATGTGGGGCGAGCGCACCAAATCAATTCCGCGTGGATCAGCAACAATAAGCTTAGCCCCTTGACGTAGGCGCTGTTTCATTTGCGATCCAAAAACAGGATGCGCGTCCGTTGGATTTGATCCAATGACCATTATGCAATCTGCTTCTTCAACCGAGTCGAAATTTTGCGTTCCAGCACTTTCGCCAAATGTTTGCTTTAAGCCATAGCCCGTTGGTGAGTGACACACGCGCGCGCAGGTATCGACGTTATTATTCCTAAATCCTTGGCGAATAAGTCGCTGGACTAACCAAACTTCTTCATTGGTACACCGGCTAGACGTAATGCCTCCAATAGCTTTGACGCCATATTTTTCTTGCGCAGCCTTTAAGCCATCTGCCGCAAATTTATAAGCTTCATCCCAAGACACTGTGCGCCAAGGGTCCGTGATGTTCTCACGTATCATCGGTTGTGTGATACGATCTTTATGGGTTGCGTAACCAAAGGCGAAACGTCCTTTAACACAGGAATGACCATGGTTAGCTTTACCGTCTTTCCATGGTACCATACGCACAACTTCGCCGTCTTTAAGCTCAGCTTTGAAGGAGCAGCCAACTCCGCAATAAGCACATGTCGTCAGGACCGTTTCATCTGGCATGCCCTGCTCTATGACAGATTTCTCTTGAAGCGATGTGGTGGGACAAGCTTGTACACAGGCTCCACAGGAGACACATTCAGACTCCATGAAATTCTCGTCCATAGAGGCCGCAATCTTGGACTTAAAGCCGCGTTTCTCAACAGTCAGCGCAAGCGTTCCTTGAACTTCATCACAAGCGCGTACACAGCGCGAGCATAAGATACATTTACTTTCATCAAAGACGAAATAAGGATTGCTATCATCAATTTCCGCATCAAGGTGATTATCTCCTGCTAGACCATAGCGCACAGATGTGACGCCAACTTCCTCTACCATTTGGAAAAACTCACTCTCAGTACCGCCTGGCGCAGAGACAGCATCGATGGGGTGGTCCGACAAATAAAGCTCCATTACGCCTTTGCGGATTTTGGTAATTTGCTCATCTTTTGTCGTGACTTGCATCCCCTCTTCTGCGGGCGTGGTGCAAGACGCAGGCGTTCCGCGCTTACCTTCGATTTTACAGACGCATAAACGACACGACCCAAAAGCGTTGAGGTTATCAGACGCACAAAGCTTGGGGATAGAAACGCCAGCTTCGGCGGCGGCGCGCATAACGGAGGTCCCTTCAGGTACAGAAATATCGTTACCATCAATGGCGAGCGTCACCATTGTCTCGGATTTAACTTTTGGTGTTCCAAAGTCTTTTTCGATTAATAGAGCCATAGTCTTACTCCGCGGCCAATTTAGGGCCCGTAAATTCTTCGGGGAACAGCTTCATAGCTGTACGTACGGGCATCGGCGTTAGCCCTCCCATAGCACATAATGAAGCATCTTCCATCAGATCACATAAATCTTCAATGATCTCGATATTTTCGGCCACATTTTCACCCGCCGCAATTTTATCAAATGTTTCTTTCCCGCGCACAGACCCGATCCGGCAAGGTGTGCATTTTCCGCAAGACTCAATCTCGCAAAACTCCATAGCATAACGCGCCATGCTTAGCATATTGGCCGTATCATTATAAACAACAAGTCCGCCATGACCTAGCATCGCGCCAGCCTCTGACAATGTTTCATAACCCATCTGAACATCAAACCCCTCAGGCTTTACATAACCGCCAAGAGGGCCGCCTGCTTGCACAGCCTTAATCGGGCGCCCGCTATGTGTTCCATCGCCAAAACCATTGACAAGTTCATCCATTGTAACGCCAAAAGCTTTTTCAACGAGGCCGCCCTGCTTGATGTCCCCCGCCAGCTGAAAAGGCTGCGTACCTTTGGAACGTCCCAGCCCAAAATCAGCATAAGCTTTTGCGCCATTAGCCAGAATAAATGGCACAGAGGCAAGTGTGAGAACATTATTCACAATTGTTGGCTTTCCGAACATACCGCTAATCGCAGGAATAGGTGGTTTGACTTTGACCTGCCCACGCTTGCCTTCAAGGCTTTCTAACATTGAGCTTTCTTCACCGCAAATATAAGATCCTGCTCCAACACGGACATGAAGTTTGAAACGCGGCGTTCCATCATCATTACGCCCAGAAAGCCCTTTATCTTCCCAGAGCTCAATCGCTTTACGCATCGTGTTGATCGCATGAGGATATTCGGATCGAATATAAATATACCCCGTATCCGCGCCAATACCGAGCGCGCCAATAACCATGCCTTCAATCAACGAATATGGATCACCCTCCATCAACATTCGGTCGGCAAAAGTCCCGCTATCGCCCTCATCTGCATTGGCGCAGATATATTTCTGTCCTTCGGGTTGCACGTTAGCCGTCTTCCATTTGATGCCCGTCGGGAAGCCCGCCCCGCCGCGGCCACGAAGACCAGACTGAGTCACAACCTCCACAATCTGGTCAGACGTCATCTTTAATGCGGCCGTCAGCCCAGCTATACCACCATGAGCTTCGTAATCATCAAGGTCGAGCGGGTCTATCACCCCCACCCTTTTAAAAGTAAGGCGTTCTTGGTTTGCGAAATAAGGAATTTGCTCTGTAAGGCCATACCCCAATTCGTGCTTGCCGCCGCTCAAAAATCCAGCATCGAAGAGTGAAGTAACATCATCTGCTTCTACCGGCCCATAAGCAATACGGCCCTTATCTGTTTCGACCTCAACCATCGGCTCGAGCCAAAACATACCGCGCGAACCGTTTCGGATAATTTGGACTTTATCCCCCCCGTGCGCCGTAATCGCATCTGCGACCTCATCTGCGCCCATCGATAGGGCTGCTGCATCACAAGGAACATAGACCTTTATGCTCATGACCTGCTTCCTTTGCGATGTTTCATCGAAAGCTCTTTAAGCTTTGTAATATCAACGCGGCCATAGAGCTTATTATCAATCATAACTGCAGGGCTTAACGCACAATTTCCTAAGCAATAAGCCGCTTCCAGACCAATATCCATGCCGCCTTTATCCAGCTTCACACCAAAAGCTTTTTCTGCATCAGCAATAAGAGCATCAGCGCCAAGTGCCTGACAGGCTTCAGCACGGCAAATTTTAATCGTCTGGTCGGCCTGCTTTTCGCGGTTGTAATCATGATAGAAACTCACCACACCGTGAACCTCTGCGCGAGATATGTTTAAGCTATACGCTATTGTGCGCAAAGCCGCATCGCTCAAGAAGCCTACCTCATGTTGAACTGTATGCAAAATTTCTAATAATTCATCAGCTTTATCGCCATGATTACGGCACACATCGCGTGCAAAATCATCTTCAATAGCATTGAACAAAGTTACCAATTTATACCCTTACTGCGAGCGATTACTTAATGTTTTACATACAACAACAAAAAACAAGTACAGAAGAGCTTTATAAGTGTTTGCAATATTGTGTATTGGTAACTCTACTAAGTAGATACGGCATTAATGTCATTCGCTATTCGAGAGAAAAAATCTCGAATATATGGAGCAAATGAACGCCAACATTCTATGTTGAAATCATTTACGCCAGTACGTGTAAGTATAATTGTCACGCTTTCAAAAACCGTTCGTGTCGTCTTTCCAATAGGGAAAGCATCAAGTGATAAATCAAGCGGACAGCCAACATTTAATGCAGCTACAGCATTTTGTCCCGTAATTCCAAGTCGGATATTACGGTGAGATATATCCGTAATGCTGACGACGTAATCTTTTTCAATTTTTGCAAATATTTTTTTTAGCTTATTTTTTTCCTTTGCGTCCGCAATTACAAGCCACTCATCCGGGCCAAGGCAGAGAATAATCTGTGCCTGAGACATTTCCGTTCTTCCGGTTTTAGTTGGAAGTTTTAACCCACTGGATTTTTTTATCCCCGCAAGATCAGATTTTTTACAACGCAAACTATAGCGCATGCGCTCAGGCATGAGCGTGAGTTTTAATGTATCTGTCGTAAGAATTTCGGGGATATCAAGTGCTTGATCAAACAACATTGAGGCGCTCCCCTTTTGGATCATAAAATACAGGTTTTACAATCTTTGCCGTGATATCTCCATCTGGCATAGGCACACAAATATCCTTGCCGTCCATATTAAATCCATCACGCACTAAAGCCATGGCCACAGAACGACCTAAAGTTTCTGACCAATAACTTGAAGTCACATGACCAAGCATATCCATTGGCTTAGGCTGACTTGGATCGATTACGATTTGCGCACCTTCCTCCAGAACAGTTTTCGGGTCCTCAGTCAGCAATCCGACCAGATGTTTGCGCCCATTTTTGACAAGGTCAGAACGTTTAAGTGAACGCATCCCGACAAAGTCCTTTTTCTTTTTCGCCACTGCCCAAGACATTCCCGCATCATGCGGTGTAACCGTTCCATCTGTATCTTGGCCGACAATGATGAACCCTTTTTCCGCCCTAAGAACATGCATGGTTTCCGTGCCGTAAGGACAAATATTATATGACTGCCCAGCTTCGAATAATGTCTTCCAAATCGCCCGACCAAAGTTAGACGGCACATTGATTTCAAAGCCCAGCTCACCTGTAAAACTAACGCGGAACAAGCGTGTTGGTACACCGCAAATTGTTCCCTCTCTAACCGCCATATGAGGAAAGGCTTCTGGCGACAGATCGATATCATCAATAAAAGGTTCGATCAGTTTTCTAGCATTGGGTCCATTAATCGCAATTACGGCCCATTGTTCTGTCGTAGATGTCAACCAAACATCTAAGTACGGAAATTCGGTCTGTAGATAATCTTCCATATGGCGATAAACGCGCGGCGCGCCGCCAGTTGTAGTTGTCACATGATAACGATCATCCGCCATGCGCGCGACAACCCCATCATCATATATATAGCCATCCTCGCGCAGCATCAAACCGTAGCGGCATCCACCGGGTTTCAAACTGGTCCAACTCGTTGAATACATCAGGTTCATAAATTTTGTCGCGTCAGGCCCAACAACTTCAATTTTGCCCAAGGTCGAGGCATCAAAAATCCCAAGACTATCACGCGTAGCTTTGCACTCCCGTGCTACAGCCTTGTGCATATCTTCACCGGATTTAGGGAAATACCATGCACGGCGCCAATGTCCCACAGGCTCAAAAATCGCGCCATTTGTCTCTGCCCATCCATCGATGGGTGTTTTACGCGTCGGATCAAAAAGTTCTTTATCGCGATAGCCGATAAATGTTCCAAATGTTGTCGGGGTGTAGGGCGGTCTGAAAGTCGTAAGTCCAACTTTCTCAACAGGTTTACCCACGGCTTTTGACGCGATTTCAAGGGCGTTGAGATTAGATGTCTTGCCTTGATCTGTCGCCATACCATTTGTGGTATAACGTTTTACATGCTCAATGGATTTAAAGCCCTCTTGTACGGCTAGCTTAATATCTTTTTCGGTGACGTCATTTTGAAAATCAACAAAGGCTTTTTGTTTTGACGTTTCGATATAATTTGGCAGTTCATTTAGCACGATACCTGTTCCGAAATCGGCTTCATTGGTCTTGTATTTTTTACGACCGTCCCCAGCCTTATTGCCAGCGGCGAGCGCCGCAGCCAAGCCAAAGTCACCATTACAAGCCCCAATACATATAGCGTTTTCATTGGCAACATCTGGTACATAAGCAGCTAAAGCTTCATTCCATTTAATTCCGCCCTTAGAGTGTGACCAGAGATGCAAGCTCGGCGTCCATCCACCCGACATAATGAGCGCGTCACAATTTATAGAAAGTTTGGCGCCTGATGATGGCGTATAAACTTCTAGAGATTTAATGCGCAGTTTTCCGCTGGTCCTTGAAACGGATGAGCCTAATATCAACTCTATACCACGCTGGCTGCATCCCACAATCAAATCGTCTCGAATGGTCTCACGTAGATCGATGATGGCTGGAATGCGAATATTTGCATCGGCCAAATCAAAGGCCGCTTGATAGGCTTCGTCATGGCTGGTCAAAACAGCGACTTCATTTCCAACCGCTACACCGTATTTATTGAGATAAGTTTGCGCTGCACTCGCAAGCATCACACCCGGCAGGTCATTACCATTAAACACTAGGGGACGCTGAATTCCGCCTTGCGCGATGATAACTTTGCCGGCGCGAATACGGTGGAGTTTTTCACGGACAGGACCCACATCAATATTTGGTAAATGGTCTGTCAAACGCTCAGACAGAGCTACAAAATTGTCATGCCAATATCCTATGGCTGTGGTACGCGGCATGAGCGTAACATTCTCAGCCTTAGTCAAAGCCTTAAGCGACTTCATTAGCCAAGCCGTGGCTTTAATGCCGTCAATTTCAATATTGGGCGTGGACAATAAGCTTCCGCCTAACGCGCCTTGTTCATCAACTAAAATGATTCGTCCGCCCTTTTTCGCCGCCGCAATGGCTGCCGCAATTCCTGCTGGTCCCGCGCCGATAATCAACGTTTCGCAATGGCCAAAAGTACTTGCATAATTATCAGGATCGTCAGATTCTGGTGCGGGGCCTAATCCGGCGAGGTTACGGATAAAAGGTTCATAAATTTTGTCCCAAAAACTCTTGGGCCACATAAATGTCTTGTTGTAGAATCCAGCTGGAAAAAACATTGAAAAGACATTGTTAAACGCCCCAATATCGAATTTCAGATTTGGTGAACGGTTTTGGCTTTCCGCCTTAAGTCCATCAAACAGCTCCAGCGCAGTTGCCCGCATATTTGGGGTGACGCGTCCCTGCCCGCGATTAAATGTAACGAGCGCATTTGGTTCCTCAGAACCCGCCCCCACAACACCGCGCGGACGGTGATATTTGAAAGACCTCCCCATGAGGTGAATACCGTTAGCCAGCAAAGCCGACGCCAATGTATCACCCTGAACACCTTGATAGGCTTTGCCGTCAAAGGTAAAATTTAACGGCTTGGAAACATCAACAGCCCCGCGTCCAGGTTTACGAAAGGCGCTCATTTTTTTGCAGCCTCAATTTGTTTCACTGACGGACGCTTTTGCCCCATCTTATAGCTCATTACAAATTTATCTGTGACCGTATTGCGGATGGCATTAAAAAACATATTACAGCCTGCATTATGCCACCAACGTTCTGCATGTTCCCCGCGAACATTATCGCGAATGAACATATATTTGGACCAGTCTTCATCGCTCATCTTGGCTTGTTCTTTCGCATTCGGGCGAGCTATGTGGGCCTCACCTGCATAGGCAAATTCAATCTCGGGGCGGGTCTCATCGCAATAGGGACAGTGAATTAATAACATCGCTCTGTCCCTAATGCGCTACAGCCGCAGCTGCGGCTTCATCAATTAAGCGGCCGCCAACAAAGCGGTCAAGATTAAAAGGCGCGTTGATTTCATGCGGCGCGTCGTGTGCGATCGTATAGGCGAGCGTATTGGCAGCGCCTGGTGTGGCTTTGAAACCACCCGTTCCCCATCCACAGTTCACATAGAGGCCCGGAACAGGCGTCTTGCCCACAATGGGTGAACGGTCTGGCGTAACATCCACTATACCGCCCCAAGAGCGCAGCATCCTCATGCGTTTAAAGATAGGAAAAATCTCGCAAATAGACATGAGATTATGCTCTTGCAAATGCAGCGCACCGCGCTGGCTATAGCTTGTATATTGATCTGTTCCGGCCCCAATCACCAACTCGCCTTTATCAGACTGACTAATATAGGCGTGAACTGCATTAGACATGACCACGCAAGGAAAAACTGGCTTAACAGGTTCTGAGACCAGAGCTTGTAAGGGATAACTTTCCAGCGGGAAGCGAAGACCCGCCATTTCCATGACGACAGAAGTGTTGCCGGCTGCCGAAACACCAATTTTTTTAGACCCTATAAACCCCTTTTCAGTTTCGACACCTTCAACAGCGCCGTCAGCGCCGCGGGGAATACCAATAACTTTGCAGTTCTGTATAATATCAACGCCGAGCTTGGAGGCTGCTCTTGCATAGCCCCAAGCGACACTATCATGGCGAGCCGTGCCAGCTCTCATTTGCAAGGCTCCACCCATAACGGGGTAACGGCGGTTAAGCGATATATCGAGTGGGGGACAAAACGCTTTGCACTCCTCTGGGGTAAGCCATTTATTATCGACGCCATTTAATCTGTTGGAGTAAACATGGCGCTGGAAGCTTTGCACATCATGGACGTTGTGAGCGAGCATAAGCACGCCGCGTTTTGAAAACATCACATTGTAGTTGAGCTCTTGGCTGAGCCCATCCCAAAGATCCACCGCATGATCATAAAGCGCAGCGCTTTCATCAAAAAGATAATTCGAGCGAATGATCGTGGTATTGCGGCCGGTATTTCCACCGCCAATCCAGCCCTTTTCAAGCACAGCAACATTAGTAATGCCATAACGGCTTGCCAGATAATAAGCTGCGCCAAGACCATGTCCTCCGCCGCCAACGATAATGGCGTCATATTCTTTTTTTGGCGTTTTATCAGGAAACTGCTCTGGCCATTTTTTATGACCAGACAGTGCATTCGCAAAAAGACTCGCTGCGGAGAACTTCATAGGTTTTAGCTTCTCAACTTCTCATTTGTGGGGTCGTGCGGACTATCTTCAAGAACGCGACACTTATAACGCTTGCCGAGAATTTCAATCTCCAAATCTGTACCAATAGCAGAAACAGATGGGTGTACCATAGCAAGGGCGAGTGAGGTTTCCATTCGCCAGCCATACCCACCACCGGTGGCCCGGCCAATGACTTTACCCTTATGATAAATCGGATTATTTCCGATAACATCTGCGTCATCAACGTCTAAAACAGCTAAAGTCACAAAGGCGTTCTCAAAGCCTTTTTCCTCCCAAGCCTGCAGTGCTTTTTTACCGATAAAGTTTTCTTTCTTCTTCATATTCACAAAACGGTGTAACCCTGATTCATAAGCCGCATACTCAATCGACATTTCTGTGCCAACAAGACGGTATGATTTCTCAAGGCGCATAGAATTCATAGCGCGGATACCGAAAGGTTTAAGGCCATGTTTTTCGCCATTTTTAAAGAGTACATCAAAAATATGGTTTTGATATTCAATCGGGTGGTGAATTTCCCAACCGAGCTCGCCAACAAAATTTACACGCGCGAGCTTTACGGGCGCATGACCAACATAAGTCTCCTGCGCTGTCAGCCAAGGAAAGCTCTCATTTGAGAGGTTAGCCCCTGTCAGAGGCCGTAACAAATCCCGAGATTTTGGACCCGCGACCACGAACACACCCATAGAGTTGGTCAAATCCGTCATTTGGACAGAGCCATCCTCAGGCAAATGCTTTCGTAGCCAATCATGATCAAGGCGATGATAGGCTCCAGCCGAAACAAGGTAAAAACTCGTTTTGTTTTCCCGTTGGACCGTGAATTCAGAATGCACACCACCTTTTGACGTAAGGCCATGCGCAAGGGCTAGTTTCCCGGGGCGCACAGGCATCTTCTGCGCTAGCATTGTATTCAGCCATTTAGCCGCCCCATTGCCCTCGATACGGCATTTGGCAAAGGCTGTCATATCAAGCAGTCCAACATTTTTAGCAACATTTTTGCATTCATTGCCAACATGCTCGAAATAGCTAGACCGTCGGAATGACCAATCATCTTTTTGTTCTACGCCTTCAGGGGCAAACCAGTTTGGGCGTTCCCACCCAAAGAGCTGTCCAAAGACGGCCCCCTTCTCTTTCATACGACCATAGCAAGGCGATGTTCGTAGCGGCCGTGCAGCAACGCGCTCTTCATCCGGATAGTGGATCGTAAATACATCTGCATAGGCTTCTTCATTTTTCTCAATGAGGTAAGATTTGGTCGCATAAGGTCCAAAACGGCGCGGGTCGACTCCTATCATATCGACGGTTGGTTCGCCTTCGACAATCCATTCCGCAAGCTGCCAACCCGCCCCGCCCGCTGCAGTAATACCAAAACTATGACCCTCATTTAGCCAAAAGTTCTTCTTCTCCCAAGCAGGTCCGACAATTGGGTTGCCGTCAGGCGTGTAGGCAATCGCACCATTATAGACTTTCTTGATACCAAGCTCTTCAAATATTGGGACGCGATTAATTGCACTTTCAATATGCGGCATCAAGCGGTCGACATCTTCTTGGAATAGCTCATATTCAGATTGGTCATCAGGGCCATCCACATAACAAGCCGGCGCGCCATGCTCATAGGGGCCTAGAATAAGTCCTCCTGCTTCCTCGCGCATATACCACGAGCCATCTGATTCACGTAAAACGCCGAGTTCAGGCTCACCTGCTTCGCGGCGTTTGAGGATATCGGGGTGAGATTCTGTGACAATATATTGATGTTCAACTGGCACCACAGGAATATCCAGCCCAATCATCTCGCCGGTCTTGCGCGCAAATGATCCTGTGCAAGACACAACATGTTCACAAAGGATATCGCCTCTATCAGTCTTGACCTTCCACATGCCATCAGCAAGCTGTTTAATAGCGGTTACCGTTGTATAGCGGTGAATTTTCGCGCCGCCTTCTCGCGCGCCTTTGGCGAGAGCTTGAGTCAAATCTGCGGGCTGCACATAACCATCTTCCGGGTGTCGCATGGCTCCGACAAGACCGTCTTTTTTTGCAAATGGCCAAATCTCGATGACCTCCTCTGGTGTCATAAACTTAACCTCAACACCAATGGTCTGTGCCACACCCGCATATTGCAAATATTCATCCATACGGTCTTGATTGGTGGCAAGTCGAATATTGGACACAGGGCGAATACCAACATCTTGGCCTGTTTCTGCGCCCAGTCTTTTATAAAGCTCCACAGAATATTTATGAAGCTGTCCCACCGAATAGCTCATATTAAAGAGTGGGAGCAGTCCGGCCGCATGCCATGTGGAACCAGATGTGAGTTCTTTACGCTCTATCAGGCAAACATCAGACCAGCCCTTTTTGACCAAATGATAAAGGGTCGAAACACCAACTACACCGCCGCCAATTACTAAAACTTTAGCTGTAGACTGAATATCGCTCATACCAATTCTTTGCCTTATATGTGTTAATTTATAAAAGCCTATATAGCGTTATAAACAACCATGAAAACTTTCACTGTCCTTATTTCTCTATTTTATTAAGTGTCAATTTTCTGAGCGAACCATTAGGGCTATTAATTCTATAAAGTACTAGCTATTGAATTCAAAATCTGTCCAATTCATCATTTAAGCATTTTGACCTTATACAAAATTTGGTCTACATCTCAAAACAGCCTTTGTATTTGTTAACGTTGTTCTTCGTAAGCACTCTAAAATTTAACCTCACCTAACGGACCTATCGATAGAGATTAGATGGCTTGTGAAGCCTTCATTCACCTTGCCCCTTAAAACTTATCCAATCGCACAGCTTCTAGTTTTCTATGTTCATAGTTAGGCGATTTCGGATTTTGTTGGCAATACATGACAAATCATACCCAAGATGAAATAAATCAGCATTTGATTAACGGCTGAAAATTCCTGCAAAATATAATGCCCAACCAATAATGAGGCCATAAAGCCATACCATGCCCATATTGTATAGCGCTTGAAAGCGGCGACTAAAAGAGCCGCTCCAAGCCCAACTTCAATAAAAGGAATAAGTGTGAGGTAGCTATCATAAGTAAAAGCTGGAAAGTTGAGCCGTAACTCTTCATTGCCAAATAGGCTTGAATAATAAGCTTTAAATCCTCCGCTGCTGAAAAACTTACTAATGCCGGCTGTTAAAAGGATAAGCCCCATAAGCCACCTTGCGACTTGCTCGATTTCGGCTAGTTTTTTTCTTTCAATCATATCTCTCTCTTTTGGTCTAATAATTTTCTTGGCCTAAGCAAAGTCAGACATTCGCCTTTGCTATTAACCTCTTCAAATGAAGAGCGTTTCAGCATAATGTTTTCGTCAATCGGGTTAAAGGGGCAGTTTGCACCATTTTACACCATTAGCGACAAAAAACGCGGTCTCACTCATATCCGTGTTTAAGTAGGAGTCTGTACAAGGCTTCCAACACATCCGCCGAGCCCATCCTGGGACGAACTTCAACACATAAGGCTTGACGCGTAGTCGAATACCGCCACTACTTTAAGACGATGAGTTTGAATTAATGATAATATTACAAGGCAGAGTCCTAAAATTGCTCCAAAGTAAGACACTGGCTAATGTCCGCTTATGCCCAAAACGCAATCTGAAGGGGTCAGAGATGCTGCAGACTGGTTTTGGGAGGATGCTCAACCTGGGCAGAACGGAAACAGTGTAAGACAAGCAGTTGAGGCTTTGGCTCTACTGTTTAGAAGTATAAGGTATAGCGATATCCCAAGCGAATGCTCACTTATTTCATTCAGCATTAAAAAAGAAAACCTTACTAATGAAGGCCCCGATATTTTACAGACAGCGGAAAACTGGTCTTACCTAGTTCGAATCCAAAATG
>CAYXEB010000022.1:0-22443 GCA_964463835.1 uncultured Hellea sp.
CAGCGGCTTTGGGTTCGAATAATTTGACTTGATGACGGCCATTGGCAATTTGTGTGCCGCCTAACGGATCAGAAAGCGGTCTAGCCCATTGCAATGTCATAGCCTTATTTGTTGCGCCTAACGCCGGGCGCCCGTTTTTGTCTGTTTCAGCGCCCATATGAGTCGGAAAATTGTCGCGCATTTGGTCTAGGTCAGACTTTAAATCTTCCAATTCGGCTTCCGACAATACGCTTTCGAGGATATAAAACCCGAATTGGGAATAAGCACTTAAAATATCTGGGTGAATATTTCCGTTATCATCAAATTTAAGAGGGCCTCGGTTAGGCAGCGCTATTGCTCTTTTCTGTCCCTCAATCAGATAAGTCTTGACCGCCTGGGCATTATCTCCGTAATGGGCGGCGCAAGCTTCAATTGAGTGGCTGATATCCTGAAACATGTTGTCTCCAACCATAAATTACTCCGCCGCGTCTACCCAAGGGTCGCGTTTCGTTCCTTTTGTTATCCAATGCCCGTTTGATTTGGCTTGGTGCTTTTTGATGTCTTTGCGCGGATTATAAAATTGTTTGTACCAGAGCCGCGCTTTGCCAAAGGGGCCGTCGCCCACGACTTGCATAATGGACAGGCACGGCGCTTTGTTTGCCCAAACATCAAAGTCTTGGAGGAGGGCCATTTTTGAGCCTTCTTGGAAGGCAGGCACGGCGGCTTTGTCGTCCTCATTCATCGGGAAGTTGGGCGGCTCGACCATGAGGCCATGCCAAGCACGCACTTGGCCATCTTCAATCGGTGTATGGCAAATCATCATAAGTGAATTATAATAACCATTCATTCTAGAGAGCAGAAGCCCCGGCCCCGTATACCACGTATCATTGGTCATAACTTCATCAGATAGAGTACGGTGACCCGCAGCCAATAATTGACGGATAACATGATCGTCACAGGTGCTTTCAAAAAGCTCCATATCCGTTGATCCGTGGATGGGACCAAGGTGAGCTTTGTCTGTCATATTATCGATGATTTCTTGCGGGTGACAATCCAGCGTGCCCAGATGGTCAACTTTCCAGTTTACCCATTTTTCATCTTCCCATTCGGGAAGGGGGTGAGGCTGAAAATCAGGTTCACCTTCTTCTTCGTCATGCCACATCAAGATAAGTCCGCCCCATTCTTGCACGGGGTAAGATCGGATTTTAGCCGCCTTTGGAATGGGGGCTGGCGAGTAGGGAATTTCATTACACATCCCGTCAGGGCCAAACTTCCATGCATGATAGGGGCAGCGAATATCATCACCTTCGACCTGTTTGCCGTCCATGACGATGTAGGAGCTTTCATTTTTGGCGAGATGGGTTTTCATATGCGGGCAATAAGCATCCATGACAACAACACGGCCAGAAGCGCCGCGATACATGATAAGGTCTCGTCCGAAATAACGTAGGGGAATGGGTTTATTTGTGGCCTCTGCGCTTTCTGCGACCATGAACCAACCTCGCGGGAAGGTAAATTCGCCAATGTTATATTCTGCTGTGGTTGCCATAATATCCTCCGTCTACCTCTTATATCACGCTGCTGAAGCTGGAATAGTGTTAAGTTCAGGCGCGTGTCCTTTGTGTCCGCCCTCTTCGACACAGGCCGTTCCGCCGGGAGTGTACATTAACAGCACGCATTGATTACAGGCCGTGCAGCCTGAATTTTTAAGACTGCCAGTCTGCATAGTATTTATCAGATTTGGATCAAAAATAAGCGCACGGCCTAAGGCAATCGCCTCAAAGCCTTTGGACATTACGCGGTTCACATTTGCCATATTTTGTGCGCCACCCAGATAGCAAAGTGGCATATCCACGCTCGCGCGAATTTGCTGCGCGGGGTCTATAGAATAAAGCTGCTTGAAGACTTTATCAGGTTTTTTGCTTTTAGGCTGCATCATCATGCCCAGACGGACGATGAGGTTTTTGGGTTTGACTGAGGATTTAGGCAAGGGGTTACCAAACATCGTATCAATTGACTCTACATTCAAACCGTTAGACAGTTGCGCCATATGCGCGCCAGTGCTTTGTAGGATTTTGGCAATTTCAATGCCTTCCGTAATAGTATTCCCGCCGTCCTTGCCATCGGTCTGGCTATATTTCACCGTGACCGCCAAGTCTTTCCCTACAGCATCGAGAACTTTTGAGAGAACTTCAGTTGGAAACTTCATGCGGTTTTGAAGGCTGCCGCCATATGCATCTTTACGCGTGTTATAAAAAGGCGTGATGAATTGCGCGAGAAGATAACCATGTCCCATATGTATTTCGACAGCGTCAAATCCGGCCTCTTTGGCATGGAGGGCAGCTCGAACAAATTCATCGGCTATGGCGTCCATATCGCTGCGGTCCATCTTCTTTTTCATATAACGTCCCGTCATAACGCCGAATTTGTTAAATCCGCCATTGGCTGAAATGGGCTTCATTGAAGAAAAGTCTTTAGGCAAAAATGTAAAAGATCCTGCATGTGTAATTTGCGCCTGCGCTGCTGCGCCGTGCTTATGGACGCCGTCCGTAAGGGTTTTGAAATCTGGGATTGTTTCGGGCGATAGATGGGCTTGATCGACAAAGGTCTGTCCGTCTTTAGAGGTCGCGCAATAGGCCACGGTCGTCATCGCCACACCGCCTGCGGCCATGCGCTCATGAAATTTTGCGAGCCCCTTGGAAATGACTCCATCTTTACACATACCTTCATTGGTAGCCGCTTTGATGAAACGGTTGCGAAGGGTCAGCGGCCCAACGGTGAACGGCGTGAAAGCTTTAGAGGCGCTTTTTGTCATAGGCATGCTATAAATCTGACTGCGAAAAAAATCACGTCTAAAATGACGAAAAGGCGTGAATATTCGGCCACATTGCTCTAATTGCGTAGTAATTATATAAATAAATTACGCATTGAGGGATTTAAGGTGTCGCAGTTTCATCTCGCAGACCTATTTGAGATAGTCGCGGCGCGGATTCCAAGCCGTATTGCGCTGGCGGATGAAAAAGGTGAATTGACCTATGCTGAGTTAGAGGCGCGTAGCTCGCGCTTGGCGGCAGGGCTTTACGCGCAAGGTATTAAGCGCGGCGACCATATTGGCCTCTATCTGATGAATGGCCCTGAATACTTGGAAAGCTTTATAGCACTCATCAAAATTGGGGCGGTGCCGTTTAATGTGAATTATCGCTATGGTTTTGAGGAGCTGAAATACCTTTTTGGCAACGCAGATGCTAAAGCTGTAATTCATGGGGTTGAATTTGCGCCGCATGTCGAGCGCCTCATAGCCGAACTTCCCGAATTAACGATTAGTATAGGCGTGGGCGATGGAAATGACGCCCTTGCGGGGCTTGATTATGCAGAGTTGATGCGCAGTGATGCTGCAGGTGCAGTCTATGACAGAGATGAAACCGATTATTTGCTACAATATACGGGCGGCACAACAGGTATGCCCAAAGGTGTGATGTGGCCGCATAAGGCTTTCTTTTATGCGTGTTTGGGCGGGGGTGGATTATATCTGCGTAAGCCGCCTATCCAAATGCCCTTTGAGCAAGCCGATATAGCAGAAGGCATGTACCCTTGGCGTATTATGCCTCTCGCGCCGCTTATGCATGGAGCGGCTATGTGGTCGGCACTGACGGCTTTATTGGGCGGGGTCACTATTGTTCTGGATCCTTTACATGACGGATTCAATGCCGAACGTATTTGGGAGCGTGTGGCGTGCGAAGGTGTAAACTCAGTCCAGATTGTGGGTGATGCTATGGCAATACCTCTGCTCGAAGCCTTGAAAGCTAACCTCGACCGATGGGACTTATCGCGCTTCATGCATCTGGGTAGCGGCGGCGCTGTTTTCTCTGGGCATGTGAAAGGTGAATTCAAAGGACCTATTCCAAACATCATGATAACGGATGGTATGGGAACTTCGGAAACAGGAATTTCCGGGATGGGAGCGCCTGTGAAACAGGGCGGGTTTATGCGTCTACCTGTTGATGAATGGCAAGCGGTAATTTCAGATGGGCATATCGTCGACGTTGGCGAGGAGGGTTATCTCGCGCGCTCAGGTCATACACCTATTGGTTATTATGGCGACCTAGAAAAAACAACTGAGATATTCCAAGAGATAAATGGAAAATTATGGGTGCTGACAGGGGATCAAGCCCGTCTTGATGATGACGATATGATGACCGTTTTGGGCCGCGGTTCAACCTGTATCAATACGGGCGGCGAAAAGGTTTATCCCGAAGAAGTTGAAGAAGTTTTACGCGCATATCCCGTTATACATGACGCGGTGGTCGTAGGACTGCCCGATCCAAAATGGGGGCAGGCTGTCGGTGCTGTCATCTCATTATCACAGGGTACGGCTCCGCCTTCGCTTGCTGAGGTCAAAGAGTTTTGCCGAGATAAATTAGCGGGATATAAGCTTCCAAAGACGATTAAGGTAGAGCCTGAAATTCAACGCTCACCCGCCGGAAAACAAGATTACAATTGGGCGAAATCCGTCTTTACAGAAGCTAAATAATTATGACCGAAATACACGATCCAACACCTAAAAATCGCCGTTACGCATGGTTCGTTTTGATGATGATGGTATTGCTCTATCTCGTGAATGTCGCGGATAGATATGTCGCTTCTGGCTTACTTGAGGAAATAAAAAAGACCTTCCAAGTATCTGATACTTTTATGGGTTTTTTGGTTGGACCTGCATTTGCCGTTGTATACACACTGCTAGCTATCCCGATTGCTCGATTTGCGGATCGCAATAATCGTGTTAAAATTATTGTGGCTGGAGCCATCATTTGGAGTGGCTTCACAGTTCTGTCTGGACTCGTTCAAACACCATGGACATTTGCTTTTGCGCGGCTTGGTGTCGGCGTAGGGGAAGCGGCATTTCTAGCACCAGCCTTTTCACTTTTGTCTGATTATTTTGCGCCAAAAAAACGCGCCCTGGCTTTTGCGATTTTGAATTTCGGCGTGTATTTCGGGCAGATTTTCGGACTGGTGGGAGGCGCGGCTATCGCTGAAGCTTCGCATTGGAGAACGGCTTTTATATCGCTAGGCGCGCCGGGGGTATTGCTTGGGCTTCTCACGCTCATGCTTGTAAAGGAACCCAAGCGCGGAAGGTTAGATCCTGTGAACAAAGCAACAGACAGCAAGTCTACCTTATCTTTTATCGAAACATTCAAATTGCTTTGGGCGCGGCGAAGTTTTCGCCTGATGACGATAGGCACGGCGCTGGGTGGATTTGCGAGTTATGGCTTTGGTATCTGGGCACCAACTCTTTTCGCGCGGGCATTTGATTTATCGCTTACTGAAGCCAATGCCCGTTATGGCGGCCCATCATTTATCGCGGGTATTACAGGCGCAATTGTCTTGGGTGTTTTATGCGACCGCCTGACAGCCAAAGATGTACGATGGCCTTTCCGTCTGTCTGCGATTGGTCTTGTAGGTTTCTTCCTGTCCATGATAATTTTATGTTTTGTGGATGATGTGTATTTCGCGACATTATTGACGCTTCCTGCAGGGCTGATGGCTGGCGGGTGGGTCATCGCGATGCAAGCTGCATTGCAAGACTTGCTACCCGCGAAAGCTAGAGCTACGGGAACAGCTCTTTGGGGCTTTGCATTGACCTTTACGGGTCTTGCCATTGGCGTTTGGTTTGTCGGAAAGCTCAATGATGTTTTTACAGCTCAATATGGAGATCAAGCCATTCGCTATGCTTTAGCCATAACTTTACTTACAGCTATTCCAAGTATGATCTGTATCTTATTGGCGGGGCGGACATTTGAAACGGATCGCGAAGAACTCGCTGACACGCTTGGCTAGAAACAGTAGCTCCCGCCATTAGCAACAAGCACTGACCCTGTCACAAAACTTGCATCCTCCGATAGTAGATAGGCCACGGCGCCTGCAACTTCGCTTGGGTCAGCCATACGGCCCAGCGGGACGGATTGTTCCATAGAGGTTATCCATTCTTGCGGCAGACCATGCATGATGGGTGTATTGGTCGGGCCTGGAGCAACGGCATTGACGCGAATGCCACGCGGGGCAAGCTCGCGTGAGAGTTGACGGGTCAGCCCTATTAATGCGGATTTAGAAGTCACATAATGGGGAGAACCTTCACCTGATTGAGCTGAAGTTGAGCTTATATTGACGATAGAGCCCGCATTCCCATCTTCGGCCATAATGCGCACGGCTTCGCGGCAGACATAGAACGCGCCGTTCAAATTTACGGCCATAACGCTCGCCCATCCATCGTCTTCCATATGGATGAGGTGATCGACGAAGGTATCTGATTTACCATCTTTGGCGAGTTCTTTATTTCGCTTATTCATCGCGCCGTAAAATTTATCCGAACCATCGCCTTTGGCTTGACCAATACCTGCGCAATTAACAGCAAAGTCAATTCGCCCGAATTTTTTACGCGCGGCGCGGATAGCTTTGATAACGTCTTTGCTATCTCCGACATTACATTTTAGCGCCAGATGTTGTCCGTTAAGCTTATCGATAATTGCTTGGACATTATCATGATTAAGGTCGAGCGCTGCGACTCTTGCGCCTTCCGCCGCGAGTTTTTCAACAATAGCCGCGCCTATGCCTTGGCCTGCGCCAGTTACGATAGCTGTTTTACCTGTGAGTTTCATATCAAATACCTAATACCAACGTTTAAGAGGGGACGTAGACTTCATTGGCCTTGCCGCCGTCAACCGGGATATTCGCACCAGTCACATAAGAGGCCTCATCTGAGGCAAGGAAGCATACAACATTCGCGACTTCTTCGGGTGTTCCAATGCGTCCCATGGGATTAGCGTTGGCAATGGCAGCCCCCGCGTCGGGGTCAGCGTTAAACCACGCCTGTGTGGCGGGGGTCATGATAGGGCCGGGCGTGACCGCATTAATGCGTATGCCTTGGCGCGCGCCTTCCATAGCAGCGTTGCGCGTGAAATGAGTTAGGGCGGCTTTCGACGCTCCGTAACCCGACATGCCTTGCATCGCGCGGTCGCCATTGACAGAACTAATATTGATAATGCTACCGCCTGTTTCGCGCATGGCAGCCATCGCAGCCCGCGTTCCCATATAGGGTGCGTCCATATTGACTCGGAAATTTTGCTGAAACCCTTCAAGTTCAGTATCAGCAATCATACCCATGCCGACATGGGCTGCGTTATTGACGAGGATATCAAGGCCTCTCTTATCAGCGATATCAGAAATCATTTGTGCATAGGCTTCGCTATCAGAGACATCTAAGGACAGGCCTTCACAAGAGCCACCACTGTCGGAAATAGATTTAACAGCCGCAGAGACCTTTTCTGCGTTGCGAGAACAGATGATTACATGGGCGCCTGCGCTTGCTAATTTTTGTGCAATCGCGCGGCCAATGCCGTCACTTCCGCCACTGACGATCGCTGTTTTGCCTGATAGATTACTCATGAGCTATCCTTGTAGAATTTTCTCAACTGTAAATTAGAATGCGTAGAAAATAAATCATAAAAATACGCAATATGACGAAATCCGCGTGTTGATAATCAATAATGCGTAATATATGGTGACATAAATAACGAAAATGGATGATGTTGAAATGCCTTTCGCTGACCCTATCACAGAAAGCTTGATGGCACCTGGCGCTCCTTTTGAGGTTGTTTCCCAAGGTTCCGTTCGAGTTTTCCGCCATGCGCCTGAAAATATGAGCGTCGTATTCGACCGCGCGCGGCAGTTTGGTAAAACCGAATTTATTATCTCTGGAGAGCGAAGGTTAAGTTTTGATGATGTTTTTGGCGCAGCTGACGGTCTGAGCGCTTGGCTTATCTCTGAGTATGGTTTGAAGCGGGGACAATCTATTGCGATTTGTATGCAGAACTGTCCTGAATGGATGGTCGCTTTTATCGCAATTATCAATGCTGGCGGAGTCGCTGTCTTGGTGAATAGCCGCGGTACAGGTGAGGCCATGGCGCGGGCGATAATCGACGCAGATTGCGTCTTGGTTGTCGGGGACGAAAAACGCCTCGGACGATTAGCTGTGGCAAGCTATGACGGGACGACCTTAGCGAGTAAAGATTTCCCTGAGCCGATAACGGACTTTAAGCCAGTATATGCCAAGCATGACGAGCTCGTGGCGATGTTCTTTACTTCGGGAACAACGGGCGCGGCCAAAGCAGCCGCGATACAGCACCGCGCCTTAATCACGGGTATGATGAATACCCAAATGGCAATGGCAGCGGTTTTTCAAAAAATGGCTGCAGCCTATAATATTGATATTGAGACTTTGCGCTCTCAAATGCCGCAAAGCTGTTCCTTATTGATTTTCCCGCTTTTCCACACAAGCGGTTGCAGTGCTGTTTTTATGACGGCTTTGGTTACGGGGGGCAAACTTGTCCTTATGGACCGCTGGAACGCCAATGAGGCTTTGGCATTAATCGAGCGCGAAAAAATCACGACCTTTGGCGGGGTTCCGACAATGCATTGGGATTTGCTGCGCGCGCCTAATTTTAAGAGGCATGATTTGTCTTCGCTTATGTCTATCTCTTGCGGTGGACAAGCTCTGCCGCTCAATCTTTTGGATGAAATACACGCCGCTTTTCCGAGGGCTTTTATTGGCGCGGGTTATGGCATGACAGAAACCTGCGGCGCGATTTCTCAGGCCAATGGTGAGGCCTTTCTCGCTAACTCATCGGCTTCTGGGCAAATCTTACCAATGGTTGATGTGCAAATTACGGGAGAAGACGGAAAAGCACTTCCTGTTGGAGAGACCGGAGAAATTTTTGCAAAGGGAGCCACCCTTATGCAAGGCTATTATGGCCGCCCTGACGATACAGCGGCTTCAATGTCGGGAGAATGGTTTAAAACGGGTGATATCGGAAAGCTTGATGAGAACGGGTATATTTATATCGTGGACCGAAAAACAGATATGATCATTTCGGGAGGCGAGAATATTTATTGCGCTGAGGTCGAACAAGTTTTGGGACGGCATCCAGGCATTTTAGCTGTAGGAACTTTTGGTGTGTCTGATGACCGTTTAGGTGAACGCCTTATCGCGAGCGCGCGTGTAAAAGACGGTGTCGGCGCCGCGGATATATTGGCCTTTGCCAAAGACAATCTTGCAGATTACCAAATTCCCTCTGATATAACTGTTCAAACAAAGCCTTTTGAGCTTAATGCGATGGGTAAAATCGTAAAACAAAAAATCCGTACGGCTTATCTAAATAGCCTTGAGAAAGTAACATAATGGGATATCCGAAAGATATTAAAATCATTGATACGATGCTAGGCATTCCAACCCATGCGGATCGTTCAGAATGGTATGCAAGCTTTCGTCCTCTGCTCAATGATGAACAAAGCCGCGACATGTTTAAAATGCCTGCGCAATATATGTTTAAAGATATTCCCGAAGCCTCTGCAGAAGTCTCCGATTTTGTTGGGTGGACAACGGAGCAAATGGATAAGCACAATATTGAAATGGCGATGGTTGGGTTTAATGAAGATGATACCTCGCGTCAGGCCGCTAAAGAATATTCCAATCGTTTCTTTTTTGACGTGCCCTGTAATCCCAATGACGGGATGAATGAGGTAAGGCGGCTTAAGCGACTGCATGCTGAATATGGCGTAAAATCTGCCTCAGTTTTTCCGTCAGGCACCTGTCCTCAAGTCGCGATTAATAACGCGCGTATGTATCCGCTCTACGCTGCCTGTGTAGAGCTCGATATTCCAATCGTTTTAAATGTCGGCGTACCGGGGCCGCGCATTCCAATGCATACACAGAAGGTTGAGCATTTAGATGAAGTCTGCTGGTTTTTCCCAGAGCTTAAAGTTGTCATGCGTCACGGGGCAGAACCATGGGAGGCTCTTGCTGTCAAATTGATGATTAAATATCCTAATCTATATTACTCTACATCCGCCTTTGCGCCAAAGCATTATCCCAAAGCCATCATTGATTATGCCAATTCGCGCGGCGCAGATAAAATCATTTATGCAGGCTACTTTCCGATGGGCCTAAGTTTGGACCGTATTTTTAAAGATATGGAAAACGTTCCCTTTAAGGATAAGGTTTGGCCCAAATTTTTACGTGAAAACGCCATTAAAGTTTTTAAATTAGGAGATGACGCATGAGCTCCAATACAACAGCCCATGTGGCCGTTTGGGCGCAGCTCGAAGGACTGCGCGGGGACGAATTGACAGCATGGCGAATGAACGCGGTTGAGAATCGCGCAACCGTCAAAGAGCGTAATCTAGATACACTCCCTTTGCCTTTTGGATGGTTCATGGTGGCATATTCTGATGAATTAGCAAAAGGCGAGGTGAAGCCACTTTATTACTTTGGCAAAGACCTAGTGCTTTGGCGCGGTGAAGATGGACAGGCCCGGGTCATTGATGCCTATTGCAAACATTTAGGTGCGCATATGGGCTATGGCGGACGTGTTAAAGGGAACTCGTTAGAGTGCCCATTTCATGCTTGGGAGTATAACGGGGAAGGGGCTGTCACGGCGGTGCCTTATGCCAAAAAGGTGCCTCCATCAGCCGCGCGCCCGTGTGAGGCTCAGTGGAAGGTTGTCGAGAGCAACAAACAAATTCTTGTGTGGTATCACCCGTTTAATGAAGCGCCTAAATGGGACCCAGAAAATTTTGATCAAGTTTATGACCCCGAATGGACAGAGTATAAAAAATACGAATGGATTGTGCATGGGCCTGTTCAAAATATGGCGGAGAACGGCGTAGACGCTGCCCATTTTAAATATATTCACGGCACGGATAGCTTCCCTGATTATGACTTTGAATTTGACCGGCATAAACGCTCTGCCAGCGTTGAGGCCAAAATGCCCACGCCCAAAGGCGTTGTAGACGGAACCATTGCTTATGGGACTGTGGGAGCAGGTCAAAGCTGGACAAAGTTTTCTGGTATTTCTGAAACTTTGATGGTTGCGGGGATTACGCCAATTGACCAGGAACGCACCCATATTCGCTTTGCTTTTACCCAGCCAAAATCAGAAGCCGAAGGGCCTATGGCAAATTTGGCCAAAGCTATGCGCCGTGAAATTTGCAAGCAGCTTGACCAAGATAAGGTCGTTTGGGACCGGCAGAAATATATGCCCAAACCAAGTATTTGTGATGGCGATGGGCCTATTCTTCCTTTTCGAAAATTCTTCGCGCAATTCTATGCTGAATGGGGCGATGACGCAAAGAAAATTACCAAGCTTAAAATTGATAAAAAGGCGGGGTGATTGGCTGTTATCGACATAACGCAAGAGGGGCCGATAACGCATATTCGGCTTAATCGGCCTGCGGCGATGAACGCGATTACCAATGAGATGCATAATCTCTTGGATAAGGCCTTTGATGATTTTGCCGCGAGTAAAGAGCAGCTTATTGCGGTAGTGTCAGGTGCGGGAGATCGCGCCTTTTGCGCGGGAAGTGATTTAAAAGACGGTATCGGCGAGCATTATCCGCGCGGCGGATATGCAGGACTGATTGAGCGTTTTGATTTAGCAAAGCCTGTGATTGCTGCGGTCAATGGATTTGCACTGGGCGGAGGGTTTGAGCTTGCGTTAGCTTGTGATCTTATCATTGCCTCTGATACCGCAAGCTTTGGTCTACCAGAACCCTTGGTTGGGGCTGTTGCGTTAGGCGGAGGACTGCACCGATTGCCGCGCCAGATTGGCCTTAAGCAAGCGATGGGTTTTATTTTAACGTCGCGCCGTGTTAGCGCTGGCGAAGGATTTCGCATGGGCTTCGTCAATGAGGTTGTTGCGCCTGATAAGCTTGATGAAATCGTGGCGGCCTATTGCACAGATATATTAAAAGGCGCGCCGATTGCTGTGCAAACATCTAAGATGACAGTCCAGCGAGGACTGGCCGAGGAGAGTTTGGAAGCTGCTATGAAGGCGCAGGAACATTATCCAGAATTTATAAAATGGCGAAATAGCGAAGACGCGATGGAAGGCATCAACGCCTTTACAGAAAAAAGAAAGCCGAACTGGCACGGAAAATAATTAAACAAACAAGAAAACGACAAAAAGGGAAGTTATGATTAGGCAAATATTTTTAGGAAGCGCGGCTTTAAGTGTGGCTCTATTGGCGGCATGCGGTGAGAAGGCTGTTGTCAAAGAGGAAATCGCAATCGTAAAAGTTGACGCGGCGAGCGTGGAGCGCACGCCAACGAAGAACGCATATTTCGGAGACTTGCACGTTCATACCAAAAATTCTTTTGACGCCTTCATTGTCGGTACGCGGACAACAGCGGATGATGCTTATCGTTTCGCGCAGGGACAAACGATAGATAATGGCGCGGGTCAGCCCATTAAGCTTTCTGGGCCGCCGCTTGATTTTTACGGCGTCACAGATCATGGAGAATATATGGGCGTCGTTGCAGCCATGCGCGATAAGAATAATCCTATTTCTAAAACCGAGACAGCTAAGTCTGTCTTTGGTCTGCTGGCGGGTGGGCACGAGCAGCGCATGAATGCTTTCATAAAAATAGGGACGACAATTGTCACGGGTAAACCCCTTGACGATATTTATGACCGTGAGTTTATTGATAGCGCTTGGGCACAAAATGTTGCGGCAGCGGAAAAGCATAATCAGCCTGGAAAATTTACCACTTTTTCTGCTTATGAATTTACGGCTATGGAAATCATTGGTAGCATAGATGATAATCTGGGCGCGATTAATCTACACCGGAATGTCGTTTTTAAAGATAAAGCTCCTGAGCGCCTATTCACTACCCTTGTTAGCCCCAATCCGGAAGATCTTTGGGATTGGATGAATACGGAGCGCGCGGCGGGCCGTGATGTTTTGGCAATTCCGCATAATTCTAATGGCTCTAATGGACAGATGTTTGACATTGCCATGACAAATGGCGGCGCCTTTACCAAAGAATACGCGGAGAACCGTTTGCTCAATGAACCGATTGTTGAAATCAGTCAGGTCAAAGGAACGTCCGAGACACATCCTTTATTATCCCCGCGCGATGAGTGGGCAGGTCATGAATTATATGAAGTTCTTATTGGCTCACCGACGGAGTCACAAAAGAAACCGGGGAGCTTTGTCAGGCCCGCGCTAGGTATTGGCTTGAAGCTTGAAGAAGACCTGAAAGCGAACCCTTATGAGTTTGGATTTATCGGCTCCACAGACGCCCATGTCAGTGCCTCATCTTTGTCGGAAGAAGATTTTTTCGGAAAGTTCTCATCTGACCTAGATATTGAAAGCCGGGGATCAATACCGCCGAGCGGCGCTAAAACATGGGAAAAGTCTGGTCAGGATATTGAGCTGCTTGCATCCTCCCAATATGCGGCCGCAGGTCTGGCGGGCGTTTGGGCGGAGTCCAATACGCGTGAAGATATTTTCAACGCCATGGAAACTAAAGAGAGTTTTGCGACATCTGGACCGCGCATTCGTGTGCGTTTCTTTGCCGGAGATTACGACAGCGCAATTACATCATCTGGCAATATGGTCGAGCAAGCTTATGCGGGCGGTGTACCCATGGGGGGCAAAACGTCTTCGGGTGAGACTTCGCCTGACTTCATAGTTTGGGCTATGCGCGACGCGCTCAGCTCGCCATTGCAGCGCGCGCAAATTGTTAAAGTTACGGCGGGCACTGAAAAAATATATGACGTCGCCTGTGCGGATGGCTCGGTACCTAACCCTGAAACGCGGCGCTGCGCCGATAACGGGGCAAGTGTTGATTTATCGACCTGTGAAACGTCTGGCGCTGGAGCTGCGGAGCTAAAGACGGTTTGGCAAGACCCAGATTGGCAAGCTGGACAAGCCGCGAGTTATTATGTGCGCGTTTTGGAAAATCCGAAATGCCGCTGGAGTACATGGGACGCGATACGAAATGAAACACCGCCCAATCCAAGTATGAATGCAACCGTGCAAGACAGAGCATGGAGTTCACCTATTTGGGTGCAATAGCTGAGTGCTTGCTTATATTATAAAAATACGCATTTTATATCCTGTTTGGTTGATAGGCCGGGCGAGTCAAATTAAGCGAGCGTATCAATAAGAGGGGCAGTCATGCCAGAGAGTAGTTTTCAGTTTAGCGAACTTGATAATAATATTATCAAAATTTTGAAAAAGGATGGCCGGACAAGCAATCAAAAGATTGCTGACGAACTTGGTGTGACCACATCTATGGTTGCCACGCGTATTCGCCGGATGGAGCAATCCAAGGCGATGAAAGTTGTGGCGGTTTCCGATTTTTCAGCTTTTGATTATAATGTTTTGTTGCCGATTGGTGTTGATGTGAAAGGCCGCCGCGCCAATGATGTCGCCGACGACATCGCCAAACTCGATGAGGTTGCCTCGGTTCAGCTTGTCACCGGAAAGCATGATATTGAAATCTTGGTGACGCTATCCAGCATGAATAAAATGTCTGATTTTCTGCTAAGCAAACTCTCGCAAGTCAAAGGTGTACGCAGCCTCGACCCAAGTTTTGCTGTCGATATTATTAAATATGATTTCGACGTAGCTCCGATTTAGGGTGGGCTGATGAGTATTTATAAAATGGACGAGCTAGATCAACAGATCATACAATTATTGTCAGAAGATGCGCGGCTTTCAAACCGAAAAATCGCCTCACAACTTGGGTTCACCGAAGGTACAATTCGCTCCCGCGTCAAGCGGTTGGAAGACGAAAACTACATCCGCTTTACCGCCGTCACAAATATGGCTCATCTGGACACGCCGCAGCTCGCCTATATTGGAATCCATGCGGAGCAAAATATGATTAAAGAGGTTGCCGAACAGGTCGCGACCTTTTCTGAAATTAACGCCGTTATTATTTTATTGGGCCGGTTTGATATTTTGGCAATTGGGTTATTCGAAGGACTTTCCGCAGTGCATCAAGTAGCGAGTAATAAAATTCTAGACCTTAAAGGCGTACGCCTCGTTGAAACCTCCGTTGTTGTTGATGTTGTAAAATATGATAACCGTGTGGCAAAAATCATGACCCCGATCGCGGAGTATAAAGCGGCGGCGGAGTAATGCTCAGTCAGCAAGAGATATCGGACCGCCTTGAAATTCAGGACTTACTGACCGCCTATTGCGACGCTATCGATAGCCAAAACTGGGATGCGCTGGACGATATTTTTACTCCGGATGCCATTATTGATTATACCGACGCAGGCGGCGCCAAAGGAACTCTAGAAGAGATCAAGCTATATCTTGATAAAGCTCTTAAGCCCTTTTCTGGGATGCAACATATGCTTGGCCTTCCAATGATTAAGATTACGGGCAATGAAGCATTTGCTCGGACAACATTATTTAATCCAATGATTGTCGAAAGCGAGGGAAAGCCCAATGTGTTTTTCGTCGGGCTTTGGTATCGCGATAAGCTTATCCGTACGACGAAGGGGTGGCGTATTCAATCACGCCATGAAGAGCTAAGTTACTTCCATAATTTACCTAAAGATTTTACGCCTGCGCCAATCTAGCTTTTATGGAGTTTTTCGGCATGGGCTTTAAGGGCGTGCGCTGTCTCATCAAAGGCTTGCTTTACCCAAGGCCCGGCAAAGCGCATAACATGAATGCCGTTGGGCCCGCGAAACTCATCCGTTGAATAATATTCGCAACTCTCAGGCCCTGTAGACTTGATATATTGATCGCGCCGGGCGGGATAAGGCCAAGCATCATAATGGGGAAGCTCCCAGGAAATTTGCTTCTCAGGTTCAAACGCACAGATATATTCTGTATTTTCAAAAAACTCGGGTTCGCATTTTACATAGCTTTTGAGCTTCATTTTAACAGCGGCGCCCATCTCTAAGGTAGATTCGCATTCCACACAAAAGGGGTTCCAGTCGCCATATTTTGGCATGTCGAGCAGGATTTTCCAGACTAAGGAAGCTGGCGCATTTATCTTCACGGTTTGTGAAACTACAATCGCATCAGGATCAGTATAGGTTAAGTCATCACTCATCTGTGTCTCCTAATCCTCGGCTGTCCATTTGGCGGTCACAGTATCAGCAAGCACGCCATCAACGATGTTTCGCGGGGTAGATTTTGTGTAGCAAATACGCCAGCCATCATCGGTCTTGCGGTAGCGGTCTTCGTAAAAGCTGGCGAGCATACGAAAGCTCTTGTTCCTTGGGTCATAGGTCGCAAAACCAAGGTTCCATTTACCGCTTGCCCTATCCCCGTCGATGTCAATCTCGCCATTATGTCCATGATGGACATCCACAATTGGGGTAGTGGCGGCCATTTGATGAAAGATAGCTAAGAGGCCGTCTAAATCAAAACTCCCGATAGGCGGAAACTCGACTTCTGCATCGTCAGTGAAACAAGCCCGTATAGCGATCTCATCTTTCGCGTCGCAGGCATTTAGGTAGCGGGCTTTGAGTTTACGGATGTCACTCTCGGCTTCCAATCGTTCAATGCGGGCTTCAAGATCAGACATTTATGAGTTCCACTTTGGGTATTGGGTGCGTTTCTGCGCCCGTCCAGCGCCAGAGCATGGTGCCTCGATTATGCCCGGCCGTATCTATATGATTTCCGTTTTGAGGTTTGGATGAGACGATTACAGTGACGGTCCCGTCATCGTTTAGTGTGGCCAGGCTATTATTAGTGTGGATAGTATTGTACCGATAATCAAGGCTTTCCATCCAGATATTGTTTATCTGAAAGTTCCATCCTTCACATTTTGGAATATCGCTTGTGATGCGAAGGGCTTGACCTTCAGTAAACTCCCACCACCCATGCAAGTAATGGATCATAGGGTCGCCACCGGCTTTGGAAAACATGGTTTGGTCTGCGGTATTAAGAGCGTTTTTATTCTCACGGCGAAAGATGTTGGCCCAATGTAGAAATATCTCAGAGGTTCCAGAAATGAAAGCTGGGACCCGGTTAAGGCTGTCGGCGAGATCCGGCGTTTCAAGCGGATTAGGTGTTTTCGCCTCATGAAGACCTTCAATAAAGACGTCTGCAGCGATTTCTTTTGAACGGTCAAAGAAGGTTTGCCGCACAATCAGCATTGTGGAATCGTCTTCTAACGGCAACCAGTTTTCACCGCGGCGTTTCTTGCTGACAAAAATTTCAAATGATCCGTCAGACGCTGTTTTGACGTCTCGAATATCCAGTTCCCCTGTAGACGCCATCGAGCCGTCGATAGCGTAACGATTAGCCTTGGTTCCAAAGCTTAGAATAGGGACCGATCCGCGTTTGCCCCAAATACGATAATTATGTGCGCCAGAAATTGTCGCGTTTTGATAAAAATTATCTGGGTTGTCTGACCCGATTTTAGCCGTCGCATGTGAGGCTTGGTAAAAATTAGGGAAGGCGGGGTTCGCGTTCTCCAGATGCATATCGAGCCCGATACGCAAAAGACGGGTCAGATATCTTACCCCTTCGGCCTTATCTAACTCCGACAAGGCTAAGTCAGAGCTTAAGACACTCTCACCTGCCGCTTCGAGATTTTTACAAAAGTCTTTCCAGAGTGCCGACATGTCTTGCATTACGGGGCCATATATTGGCCGCCATTGACGTCAAGTGTCGCGCCGCTTACCACATGGGCATAATCTGATACAAAGAATAGAACCGCTTTGGCGCAGTCCTCCTCAGGCGGAATAACGCCTAGAGGGATACGCCCTGTTATTTCACTAACTACATCTTCGCGTTTTCGTCCGCTCGCAACTTGAGCGTCGATATATCCATAGACAGGCGCGCCGCCTATCCAGCCCATCCGGCAGGCATTGACCCGAATGCCCATTGCGCCAAAGTCTTGCGCCATATGTTTCGTCAAAACGCCCAGCCCGCCTTTACTGGCTGCATAAGCCGCCTCGCCCGGGAAGGGGTTGACTGTGGCCATGGTGGACACGTTGACAATCGCGCCCCCGCCATTGTTTTTCATCGATGGTAGAACAGCTTGGCCCATTCGCAGCGCGCCCAGACAGTTCACGTCATAAACGCTCGCCCACTCGTCTGGATTTGCGACATCAGATGTCGCCCATGCGCCGTGATTATAAGCGCTATTGACGAGGCCATCTATGCGCCCAAATTCTTCGTTAACGGCTTTGGCGAGGGCTTGACATTGCTCGGCCTTTGTTACGTCGGTTGAGAGAGCAATAGCCTGTCCGCCGTCTTGCTTAATTTGATTGGCAACCTCATTGATGAAGTCTTGATTGCGAGACCCAAGTCCCACTTTTGCGCCTTCTTGGGCCGCAATTTTTGCCATGGATTGACCCATGCCAGGGCCAACGCCGCTTATGATGATGACTTTATCTTTGAGTAACATGCGTAATTTGTAACGCAATTAATTACGAATATAAATTAAAATCTTCCAAAACTACTTAAATTGCGTAGTATTTATCACTCATAAAAACGCAAAGGCATAATGGTGGTTCCAAATAGAGATAATTTAATCGAGCAAGCCAAGACGCAAACGGGGCTTTCTGATTTTGGAGATGATTGGTTTTTTAAAAATATTGACGTTCTTATCCCGTCTTTGAATAAGCAGGCCAAGCTCAGCCTTGAAGGCGGTTATGGCGCGCAGCATATGATTGTCTCGGGACTAGTGAAGCGCTTGCGGCATGTGCAATATGTCAAAGACAATCCTGAAATTCTTGAAGAGCAAGTCAGTGTCACCGCCGTCTTAACAGGCTTGCCGCGCACGGGGAGTACAATGCTGCACCGTATGCTCGCCGCTGCACCAAACCTTACGGGTGTGCGCTGGTATGAAACTCAAAATTATGTCCCGCTTGAGGGCGAGACACGCGCTGACCCGGCGCCAAGGCTTGAAGCGGCTAAAGGCGTTCTGGCTTATATGCTTGAGAAAATCCCTGAGCTGATGTCGATTCATCCCATGGATATAAAGCAGCCCGATGAAGAGGTTATTATATTGGGGCAGCTGTTTTCGAGCTCTATGATTGAAAGCACATATTTCGTACCTGATTATGCGGATTGGCTCTCAGAGCAAAACCCACGCAAGGCCTATGAGGATTTGATTGAAATTCTCAAATCCCTTCAGTGGCAAGACCCGTCACGGCAAGGGAAGAGCTGGGTGCTTAAAACGCCGGGGCATTTGATGGGGCTTCAAACGGTGCTCGATGTTTTTCCCGACGCGAAAATAGTTATGACCCATCGTGATCCTGTTTCTACCATTCCATCTTATTGTAGCATGGAAGCAAGCCTTTATAAAATGGGGTCAGATGATATTTCAAATACCGAGATTGGAACCTATTGGATGGCGCGTTTAAAGTCTTGGTTGGATACTTTTATGCAGGTCCGGGCCAATGCAGATGGCGGCCGTTTTATAGATGTGAATTATACATCTCTGCTCGAGACGCCAAGTCAAGAAGGGCTGAGGGTTCTTGGCGCGGCAGGGCTTTCGCAGAGCGAGGAGATAAAGGCTGGGATGGAAGACTGGATAGAAGCCAATCGGCGTGAGCATCGCGCCGCGCATAAATATAGCCTTGGTGACTTTGGTTTGGATGAAGAGAAAATTCGCGCAAAATATGGTGACTATATTTCTCAATATGTTTAGTCTTGCCCCATGAGGCTTCGCCTAAAATTCATATACCTATGCGCTGTTCTGACCGCTTGCCAAAGTGAGATTCAGAGCGAGGCGAAGCTCAATAAAATTAATGATCAAAGCTCTGCCAAATGGATTGCGTTAGAGGGCGGGTGTTTCGATATGGGGGAAACACGCATTTACCGCGAAGAGGGGCCTGTGACCAATACGTGTTTAAAACCCTTTGCAATTTGGTCCCATGAAATTTCGAATTCTGAATTTGCGGCTTTTGTAAAGGCGACGGGTCATAAAACACGCGCCGAGTTGGGATGGAAGGCCTCAGATGATGCGGGTCCCGGGGTTGATATGGCGCCTGGCTCTGCTGTTTTTGATCCGCCCGAAAAGCCGCAAGGCCTGAATTGGTGGAGATTAACCGACGGGGCCAATTGGCAACATCCTTATGGGCCCAGTAAGGCCAAGAGCCAACCTTTAGCGCCAGTTGTTCATTTAACGCGTGATGACGCGCAGGCTTACGCAAAATGGGCGGGCGGGCGATTACCGAGCGAGGCGGAATGGGAATATGCCGCGCGCGGTGGGCTTAATGGAGAGCTTATGAGCTGGGCTGACGCCGAAGAGACGGCCTTAAAAAACAAAGCCAATACTTGGGAAGGGATATTCCCAACGGTCAATTCTCAAGAAGATGGCTTCGCGGGCGTTGCGCCTATTGGGAGTTTCCCGGCTAATGGGTTTGGGCTTCATGATATGATTGGCAATGTTTGGGAGTGGACATCGTCAAATTACTACCCAACCCATAAACCGGGCGAGGGCGCGAAAATCTATCCCAATGGATTTGATCCGGCGCAAGGGGACGTGCCTGTTGGCGTGATTAAGGGCGGCTCATTTTTGTGCGCGCGGTCTTATTGTTACCGATACAGGCCGGCGGCTAGGCAAGCGCAGGACCTTATCTTTGGAACATCTCACATTGGTTTTCGGATTGTAAGAGATAGGCCCAATTAGCCCGATAGTGTTGATAGGGATTGTGCCGCGCGGCGGCCCGAATAAATACAGTCTGCGATAGATAACCCGCTTACATAATTCCATGAGGCCACCCCAATGGCGTTTCGTCCCGCCGCGTAAAGCCCGTGAATAGCCCTGCCTTTCGCGTCCAATACATTACCAGTTGTTTCATCGACTTTCAATCCGCCGAGGGTCAAAGTCGGGCAAGGAAATAGCTTGGCTGATAAGCTTATTTCAATCGCGATGATTTTGGCGGGATTAATTTCTGAAATTTCGTCGCGGGTTTTCTCATATGGATCATAAAGTTCCCCGCGCGCCATTTTATTATAGTCCGCTAGCTGCGATTCAAGGTTAGCGCCATCAACGCCGATAAGCTTAGCCAAAGCCTCAACTGAGGTAGCTTTTTTTGCGCCAAAATGGACGTTGAGTTTTGCTAGAGCGCGCTGGAAGGAGAGGGCCTTATCGCCTTTAACATCTTCTAAAGCTTGCTTGACGAGTGCCTTATCTAAAATCATCCAAGCTCGCCCGTTATGGTTTTCCGTCATTTCAACACCAAGGGTTGCGCCGTAAACCATTTCATTGATAAAGCGCTGCCCGTTTTCATTCACAATCATCCCGCGGGCAAAAGAAATAGGCGGGTTAATAAAACGCCAAGCCGTGATACGATCCATATTCCCAGCTTCGCCGCCAACGCTTTGGCCGAGCCTTATGCCAGCACCGTTGTCGCCATCCGTCCCTAGGGGATAACCTGCCGCGTATTTAGGGGCGTAATGGGTCATCATTTTTGTGTTAAAGACAAAGCCGCCGGCCGATAGAACAACGCCTCTGTTAGCTCCAATAAAAATCTCGACGCGCGCCCTCGCGAGCTCCTTGGCTTTATCCAGATGTCCCATGGCTTTTTTAAAGAAAAACTTTGATCCTGGAATAATAGGCGGAAACATCGCGAAAAGCTTATTTGCCTTGGCGCGAAGGGTTTTATATTTTTCGAGTGTCTCATTGTCTGCAAATTGTAGAGCTTTGACGCCGATGACTTTGCCTGCCTTATCGATGACGAGTTGCTGGACTTCGGTGAATGAAAGTATTTTAAGACCCTTGGCCTCCGAGCTCGCTCTGAGCGGGTCAAAAATAGACCCGCCGAGGTTTGTCGCTTTTGCGCCTTGCTTAATCGGGACATATCCTCTGTGACCTCTTGCAGCTGGCGCGGCATGTTTTTTATAGTTGGCTACAAGACTATTATCGCTGTGGTAGAGAAAATATTGTGGGGCGGGATAAGATGTTTTGTCAGGCCATAAGGTCCCGCGCAAATCAACGCCGTGGCTTTTAACCCAGTTGATTGTCGGGGCGCTTTTTTTGCAAAAATCGCGGAGTGTATTGTCTGATATAATCCCTTCCGTTTCGAGCTTAAGATAGTTGAACATATTATCTGGCGTATCTTCGACCCCAGCTTCTTTTTGAGTGGCGGTTCCGCCTCCAGCGTAAATAACGCCGCCGCTCGCTTTAGTCGCACCACCGCCTTCGAAACGGTCAAGAGCCGTAACAGTTAAGCCGTTTTCAAGAGATTGTAGCGCTGCAGCAACGCCAGCTCCGCCTAAGCCTACGACAATCACGTCAGCTTGCGATGTCCAGTCTATCTCTTCTTCGCCGTTCACTTTTAAAGGCGCTTCTATAGTGGAGTGCCAGTTTTTATTTTCGGGTGTCATGCGATTACCGGTCCCTTGTGTTTTGTTCGTTAATCCGTCAAATAATACGCAAAATCAAGAAAAATGGCCTAAAATATCTTAGAATACGTAAAATATAGACATAAATATTGCGCATTCTTACATCTCTGTTAGTTAGAGTAAAAAATGAAATATTGTGAATTTTAGGGGGAAATATGCCAAATCCAAAAGTCGCTATCGTTACGGGCGCTAGTCGCGGCGCAGGGAAAGGTATCGCCTTGGGCTTGGCCGAAAAAGGCATGACGGTTTACGTTACAGGCCGCACAAAAAAAGTCGGAAAAGCCAAAGGCT
>CAYXEB010000023.1:0-22302 GCA_964463835.1 uncultured Hellea sp.
CCACTATGGATATCATCAAGCTTTACGGCGCAGAGCCAGCCAACTTCCTCGATGTTGGCGGCGGCGCGACCAAAGAGAATATCGTGGCGGCCTTTAAAATCCTAACGTCAGACGACAAAGTCGAAGGGATCCTTATAAATATCTTTGGCGGCATTATGAAATGTGATGTCATCGCGCAGGGTACAGTGGACGCGGTTAAAGAAGTCGGCCTCGAAGTACCGCTTGTTGTTCGTCTTGAAGGGACAAATGTTGAAGCCGGTAAAAAGATTATCAATGAAAGCGGCCTGAATGTCATTGCCGCTGATGACCTAGATGATGCTGCGCAGAAAATTGTGACGGCGGTTGGCGTGACGAAAACTTACACAAAATCAGATCTTACTAAAATGCTGGAAAAAGACGTTGTGACCCTCGCAAATTCTATGGGCATTGAGGCCTCAGTTGATGACCTCAAAGCCGATACCATTCAAAAAATTCTCGATAAGCAAGGCTAAGCCATGTCAGTACTTATAAACAAAGATACAAAAATTATCACGCAGGGCATGACGGGTAAAACTGGGACGTTCCATACGGAACAGGCGATTGCTTATCACGGCACGAAAATGGTGGCAGGTGTTACGCCCGGTAAAGGCGGAACAACGCATATTGGCCTACCTAATTTTGATACGGTTGCCGAAGCCAAGCACGCGACAGGCGCAACAGCGACTGTGATTTATGTTCCGCCGCCCTTCGCAGCCGATTCAATTCTCGAAGCAATTGACGCTGAAATGGAACTTATCATTGCGATTACTGAGGGTATTCCTGTGTCAGATATGATTCCTGTAAAGCGCGCGCTTAATGGCTCTAAGTCTCGTCTTATCGGACCAAATTGCCCCGGAGTCTTGACCCCAGAAGAATGTAAAATCGGCATCATGCCGGGTAAGATTTTCAAAAAAGGCTCATGCGGCGTAGTCTCACGTTCAGGAACACTGACCTATGAAGCCGTGTTCCAAACAACTCAGGTTGGTCTGGGGCAAACAACAGCGATTGGTATTGGCGGTGATCCGATTAACGGAACTAACTTTATCGATTGTCTCGAGTTATTCATGCATGATGATGAGACAAAGCAAATCATCATGATTGGTGAAATTGGCGGTTCAGCCGAAGAAGAAGCGGCGGAATATGTTGCGCATATGGCGAAAAAAGGTATCAAAAAACCCATGGTTGGCTTTATTGCTGGCCGTACAGCGCCTCCGGGCCGCACAATGGGTCATGCTGGCGCGATTGTGTCTGGCGGTAAAGGCGGAGCAGATGATAAAATGGCGGCTATGGAAAACGCGGGTATCCGTGTTTCTGATAGCCCTGCGAAATTGGGCGTGACAATGATGGAAGTTCTCAAAGGATAAACTTTGAGAAATTGCTGAAAGGCAAAGCATATGGCCGATAAAGCCAGATCTGAGCAAAACCAAGCTATGCTCGATACCCTGTTTTTGGATGGGGCTAACGCCACTTACATTGAGCAAATTCAGGCTCAATATGCGGCTAATCCCAATAGTGTTGACCCGAGCTGGCAGGCCTATTTTGCCAGTATAGGTGAAGACGCTGCAAATGCGAAGAAAAATGCGGATGGCCCCTCTTGGCAGCGCGCTTCTTGGCCGCCTGACGCTCAAGATGAGCTGACGTCTGCTCTGACGGGCGATTGGGGAGCTGCTGAAAAAGACGCGACGAAAAATAAAGTTAGTGCTCGCATGGAAGGTGCATCTGCTGAGGATGTAGAGCAGGCGACGAAAGATAGTTTGCGCGCGCTTATGCTTATTCGGGCCTACCGGATACGCGGGCATTTGATTGCTGATTTAGACCCTCTTTATCTTCAAAAAAATGAGCCCCATCCTGAATTGGAGCCAGCGTCTTACGGTTTCACAGCTGATGATATGGACCGCGAAATATTTATCGACGGTGTTTTAGGATTGCAATCGGCGACGTTGAATCAAATTATGGAAATCCTTCGCCGAACTTATTGTTCGACATTTGGTATACAGTTCATGCATGTCTCTGATCCTGAGGAGAAGAGCTGGCTTCAACAACGCATTGAAGGACCAGATAAAGAGATTAGTTTTACTAAAGAAGGCCGCCGCGCCATTTTACAAAAGCTAATTGAGGGCGAAGCCTTCGAACAGCTAATTCATAAGCGTTATCCCGGCACGAAGCGCTTCGGTATTGACGGAGCAGAAAGCCTTCTGCCTGCGCTCGAGCAAATTATCAAACGCGGCGGCCAGTTAGGTCTTAAAGATATAAACTTTGGGATGCCACACCGGGGGCGTCTAAATGTTATGGCCGCTGTCATGCAGAAGCCTTATTCGGCTATCTTCTATGAATTTTTGGGCGGCGTAGCGGCTGGGGCTGATGACTTTGGATCAGGTGATGTTAAATATCACCTAGGTGTGTCCGATGACCGTGAATTTGACGGCAATAGCGTACATTTATCCTTAGCGCCAAATCCATCCCATCTCGAAGTTGTTGCCCCCGTTGTTATGGGCAAAGCGCGCGCGAAACAGCAAATGGCGTCAGGTACATATCAATCTCATAATCCTGAAGAGGTTATGGCTGTTATTCTCCACGGTGATAGCGCTTTTGCGGGCCAAGGTATTGTAATGGAATGTTTCCAGATGAGCCAGCTCGTCGGCTACCGCACAGGCGGCACGTTACATGTCATCGTCAATAACCAGATAGGATTTACAACGACACCTAAGGAATATCGTTCAGGACAATATTGTTCTGATGTGGCCTTTATGGTCGAAGCGCCGGTCTTCCATGTGAACGGGGATGATCCAGAGGCTGTGGTTTTTGCGGCCCGGGTTGCCACAGAATATCGCCAGAAATTTGGTAAAGATGTTGTTCTCGATATTATTTGTTATCGCCGTTATGGTCATAATGAAGGAGATGATCCTTCATTCACGCAGCCGCTAATGTACAAAGCTATTGGTAAAAAGAAAACGACCCGTGAAATTTACGCTGATAGGTTAATTGCGCAAGGTGATATTACCCAAGAAGAACACGATAAAGATGTTGAGGATTTTTATAGTTTCCTTGATGGCGAGTTTGACAAAGCTAAGTCTTATGAGACGAAAGAACCAGACTGGTTACAAGGCGTTTGGCAAGGTCTTTCTCTACCGGATAAAAAAGATAGCAAACGCCAAGGGGATACATCCGTAGACATTAAGACCTTGAAGGCAATTGGCGAAAAAATTACAACAGTTCCCAATTCAGTTAATATGCACCGTACACTTAAGAGAATTATATCGGCCCGTGCTGAAAAAGTGACTTCTGGAGAAAATATTGATTGGGGATTGGCAGAGCATTTGGCCTTCGGAACATTGATTTCCGAAGGGCATCCGGTACGTCTTTCTGGTCAAGATTCAGAACGCGGGACTTTTTCTCACCGTCAATCCAATTTTGTCGACCAAGAGGACGAGCATAAATATACGCCGCTCAATAACCTCTCTCCTGATCAGGAATATTATCAGGTCCTCAACTCGCATCTTTCCGAAGAAGCGGTGCTTGGTTTTGAGTATGGGTTTTCTGGCGCGTCACCTAAGGCGTTGACGATTTGGGAAGCTCAATTTGGTGATTTTGCCAATGGCGCGCAGGTGATGGTTGATCAGTTTATATCCTCTGCTGAGCAAAAATGGCTCCGTATGTCGGGCCTCGTGATGCTTCTGCCTCATGGTTATGAGGGGCAAGGGCCAGAGCATAGTTCTGCGCGCCTAGAGCGTTACCTCCAAATGTGCGCCGAAGATAATATGCAGGTGACGAATATTTCAACGCCCGCCAATTACTTCCATGCTCTTCGCCGTCAGGTGAAGCGTAGCTTCCGTAAGCCCTTGATCAATATGAGCCCGAAGAGCCTCTTGCGTCATAAGCTATGCGTGTCCACATTTGAAGAAATGGCCGAGGGGTCGGAATTTCACAGATTGCTCTGGGATGATGCTGAATATCGTCCAGAGGTAAGCCAGATTAAGCTGGTCGCTGATAAAGACATTAAGCGCGTTTTGATTTGTTCAGGAAAAGTCTATTATGATCTTTTCGAAGCGCGCGAAAAGCTTGGCCGTAACGATGTTTATTTATTGCGCGTTGAGCAGCTTTATCCTTATCCAGACAGCTCAGTGCAAATTGAACTTACCAGATTTAAAAAAGCCGAAATGGTATGGTGTCAGGAAGAACCTAAAAATATGGGTGCTTGGACCTTTATTAATCCTTATCTGGAAGAAAGCCTTATTGCCATTAAAGCTAAACATACACGTCCCGTCTATGTTGGCCGTCCTGCTGCGGCCTCGACGGCGACAGGAATTGCGTCTAAACATAAAAAAGAGCAACAAGCCATTATTGATGGTGCTTTCGCGAAATAGTTGAACCAAAAGAAAACGATATGACTGAAATTAAGATCCCAAATGTTGGCGAATCCGTCTCCGAAGTGACAATCGCGCAGTGGTTCAAACAAGTGGGCGATAATGTCAAAAAAGACGAAGCGATTGTCGAGCTTGAAACCGATAAAGCGGCGCAGGAGCTTGTCTCGCCAGAAGACGGAGTCTTAGAAGAAATACTTGTGGAAGAAGGCGATGTGGCCACGATTGGTCAGTTGATTGCCAAGCTTGGTAGCGGCGCTGGAAAATCAGCGCCTAAGAAAGCAGCGCCTAAAGCTAAGAAAGCTGCGCCGGCAGAAACACCAGCTGCGGCGTCTGGCGGAAGCGCGATGAATATTGATGTGCCCAATGTTGGTGAATCTGTCTCTGAAGTGACGGTGGCCTCTTGGATGAAACAACCTGGCGATAGCGTCAAAAAAGACGAAGCGATTGTCGAACTTGAAACCGATAAAGCGGCGCAAGAAATTGTCTCTCCAGAAGATGGCGTAATGGGTGACATCCTTGTGGCGGAAGGTGATATTGCAACTGTCGGTCAAACTTTATGTACACTCATGGCAGGCGCGTCGGGCGGAGTAAGCTCTGCGCCTGCTGCCGCGCCTGCTAAATCCCCCGCGCCGAAAGCCTCTTCGGGCAAAGCGCCAATGCCAAGTGCAGACCGCGTGATTAAAGAAAATAATCTTGATGCCGCAACAATTGCAGGCACAGGCAAAGATGGCCGAATTACCAAAGGTGATGCTCTCACAGCAAAAGCGAACCCTGCAGCCACAGTAGGCGCGCCAGCGGCCACGCGTGAGCTTGGTCCGCGTGAAGAACGCGTCCGCATGTCGCGTATTCGCCAAACAATCGCACGCCGATTAAAGGACGCGCAAAACACGGCGGCTATGCTGACCACTTATAATGAAGCCGACATGAGTCACATCATGGACATGCGAAAGCAATATAAAGAGCTTTTCATCAAGAAACATGGAGTCAAGCTTGGCTTTATGAGTTTCTTCGTCAAAGCCTGCGTACAGGCGCTTAAAGATGTGCCTGCGGTGAATGCCGAAATTGATGGTACAGATATAATCTATAAAAATTACTACGATATCAGCATTGCGGTTGGGACGCCAAAGGGTCTTGTTGTGCCTGTCCTTCGCGGCTGTGATGAGCTTTCGCTGGGTGGCATTGAGAAAAATATTGGCGCTTTAGGCGCTAAGGCGCGCGAAGGTCAGCTCTCTATGGATGATATGATGGGCGGAACCTTTACGATTTCAAATGGCGGGGTTTACGGCTCGCTTATGTCGTCACCTATTTTGAATCCACCTCAAGTGGGCATATTAGGCATGCATAAAATTGAAAAACGCGCTGTGGTAATTGATGATCAAATCGTCATTCGACCCATGATGTATTTGGCGCTCTCTTATGATCACCGGATTGTTGACGGCAAAGAAGCCGTGACATTCCTCGTGCGGGTTAAAGAATGTCTTGAGGATCCTGAGCGCTTATTGCTCGATCTCTAATCAAGCTCGCCCTAGACAGCCATCAGCAATCGATTATGCTAACCGAATATTATCGGGGAGACAGATATGCCGGATGACCTTTTAGAAACGAAAGCAAAATGGTGGTTTTGGATTATCGCCATAATTGCGCTGTTGTGGAATCTTATGGGCGTTGGGGCTTATCTTGGCTCTGCTTTTGGCGGAGAGGCTCTTTTGATTGAAACTTATGGCGCAGAGGGCGCAGAGGTTCTATCGTCTCGTCCCGCTTGGGCGACGGCAGCTTTCGCCATCGCTGTTTTTGGAGGAACCTTAGGTGCGATAGCTTTGCTTTTACGCAAATCATGGGCAGGATGGCTTTTTATATTGTCGTTTATTGGTGTGCTGGTTCAAAACTTGTGGGGATTTTTACTTTCCGATGCCGCGAAATATATGTTGCCGGCTGACAAAGTCATGACGCCAATGATTGTCGTTTTTGCTATATTTCTAATCTGGTTCGCCTATAAAATGGCGCATAAGGGTATTCTGAGATAAAGCCTTAAAACTATTAAACGGATTAAGAACAAATTCAGGAGATAAGAATGTCAGACCCAGTTGTCATAGTCGGAATGGCCCGAACGCCTATGGGCGCATTTCAAGGCGCTTTTAGCGCTTTATCAGCCAATGATTTAGGCGCCGTGGCTATTAAAGCGGCTGTAAAAGAAGCGGGCGTTAAGCCCGATGACGTCGAGCAATCTGTGATAGGATGTGTTCTGCCCGCTGGGCAAGGACAAGCCCCCGCTCGCCAAGCAGCTATCAAAGCTGGACTCTCCAAGCATTGCGAATCCGTTACAATTAATAAGATGTGCGGTTCGGGAATGCAGGCCGTTATACAAGTTCATGATGCTGTGAAAGCCGGCTCTGTGAATATCGCGGTTGCAGGCGGTATGGAGAGCATGACCAATGCGCCATATTTGCTGCCAAATGCGCGCGGCGGAATGAGAATGGGTAATACTGAAGTTGTTGATAGCATGATGTTCGACGGATTGACTGATGCTTTTGAGGGTAACTCGATGGGCGTTTTTGCCGATCAAATTGCGAATGAATATCAGTTCACCCGCGAGGCCCAAGATGCCTACGCGATTGAATCGGTCCGCCGGGCCAAAGAGGCTCAAGAGGGAGGAGACTTCGACCGCGAGATTACGCAGGTTATTGTGCCGAATCGTAAAGGCGATATCACAATCACAGAGGATGAAGGTCCAAAAAACGCGCGGCCTGATAAAATACCAAACCTGCGGCCCGTTTTTACCAAAGACGGAACTGTGACCGCTGCGAACGCAAGTTCGATTAATGACGGAGCGGCCGCTCTTGTTGTAATGAAGAGGTCTGACGCCGAGAAAAATGGTCATAAAATTTTGGCGGAAATTGTTTCTCATGCTGCACATGCGCATGAACCCGCTTATTTCACGACGGCTCCCGTACCCGCAATGAAAAAAGCTTTAGCTAAGGCAGGCTGGACGGCGGATGAGGTCGACCTTTGGGAAATCAATGAAGCCTTCGCAGTCGTGCCTCTCATTGCTATCCAGGAACTTGGGCTTGATCATAATAAGGTCAATGTGAACGGCGGGGCTTGCGTTTTAGGACATCCGATAGGCGCATCGGGCGCCCGCATAATTACGACATTAATAGCGGCAATGGAAAAACGCGGCGCGCAGAAAGGCGTAGCCTCGCTCTGCATTGGCGGCGGCGAAGCGACCGCGGTTTGCCTTCAGGTCAACCCAGCATAGAGCATAAGTTTTTTTTCACAAGTTTGAGCAGAGGGGCATATGATTGATGAAACGAAAACGGTGAAATGGTGGTTTTGGGCCGTCGCCGTATTTTTTCTACTGCTTAATCTAATCGCTTGCTGGGGGTATTGGCTGGAAATGACCTTAGCAGATGATGCCTATTCTAAGGCTTATGGTGCAGAGATGGCGGCGCTACGCGGAGAAACGCCGGCTTGGTCTATCTCGGCTTATGCGGTCGGAGTTTGGGGCGGATTAATTGGAACGTTGCTTTTATTACTACGGAAAAAACTTTGCTTGCCCTTTTTCTACGCTTCATTTGCAGGCGCTATAATAGGGTGGTCTTGGAACATTATTGATGTTCGGTTTAGAGATTTGATGGGCCCGGCAGGATGGAGCTTCATGATTTTCATTTGGCTTGAATGTCTTTTCATTATTTGGTTTGCGCGCCGCATGACCGCAAAAGGCATACTGCGCTAAGCCAGATTTCGGATTTTTCTTCTTTCAAGGGCTGTTGACCTTAAAAGCCGCCCCGCGTAAGTGGTGAGCTCACTTTTATGTCGCGGAGTTTTTCATGTCAGATCAATATGATGTTATCGTTATTGGCGGCGGTCCAGGGGGATATAATTGCGCTATTCGATGTGGTCAGCTTGGTCTAAATGTTGTCTGTGTGGAGACACGAAAAACGCTAGGCGGGACTTGTTTAAATGTCGGGTGTATCCCGTCTAAGGCCTTATTGCACTCAACCGAAATGCTTGAGACGGCGCAAAAAGATTTTGCGGGAATGGGCCTAACAGGCAAAGTTGGGTTTGACCTTAAAGCCATGATGGGCGCGAAAGAAAAAACAGTTTCGGGCTTAACGGCAGGTATCGAATTTTTGTTTAAGAAAAACAAAGTTGAACATATCAATGGCTTTGGAAAAATCATCGATCAGAATACCGTTGAGGTAGACGGCAAAAAGCTGAGCACAAAGAATATTGTTATTGCCACAGGGTCCGAAGTTGCCACACTTCCTGGCCTTGATATCGACGAAAAGAAAATCGTCTCCTCAACAGGGGCGCTTGAGCTAAGCTCTGTACCCAAAAAATTACTTGTGATTGGGGGCGGCGTCATAGGTTTGGAATTAGGGTCTGTCTGGCGGCGTCTAGGCTCGGAAGTCACAGTTGTCGAATTTCTTGATCACATCATGCCGGGTATGGACGGCGAAGTTCAAAAACAAGCTTTGAGGATTTTCAAAAAACAAAAAATGAAATTCGAACTGGGTCGCAAGGTAATGGGCGTAGAAAAATCTGGCAAAGCTTTGAAGGTAAAAACGGAAGCAAGCGCTGGCGGTAAAGAGAAAGATATCGATGCAGATGTCGTCTTGGTCTGTATTGGACGCAGGCCCTATACGATGAATTTGGGATTAGAGGCTGTGGGCGTTTCGACAGATAAGCGCGGTTTTATAGAGACCGACCATTTTAAAACAAATGTGGCAAATATATACGCAGTTGGTGATTGCACCCATGGTCCGATGTTAGCGCATAAGGCCGAGGATGAAGGTGTAGCTGTCGCGGAAATTATTGCAGGCAAAGCTGGCCATGTGAATTATGATGTCATCCCAGGTGTTGTTTATACCGCGCCAGAAGTCGCGAGCGTAGGTAAAACGGAAGAAGAGCTCAAAGAGGCCGGCATTCCCTATAAAAAAGGAAAGTTTGCTTTTGCCGCTAATTCGCGCGCGCGAGCAAATCATCAAACCGATGGCTTTGTTAAAATTTTAGCTCACGAGCAAACGGATGAAATTCTAGGCGCACATATGATCGGTGCACATGTGGGTGATCTTATCGCTGAGGTGGCTTTAGCTATGGAGTTTAAAGCGGCCTCAGAAGATGTCGCGCGGACCTGCCACGCGCATCCGACTATTACTGAAGCCGTCCGTCAGGCTGCTATGGATGTTGAAGGCTGGACGATGCAGTCTTAATTTTGAGGCGCTTAAAAATCTAAGCCGTAAGGTGTCTCCCATCCGCGTCTGTTACATGCGGCAATGACTGTGTTTCTCAACAGACAGGCAATGGTCATGGGACCAACGCCGCCCGGCACAGGTGTCACCGAACCCGCAACCTTACGAACAGATTTATAATCTGCGTCACCCACTAAGCGCGTTTTTCCTGGATTTTTTATACTTGGAACACGGTTTATCCCGACATCGATGACGCACGCTCCTGGTTTAACCCAGTCTGCCTTAACCATTTGCGGGCGTCCGACAGCAGGCACGAGAATATCAGCGCTGCGGCAAACCTCTTCGATATTCTTCGTACGCGAATGAACGATTGTTACCGTGCAGTTTTGCTCCAAGAATAATAGGGCGGCGGGCTTGCCTACGAGAATAGACCGACCGAGAACAACACAGTGTTTTCCTGTCAAATCCCCCAATTGATCTTTGGCGAGCATAACGCACCCTGTCGGCGTACAAGGGCGTAGGCCTTCTTTGCCCAGAGATAAGCGACCAGCTGACGCCTCAGTTAAGCCGTCAACGTCTTTATTAGGGTGGATTTCTTCAATCACGCGGTCAGAGTTAAGCCCTTTTGGCAAGGGAAGCTGAACCAAAATGCCGTCGACATCAGGGTCGCTATTAAGCGCACGAACAATAGCAATGACCTCATTTTCGGAGGCTGTGGCCGGGAGTTTATGCTCAACACTGCGCATACCGCATTCTTTGGTGAATTTGACCTTGCTACCGACATAAACCTGACTGGCGGGGTCTTCGCCCACTAAAACAACCGCTAAGGTTGGTTGAGCGGGCAAGGCGCCAACAGCCTCGGCGACACGGCCTCTCAACCCTTCAGCATAGGCTCTACCATCTATTCTCATTGCGCTCATAGGGGCTCCAAAAGGGGCAATTATGGCGTTCTTAAAGGCATAGATGTTCTATAATGGCAAGATGTATATTATCGGAGAGATGAAGAATTAACCTTCGTTGTTATCCTAATCGCGAGGGCTAATGATAAAAGAGTTGCACCTTAATGAGTATTAATTCAGAAAGTTGCAGATTGTTATATAGTCAAGACACTAAATTACAGGGAATGACTGTGACCAGCATGTTCAAGACATTAAATCAGCCTATGCGCTTTGCGGCTTTGCTTTTTTTTGCAATGATTTGTTTCGTGGTGGCGCGTATCGTCATAACGTTTGTAAACCCCGAAAGTATTTGGGAGGTGTCAGCTCCGCAGCAAAATTCGGCTATAAACGCCGCTTCTGCCGTTCAGAATTTTTCATTTAACACCGATCCATTTGGCTCGAAGTCAGTCACTACGGACAATGTCGAAGACGTCATTATAGGGGGCGATGTTCCAGAAACGACCCTTAATTTGGAAATGACAGGCCGCACCACGGGAGAGACGGGCAGCGCCATATTGAGAACAGCTGATAATAAAGAAGCGGTCTATATGATTGGAGACGAAGTTATAGATGATGTGTTTTTGAAAGCGGTGAATAAAGATTTTGTCGTTTTATCAGTGAATGGGGACTTACAGAGACTTACCTTTGAAGTCAAAGAGTCTGGTGAATTAAGCCCTAACAATACACCCATTTCTAATGCTGCAACTCCGCCAAATTTAAAAAGACAAGCCATTAAGGCGGGAATTACCCAAGATGCGATATCTGTTTTTGAAAATATCAATTTCCGCAGATCGCTGAAAGATGGGCAGTTACAAGGCTTTGCAATAAATCCGAAAAAGGCTGGCGTCGACCTTAGTGTTTTAGGTCTTAGGAAAGGCGACATCGTTACACAAATTGATGGTAAAGACATTACATCTGGCCGCGTCGATTTTTTATCTTTGTTTCAAGAATCTGCCCGAAAAGAAAATATTGACGTCACGGTATTGCGTAATGGCCAAAGCCGTATAATTCGTCTAGGAGCCAATTAATGGGCCTTAAACGAAATATACTAAGCGCTTTTTCTATAGCCATAATGGTCTGCGGTTCTATGAGCCTGCCTAGTTTTGCGGCTGGGGATCACCTCATCACAATGCAGCAGGCTGATATTAGGGCCTTTATCAATAATGTGTCTATTGTCACAGGTAAGACCTTTATCGTTGATCCGCGCGTACAAGGGAAAGTTACAATTTCCTCTGAAGAATCCTTAAGCCCAGGCGAAGTTTTCGAAGTCTTTAAAGACGTCATGCGTGTTCATGGTTATACACTTGTTCGTACGGCGACGGGCGAGTACCGGATAACCTTGATACAAGGCGCGGCCCAAGATGCGCCCTTTACGACAGGGAGCGGCGTAAATGGCCAATTCGCGACGATCGTCATTAAGCTTACGGATACGGATGCTTCAGCCGCTGCGCGGCTCATTAAACCTGTTATGCATAGTCAAGGGCAACTTACGGCAAATCCTGGCGGAAACGTCTTGGTTATTACAGATTTTCCAGAAAATTTGCGCAAAGCACGCGAAATTATAACCGCCCTGGATACGAGTGATAGCCGCATTGAAACCTTTCAATTGACCAATTTATCCGCCATCGATGCTCAGGAAGCATTACAGTCTTTGGGCGGTGACAATGCGAGCTTTCGTGTTGTCTCTATTCCCGGGACCAATAGCCTGATTGTTGAAGGCAAGGCGGCGGAGATTGAGAAGTTACGGCCCATAATTTCGAGTATGGATGTAGGTTCGACGACTCCGCGCGGCGCTGTCAGTGTTGTCCCGCTTCGATTTGCCGATGGTGAAGCGATTGTTGAACTTTTAGCCACCTTGCTCCCAGCCTATGAAATTGAAGGTCAACCCAGACCAACTGTTGCCTATGAGCAGGGCAGTAACACGCTCGTCATTAGCGCCTCTGGCGAAACACAGGCGGCATTGGAACAAATTATTCGCCGCCTCGATGTGCGCCGTCCTCAGGTGTTGGTCGAAGCTATTATTGTCGAAATTTCTGACGCGGCAGCCAAAGAGCTTGGGGTTGAATTTGCTATCGCGGGATTAAATGGGAATAATGTCCCGTTAGTGTCGACGAATTTTTCGCGTTCCGCGCCAAATATATTAGGCCTCGCAGGCGTTATATCGGGCGCGGCTGACGGGTTTGATGCGAGCGAACAAGCCGCCGCAGTAAATTCTCTTGTGGGGTTGGACGGAGGCATTACAGGTATTGGTGGTGTTGATAATGATACGCTCTATACGGCAGTCGTAAACGCGCTCGAGACGGATGAAGATACAAATATTTTGTCTATGCCTTTTGTGACGACTTTGGATAATGTTCCCGCAACATTTCTTGTTGGACAGGAAATTCCCATTACGACAGGCGAGAGCTTGTTAAGCGCAGGAAATGATATCAACCCGTTTAGAACATTTGATCGTCAAGAGGTTGGTATTCAGCTGGATGTTTTGCCTCAAATTAGCGAAGGTGATGTTATTCGGCTAGAAATCAAACAAGAAGTATCTTCAATATCTGGGGCTCTATCCGCTTTGTCCGGTGATTTTGTAACCAATAAAAGATCCATCGAGACAACGGTTCTGGCCAATGATAGAGAAATTATAGTTTTGGGTGGATTGTTACAGGATGATGAAGAGATCGATTTGGCGAAGGTCCCGATTTTAGGAGATATTCCTGTCCTTGGCAAAGTTTTCCAATCTAAGGGCAAGTCACGTGTGAAAACTAATCTTATGGTCTTCTTAAGGCCCACAATTATTCGAACGGCGTCTGATGCGCGACCGCTCACGCAAATTGGTCTTGAACGTATGCGGCTTGAGGATAGACGACAATCGGGACGTGATGTGTCCAAGCTTGACTCTTTCTTAGATGTTTCTCGCGACCCGTATTTATCTGGAAATTAATTTAAGCTCCGATGAAAAAACGATTTGTCGGCTTGGGCGCACTATTAGGTATAGCTGGCGCTACGCTTATACAATTGCCTTTGTCATGGATAGGCCCGCATGTCTTACCTCAGGAAATGGGGAAGAATATTCGTTACTCTGGCACGATTTGGAAGGGACATATCTCCGGCGTTGACTTTATTGGGGATATCTATTTTAACGTGGACGCCAAAGCGTTGCTGAGTAGACAACTTCCGCTTTCATTTCAAACGTCATCGTCCGCTATGACCATGTCGGGTAAGTCTTCTAAAAACCGACTGAAAGATTTTAAGTTTTCTGGACAGCTCGCCGATTTACCGACCTCTGATGGGCGTTTGAAAGAAATTGCGGGACACGTGGACTTTCAGATTTCGCAAATGGACTTTGATGAGAACTGTAAAGCAGCAGCGGGGAATGCGGCCACTGATATTTTAACGCGTAATGGGGGACGATGGCAGTGGCGAGGCCCGTTTCTTTCTGGTCCGATCAGTTGCGATCAAGGCGATTTAATTGTTAAATTATCAGGCTCTGAGAATGCCCAAACTATAAAAGCGGATTTACGCATCAAAATCGACGGGGCTTACCGAGCGGTTTTTTCTGTTCGTACACGCGAAGCTGCTGCAGGCGTTGTTTTGCCGTTATACGGATTTGACATTAGAAACGGACATTATTACCTGACGGAAGAAGGAAAATGGCGCTAGGGTTAGATATGCGTATTATATTACCCATTATATCACTCGGCCTATGTATCTTCCTATCGGCATGCGCGACCTTGGATTCGCGCCCACCTGAAGACGAGCAACGCATAGGTCTGTCTCCGCGAAACTTATCAGCAGGAGAATGTGGACTATTTGTCTGGAAGGCAGATCAGTCAAAAACTTTCATCCTTTTCGCAGATCAAGACAAAGCTATTCTTTATCGCGACGGTGTAGAAGTTGATTTGGGTATCGCGTCTGGGGTTTTAAACCAGAACGAGCGTAAATTTGTGGATCAGAATGGAGAGCTCTTGTCCTTGTCCCTTTTAGACGCTCAAGAGATAGAAAATAGTACACGCTATAAGGCTGGACGGCTCATTAGCACAACGGAGCAAGGCTGGGAGCAAGTAACGCCTGTTGTTGGCCTATTTACCTGTCAGCCCGTTACCTAGCTTCTCCTGAGGGGGCAAATTAGTATATCATCTTTCCTTCTAAGCCTTTCATGGCTTCGGCGTCATTTTCTTGTTATAGAGTATTTATGAAAAAATTTGTTTTAGCCACGTCGTTCATACTTTTGGCGGCCTGTTCGCAGTCCCAGTCGGTCGATGAGACTTCGAATCTAGTTACCTATGAACGTGGCCAAACGAATATGGGAATGATTGAATGGGTTGATGCGCAGGCTAAGCTCGGTCATGAAATTGCCTTTGAAAACCCTATGGACACAATGGCTGCGGATTTTGTGAAATTAGCGCTGCGTTTAGGGCAAATCGACGGCGATTATGTCGACGCCTATCATGGCCCTAAAATTTGGAAGGAAAGGGCTGATAATACAGCGGTCGATAAAGTGACATTAGCTAGTGATATTGCGCTTTTTCAAACCCAGCTCTCGGCCTTAGAGGTTGCCGAAAAACATAAGATCCGCAAACAACAACTTTTAAAATTATCCCGCGCGATGGGTGTGCGGCTGGCTGTTCTTTCAGGAGAAAAAGTTTCATTTGATCAAGAAGTTTCTGAAATTTATGATGTTGTTCCCCCGCAATATGATTTGTCATATTATGATGCTGTTTTAGCTAAAATTGACGCCATGTTACCGGGCGAGGGGACGACGGCTGAACGGGTAACAGCTTTCACCAATAGATTTGCTATTCCTAAGGCGCAATTAAAGCCAATTTTTGACCGGGCGATTGAGGAATGTAAGCTTAGAACACAGCGCTATTTTGACCTGCCCGCGACAGAGAATTTCAGAATGGAATTTGTCTCGGATAAATCTTGGTCTGGATATAATTATTATCAAGGCAATTATGAAAGCCTTATTCAGATTAACACAGACTTTCCTATTACCATCGACCGAGCGGTAGATCTGGGATGCCATGAAGGTTACCCAGGTCACCATGTTTGGAATTTATTTATCGAGAAGGAACTTGTCCGAAATCGAGGCTGGATTGAATATAGCGTCAACCCGCTTTTTGGGCCTTTCGGGCCGTTGGCTGAAGGCACGGGAAATTACGGAATTGAATTGGCCTTTCCGGGTGATGAAAAAATTACCTTTGAACGTGAGGTCTTATTTCCAATGGCCGACCTAGACCCTGAGACGGCTGAAAGTCTGGCAAAACTTAAGGCTTTAACAGGTCAGTTATCGCATGCCAGTAATGAAGTTTCGCGGCGATATTTAGACGGTAAGATTAGTCAAGAAGACGCCGTGCAGCTTATGCAAAAATATTACCTTCAAAGCCGCGAAAAGACTGAGCAACGGCTAAGGTTTGTGCAAAAATACCGCGCTTATGTGATTAATTATAATATCGGAAAAGATATAGCCGCTAGCTATGTAAAATCCGCTGGCGATAGCCGCGATGCCCAATGGGCGGCTTTTAGAGATATGTTGACGATCCCGTTAACGCCTGGGGATATTCAGGTGCAATCAAAGCCGTGAATCGAGAATTAACCCTGTTTAAAATCGCAGAAATCTAACAACAGGTGAATTAATCAGCCAGTTCGTGATTTCGGCGCAAATATTGCAACCTTATTCGTTAAAAACCACCTTGTAGCGGAATGGGACAGGCATGGGCTGTCAATTTAAAATTTCAGATATGGGCTTGAAGCTTATTAAAGCTTATGAAGGCTATCGACCTGTCGATAGAATGCTCGTGACGGGGCAGCGGGTCATAGGTTATGGGCATAGAGTTCTTGATAATGATGTGAAGTTTTTGTCAAAATTCGAAGCTGAAGAATTGCTAAAAGCGGATCTTGCGCCTTTTGAGGACATGATAAATGAAAATGTTTATGCCCCGCTGACCCAAAGCCAATATGATGCTTTGTGTTCATTTGCCTTTAGTATCGGGCCAAAGGCTTTTTTAACATCAGACACATTGCGCGCCTTAAATAATGGTCGTCCGCTGGACGCAGCCAATGGGTTCGATATTTGGCGTAAATCAGAGATTGACGGAAAAACTTACGTCGTTGATGCGTTAATGCGCCGCCGAACGGCTGAAAAAGCCTTATTCTTACGGCCGCAAGGCCGAACTTTGGGAGCTCCGCGTGTCGACCTACCCGCAATGGCTGATGAGACTATTGCTCTATTGAAAACCGAAGATGGCCTGCCTGTTTTCTCCAAGGAAGATAGCGCCGGTATTGTTGTGGCGGCCCCTTATGACGCGGCTACGAATCTAAAAAGACGCCGGACAGACGGTCCAATGGGTATATTATCACTGAGCGAAGTTTATGATGAGTCCGAATTTGAAGACATAGACGACGATACGTACCTAGACGATACGCATATGGAAGAAACATTTGTCCTCGAGCCTGAGGATGAAATGGCCGAAGAGCTGCCGAAAAGCCTGATCGCGGCTGAAGAAGAGAAATTAAAGGAGCGCTTAGACGCACTTATAGAAGAAGCTAAATCTGATGAAATGAGTCTTGATGATGCCCAATGGCCTGAGAGTTTGCTCGCCGCTGAAGAACCTGAAATAGATTATCCAGGCCTAAATGACATTGATGAGACACAGGACAATATCATAGAATTTAAGCCAAGCTCTCAGCCTAGCCCCACTCAACAGCCAATTGATGAGGTAGATTTACCTGCTGAGGAATTTGAAGAGCCTAACGGTAGTTTAAACAAGAAAAACCTTCCGGTACGCGCGGATGATAGCGCAAGTAAGTATATAGAGCTTGATAATGAAATTGAGGCTGAGGACGCCACGACAAACCTTCCTTATTGGATTATGATTACCTTTGGAGCTGTTTTGCTGGGAGCAAATATTGCCGTTTATCTTCGCGGCGCGAAAAATTTGCTGGGCCCTAATGGGCAAATCATCGCTCTAGCCGGGGTAATCATTGGCGCAATGATGTTGTTAGGCGCGCTTTATTATGCCTTTAAAAATACGCCTGGCCGCTAATCTGACGTATAGCTATTTCTAACATAAAGAAAATATCAAGATTTGGACGCTATAGTGCCCGCAAAAGATACGAAAATTCGTACGTTAATAGGTGAATACTATGAATTCCATGTTGAAAAACTGGTCGGTAGACCATACGGCACGTTTTCAGAAAGATATTTTAACGTTTCGCCATGGCTTGAAAGAGACAGGGTTATTCACTGATGACGCCATTATCGACTTATTAAACAAACATCCTAAGAATATGCTCGATGTTTGCACCATGGGCGATCCAGATCATCCTATTTATCCAAATAAATTTAGAACCGGAGATTTTACGGACGTTGATGGTAAAACAATATTGGACGCAGCTAAAGCTGGCGCGGTTTGGGTTAATGTCAGACGGGCGATGAATTTACATCCAGAATATAAAGCTGCCCTTGATAAAATGTACGGGGGCATCGCTGAGCAAACAGGGAATAAAGTTTATAATGCGAATGGCGCAATTTTGATTTCGTCGCCAGTGAGTAAGGTTCCTTATCATTTTGATAAAACAGAGGTTATTTTATGGCATGTTCGCGGTAAAAAACGTATCTATATTTATCCTGAGACTGAAAAATTCATTCCAGATCATGCCTATGAAGAAACGCTGCTTGTAGCTACTGACGATGATCTACCTTATGAAAAAAGTTTTGATAAAGACGCCAAAATATTTGACCTTGAAGAAGGTCAGGCCATAACTTGGCCCTTAAATTCTCCTCATCGTATTGATAATAAGGCCTTTTGTATATCGGTTACAACGGAATATTCGACGCGTGAAAGTGGGATGAAGAACGCAGCAATGATTGCAAATGCAACTTTGCGTCATAAATTTGGTGTCGAAACCAATTATCGTGATGCCGGTCCTGTGGGACGCCAGTTAAAGTCTTATTTTGGACGGGCAATTCGTATAGTTGGTTTGGCCGCTAAACGTGACCGCACGGATTATGTGACCTTCAAGGTTGATGCGAATGTTCCTGGTTTTATTGTCGACACAGACCCATATGAACGAAATTTCTAGTCCTTGCTGTATAATTTTCGACTTTGAAAACGAAATATCAACTTTTTTCATCTAATTAATATCCCATAAAATATGAGCAAACGCTCAATAGGTGAAAAAATGGTTAATGTGGTAAAAACCTGGTCTGAGGATCATACTCGGAAGTTTGAAAAAGAGATTGTGACATTCAAACATAGTCTGGATGAAACAGGGCTGTTTTCTGACGAGGCTTTAATAGAGTTATTAGAAAAACATCCGAGCGAATTAACGGATGTTTGCACTATGGGCGATCCTAATCATCCTGTATACCCGAACCGGTTTCGCACGGGCGATTTTCGTGATGTCCCAGGAAAAGTTATCATAGATGCTGCGAAGGCGGGTCAGGTTTGGATTAACTTGAGACAAGCCATGAATGTGCACCCCGAGTATAAAAAGGTTCTGGACGCCATGTATGGCGGCATTGGAGAGGCCATCAATAGAAAGCCTTATGATGCCAATGGCGGCATTTTGATTTCGTCGCCAATTGCCAAGGTGCCATATCATTTCGATAAAACACATATCATTCTTTGGCACGTCAGAGGAAAGAAGCGTATTTATATTTATCCTCAGGAAGAAAAATTTATCCCGGACCGCGCTTACGAATCTAAGATGCTAAAATATTTAGATGATGACTTGCCTTACACCAAGGCCTTTGAAGAACATGCGCAATATTTTGACCTGGAAGAAGGACAAGCCATTACGTGGCCGTTAAATTCTCCGCACCGCGTGGATAATAGAGAGTTCTGTGTTTCGATTACGACGGAGTACTCGACACGAGAGAGCCGGATTAAGAATGCTTGTATGGTTGCGAATGCAACCTTGCGCTATAAATTTGGTATTGAATCTAGTTACCGCGAGTCCACTCCAGTGCGCAGGCAGCTTAAATCCATATTTGGCTATGGCATCAAAAAAGCTGGCTGGGTGCCAACCGAAGACTTAGAAGATCTTGTCACATTTAAACTTGACCCTAAGGTCAAAAATTACATTGTTGATACAGAGCCTTTTCAGCGTAATTTTTAAACAACTTTATTAAACCTTCTTGGTTCTAAGACTCCCTTACTGGATTTTTATTCGGTAAAGGGGGGTATGACTATTCATCTGCAAAAGCTCTCCGTTGGGTCAGAGTCGATTACGACCTTGCAGGATTGGCAAAAGAAAGTCGTCGCCCGTCGCCGCAAAGCGGGTCTTTCGCCTTACCATGAACACGTCACACGAATGTTTCCAAAGCAGGCAGAAGCCCTCCTTGATGGCGGCTCTATTTATTGGGTGATTAAAGGCTTAATACAGTGCCGTAATGAGATCGCTGTACTCGAGGAAACGAAAACCAAAGATGGCCGTAAAGCCTGTTCCATTTTGATGGTCCCGAAACTTATCCCCGTTGTGCCGACACCAAAGCGTCCCTTTCAAGGATGGCGTTATTTAAAGATCGAGGATGCGCCTGCTGACTTAAATGAAATTGGGGGGGCAAATGATCTCCCGCCCGAGCTACGGGCGAAACTCGCAAATTTAGGCGCTTGGTAGGCATAAAAAAGCCCCGCAAAGCGGGGCCTCTCTAAGTCAATTTTAAGCAGTTTAGAAGTTATAGCGAGCTCTGACATACCACTGTCCGCCATTAAAGCCGAACGGAGCGGTTGATGGGAACTGACCACCCACAACGCCTGCTACGCCTAAGTCCACTAACTCATCAGGCGTGTTGTCGAAAATATTGGCAGCACCGACACTAATCTCAGCCCCATCAAGGAATGAGTATGTAACTTCCGCGTCAATATTGATTTCGCCGCCAAGATCGATCGGAATGCCATTGGTACCTAAGTAATCTTCAAAATAGCTTGAGTGGAAGTTTGCGCGAACCAATCCTCTCCAATCGCCTTGCTCATGATTGAAGGTCACGTTACCTTTAATGTCCGGAATATTATCTTCGAGAGATTGTGTACGCAAATCCCCAATGTCTACGAATACACCGCGGTTTGTGACATCTGTATCTGTCCAGTTGACGGCAGCTGTTAAAGAGCTTGATCCGACGCCAAAATCAAAAGGATAAGTTGCCACCACATCAATTCCTTGCGTTTCGGTATCGAAGTTATTGGTGAAAACAACGAACGAGGCTAAATCTTCAGCACCAGCGAAGTCTGAAATATTCAGAAGGTTAGCTGAATCGAGGCTTAGCAGGATACCATTCGTGTTATTGATTGCTGTTACGTCAACATTGTTAGCAGCAGCAAAGTCGCGGAGTTCCTGCTGGAAGTCCAACTGACTTGTTGTTGCAATTCGGCCATCAACTGTAATGTTGAAATAATCAACAGTCAGATCCAATGCTCCAAGGCTAGCGGCAAAACCAACCGTGAAGTTTTCACTTTCTTCAGGCCCCAGCGTAAATGGATCTTCGCCCCGAGCTTCGCGCTGAGCATTAATGAACTGGCCTGCGCCTGTCGTAATTGGGATTGTTCCGACATCAGATAGGACGCCACCGACAAAGGCTGTCGTAATGTTAATAACATTCGCCTGACCTGCAGTAGGTGCGTGGAAACCAGTTGAATAGGTTCCGCGAAGTGTGAATTCGTCGCTCACGGCATATTTGGCCCCAATTTTCCAATCTAGCGTATCGCCAAATGCATCATAGTCTTCCCAACGCAGTGCACCTTGGACACTAAACGCATCTGTAAGGTCGGTTTCAACATCGACATAAAAGGCGATGTTATCCTGAGCAAAGTCACCTTCAGCAGCAGGTACAAAGCCGCCAAAACCGTTTGAACTTGAGGCAAATCCTTGACCGGTCGGGAAGGCGGCTGTTGGGGCCGCTAGAGGACCAATTGCAAATGATGCATCGTCTCCTGCGGTGATTGAAAACTCTTCTTCACGGTACTCGAAACCAGCCGCGACAAAGAGATCTGAAGCAAATCCATCAATGCCGAATGCATAATTCAAGTCGACGTTGAAGTTCGTATCCGATTGCTCATAGGCTCCTGGGTTAAAGTCTCTTGGCGAGTCCGGCCCAAGTGAGGCGTTAATTGTGTTGTTAATGAAGAATTCAGTTTGGTTATTGCCGCGCGTAAAACTCAGATCATAACCAAGCCCGGTTCCGAAATCTAATTCGCCGCGAATACCGCCAACAATAGACCAATCTTCATTATCACCACCAAAGCGAGGCACAAAGCCGCCGGGAAGTGTTTCGACAAAAGAGAAACAGTTGTCATCGGCCACAACTTGGGCAAGCACAGTTGGATCGGGAAGAAGTCCCCCGCCAGCCGTGAGCGGAATACCAGCTGGACAAGCAGACGCGTCCAAGCCAGCCAAGTTGCCAACCAGTACTGAAGAAACAGCATTGTCGGCGTCACTTAAAGCACCAGTAATTGGGTCAACAGTCGGGCCTTCGAAAACGCCGCCGCGATTTGTCGGGTTACGGAAGAAGAAGCCGCCCTCAACTTGACGTTCAGCGTAGTTACCAAAAGCATAGAGTTCTAAGTTCTCAGAAACCTCATAACCTGAGTTTACGAATAACTTTATGTCGTCATTGACATTAGGTTGTCCCCAGATTTGAACGCTTTCAATATCGCTTGTGACGGTGTTGACGGATAAATCCGCAACGGCGGTATTGCCTGCAGCAAAAAGAGCGGCAACATCATCGCGGGTAGTAGAGCGATTAGTGTCGTTCACTTCGCCATATTCACCCGTAAGGTTCACGAAGCCATTTTCGCC
>CAYXEB010000024.1:0-21278 GCA_964463835.1 uncultured Hellea sp.
GCGAGACCCAAACTTCAGAATTGAGCCCCTTGATACTGTCGGGGGGCTTTTTTTGCATGAAATTACTTAAAGCTTAAGCTACAATACTAGGAGCCAGTATGGCTAATTGTTCGTCCTGTTGATCGGCGTCTTTTTTTTCATTTCGACCGCGCCCATACGCAAATCACAAAAGCTGCTGAATTGACCGCAGGTCCAAAACAGTATCTTTAACAGGAAAAGGCTGGGCCCTACCCGAAGATGTTATGAATAATTTTTGAGACTTTAATGGCCGTCCAACCAAGGGCATGACGGCAGCAAAAATCGAACAGTTGTAAAGTTTTTTTCATTGAGTTCTCAAAATACAATGGAATTATTTAGAACACATTTTGATGATTAGACAGGCCGAACTGGATAGGCTATCTCGCTGCTATGGCTAAAACAAAGACATCAAACACAACTATTTCAGTCGATATTGTCTCCGATATCGTCTGTCCTTGGTGCTGGGTGGGTGTCAAATTATTCGAAAAAGCAGCGAAACAATCCGGGAAAAACATTTCCCTATCTTGGCGGCCATATATGCTTGACCCCGCTGTGCCTGAGGGCGGAGTGCCCTACCCTGAATATATGAAACAAAAATTTGGAAACGGGCCTTCAGATCGTTTTAAAAAAATGCGCACACATCTTGAGAAGATTGGACCGACCCTTGGCATAAATTTTAAATTTGACGACATCCCGATGCGACCCAACACCCTTAACGCACATCGTTTGCTTAAATGGGCACAAGGTCAAGATAAGGGCGACGCCGCTTCGCAAGCCCTCTTCCAAGCTTTTTTCACTGATTCAAAAGATGTTGGGGACAAAGAGGTGTTGACTGAGGTTGGAAAAAAAATCGGAATGGATGCACAAGTCATATCTGACCTCCTGTCTCAGGAAGATGATAAAAATGCCGTTCGTGAAGAAATATTGTTTTTTAGAAATTTAGGTGTAAATGCCGTTCCAACATTCATATATAATGGACAATTTGCGGTGCAAGGGGCACAATCCGTCGAGGCTCACTTAAAAGCCATTGAAAAAGCCGTTCAAAATCCAGCAATGGCTTAGAAAGAGTAAAATGACAAGTTTTCAAATAGTCGCTTTATACGTGGCTCTAAATTTAATCTTGACTCCAATTCTTATGTTCCGTGTCGGCCAGATCCGAATTAAAGAAAAAATCAGTTTAGGCGATGGAGATAGCCCCGCTCTTCTTGCCCGTATTCGCGCTCATGCGAACTTCACAGAAACCGCGCCCTTTGCGCTTATCGGCCTTATAGCTTTGGCGATGATGAATGCACATTCAATAGCTCTACATATCTTTGGCGCAGCATTTTTCATTGGCCGTCTAGCTCATGTCCATGGCATGGCCCAAAAAGCCGCAAATGGTAAAGGCCGTGTTATCGGAACATTATTAACTCTCGGGACCTTTTTTGGAACCGCGATATATCTTCTTATTCTTGTTTCAACATTTAACGCTAGCTAATGGCTGAACACGATCCAATTAAAGCAGAAGCTTTAAAGCCAACGCTAGAAAAACTGCTGGGTTATGCGCAAAGGCATGGCGCTAAATCAGCAGATGCCATTTCAACACATGGCAGATCTCTCGGCATGGTGGTGCGCCAGGGCCAATTGGAAGATGTTGATAATAGCGAAGGCAAGGACATTGGATTAAGAGTCCTGATTGGAAAACGTCAAGCGTGCGTCTCTAGTTCTGACCTATCAGATAAATCACTTGACCTTCTAGCTGAGCGCGCTGTGGCTATGGCAAAACTCGCACCCGAAGACCCTTATTGCGGTCTCGCGCCCGCCGAGTCTCTTGCATCCACATCCCCTAACCTCGACGTTTTTGATGACTCCGAATTAACCCCCCATATGTTGAAAGACCGAGCCCGTTTAGTTGAAAAAGCCACATTAGACGTCAAAGGCGTTCAGCAAGCTGAAGGCGCCAGCGCCAGTTGGTCAACATCCGCTTTATATTTTATGACAAGCCACGGCTTTGCTAAGGGCTGGCGAGCCTCTCGCCATGCTCTTTCTGTATCTGCGATTGCGGAAGAAAATGGCGCTATGGAACGTGATTACGACGCCCACAGTATGTGCTGGATTCAAGACTTAAAACGTACAAAAGAAATTGGAACACTTGCAGGCAACCGCGCAGTCAACCGCTTAGGGTCAAAACAGATGAGCTCTGGAGCTTATCCGGTTATGTTTGATCGGCGGGTTTCGGCTGCGCTCATCAATGCCTTTAAAGGCGCCATTACTGGACCCGCAATCGCCCGCGGGGTTTCATTTCTAAAAGAAAGCTTAAATCAGCCTATCTTTGGAAAAAACATAAATCTTATTGATAATCCCTTACGAAAACGCGGGCATGCTTCGCGTCCTTGGGACGGAGAAGGAGTTGCTGTTACCAAACGTAATCTCGTTGAAAATGGTGTCCTACAAAATTGGATGTTAAATTGCGCCTCCGCCCGTCAGCTAGGCTTAAAAACTACGGGTCATGCGAGCCGCGGGACCAGCTCACCTCCAGGCGTCGGAGCAACGAATACATATATGACAGCTGGCACGAAAACACCGCAAGAACTTTTGTTGGAATTGAATGAAGGTCTTTTAATAACAGAGATGTTTGGACCGTCTTTAAATTCAAACACAGGCGACTATTCAGTAGGTGTGGCAGGATTTAAAATAGAAAACGGCCAACGGGCTTATCCAGTCAGCGAAATTACAATTGCTGGAAATTTAACCGAAATCTATAAAACGCTCATCCCAGCCAATGACCTTGTGTTTGATAAATCGACTGTCGCCCCTAGCCTGCTTTGTGAAGGAATAACCATTGCCGGAAGTTGATAAAATCAGTGTTCCTTATGAAGAAGATTTAAAGCTCATTGTTCAAGCCGCTAAGGATGCTGGCGCAATTGCCAAAAAAGCCTTTTACGAAAATGATTCAAAGGTCTGGGACAAAAAAAACAACTCCCCAGTAACCGATGCCGATATCGCGGTAAATAATTTTCTCGCCAAAACCCTCAGAGAAGCTCGGCCAGAATATGGCTGGCTCTCCGAAGAAACCAAAGACGATCATTCTCGTCATGACTGCCCGCGAAGCTTTGTCGTCGACCCTATAGACGGCACAAAAGCTTTTATTGACCGCACACCAAATTTCGCTGTGTCTGTGGCTGTTATTGAGGACGGAAAATCCGTCGCAGCAGCCCTCTTCAACCCGTTAAAAGGGGAAATGTTCGAAGCTTATCTGAGTGGAGGCGCGAAACTAAATGGCAAGACCATAAAATCCCCTGACAACGATCAAATTGAGGGTATTCGCATGGTCGGATATCCGAGGAAGTTTCGGCGCCTAGGCTGGCCTGAAATGACGTGCCGCATAGCCAACTCTATGGCCTATCGCATGGCTCTGGTGGCGTGCGGGCAAGCTGACGCCACGGTTGCTTTTACGCCTAAATCAGACTGGGACTTGGCCGCCGCTGAATTGATAGCCACGGAGTCCGGCGCAATCGTTACAAATCTTTACGGCAAAGTTCCGATGTATGACGGTCCCACAACAAGTGGATTAGGCGTTATTTGTGCTGGCCCGAAGCTTCATGCTTTGATATTAGCGCAAGTGAGTCCTGTCATTGCTCAGTTTGAAAAGAGCCCTGATAAGATTAAATATTTTGGATTTATGGGAACAACTATGTCTGACCACACCGAAGAAATTCAACTGCTCCACCTTGTAATAGGCGGAGAATTAATTGACCCGAATAAAACGGCGTTTAAAAACTTGAAAGATGTCGAGTTTATTGGCGCATATGGATCATATGACGACGCTAGAAAGGCATGGAAAGCGGCTGCGCAGCGTACGGTTGATAACGCACATATGCGCTTTTTCGTGCTTCACGCTCATGAACTAATTGACCCAGACAAAGACGGGTACATTGGCTAACAAAGCTTCGCTTAACGCATCAGACCGCCAAAGAATTAAACGTCTTTGGCGAGACTATATTTGGCCGCAAAAGAGGAAACTCTTTGTGGCCATTTTATTTATGGCGCTCCTTGCAGCAGCGACTGCAGCCTATACATTTGTCGTCGGCTATATTGTCGATGAGGCCAATAATTTATCTATTAATGCTAACGCCGTTAGCAATTCCAAAGCCTATGCTTACGCCATTCTTCCGATTCTTTTAGGCATAACAGCCCTTTCGGGTATTTCGAATTATATTCAGCGTATTCTCTCCAACTCTATTGCGCTAAACGCTGTCGGAAAAATGCAAAAGCAGATGTTAAAATCCAGTCACGCGCGCGACTATACAAATTTTTCTCGAGAACCCACAGGCAATCTTATTTCCAAATTCACCAATGACGTCACGGTGGTTTCCAATGCGCTAATACGGACGATGTCCAATCTAATAGCGGCCTTATTGACGGTCATCTTCACGATCGGAGCCATGCTATATCACAATTGGCAGCTCTCACTCGTGATGACCATCTTCCTAATCGCCTTTTGGCCTATCATCATCATCTCAAAACGTATGCGAGGCAACGCCAATGACGTTCAAGCCCATATCGGGACCATTACCTCAGAGCTCAAAGAAAGTTTTACAGGGGCTCGCATGATCAAAGCATATGGCCTTGAGAAAAATGAGAATGAACGATTGAGTAAAAGTTTTGACGAGCGCATTCGGCTCTTTATGAAACTTGTCACCCAGCAAGCTCGGATTGACCCTATTCTTGAAATCCTCGGAGGCCTAGCCATTGCAGGCGTTGTTATCTTCGGCGTTTTTCAAGTCACCAATAATGCAGCAACAGCTGGCTCAATAGTCGCCGTACTAACAGGTCTTCTTATTTTGTCCCCAAAACTGCGAGCACTCGGAACGCTTAATAATGTCATTCAAGAAGGGCTCGCCGCCCTGACCCGTATATATAACGTCATTGATGAACAGCCAACTATCGCTGAAATTGAAGAGGCTATAGAGCTATCTAAGCCTAATGGTTATGTTAAACTCGACAAGGTCCGTTTTATTTATCCTGACGGGACGCAGGCTTTATCTAGCGTCAGCCTAGAAGCCAAAGCTGGCGAGACAATCGCCCTTGTTGGTCCCTCAGGGGGCGGAAAATCGACGATCATGAATCTCATTCCTAGGCTTTATGATGTCAGCGCAGGCCAAGTTTCAATCGACGGTATGGATGTGAGACGCATCACGCTAGACTCGCTCCGGGGGTCTATGGCGCTCGTCTCTCAAGACGTGACATTATTTAATGATAGTATAGCAAATAACATTGGCTTTGGCGATATTGAAGCGAACCGTGAAGATATCATCAGGGCGGCGAAATCGGCGGACGCGCATGATTTTATTTTAGCCCTGCCCAAAGGCTATGACAGCATTTTGGGCGAAGATGGTGAGGGGCTTTCAGGTGGTCAAAAACAACGCCTCTCCATTGCGCGGGCAATTCTACGTAACGCCCCCATACTCTTACTCGACGAAGCCACCTCATCGCTAGACGCAGAGTCCGAAGCTAAAGTCCAGTCCGCCTTGGACCGCCTCTCCAACGGACGCACGACCATTGTCATCGCCCACCGCCTGAGCACCGTTCAAAAGGCAGATAGAATATATGTGCTGGTTAAGGGCGAAATCGTGGAAACTGGCACGCATAAATCCCTGAAGAGAAAACGCGGCGGTATTTATGCAAAATTGCGAAATTTACAGAGTTAATCACTCTCGTCTTAAGATCAGTTCCGTTACAGGATTACCAGACCACTGCGCCATAAAACGCGCTTTCACGTCGGCAGGGTCATAAACCGTTTCAACCCAATCTATAAATTCGATTTCGTGGTGTTGGGCATACGTTAGATAGTCTTTGAAAAAAAAATCCAGCATCCCCGTCTTGCCTTGTTTGACATGCAGATATTTAAAGCTGAGCTGCTCTAACGCCACCTCAATACTATCGCCCATATGAAAATGCCGATACAGCACGCCCATAATCCCTGTTCGGTCTGCACCTGATTTACAATGAATGACGGCAGGATATTCAATAGATTCGAACAGCTTTTTGGCTCCGCGTATTTTTTCTGCTGTATGCGTATCTCGGCTATAGACTCGAAAGTCGACCATGGTGATTCCATGTGCCTCGCAAGCTTCCTTCTCTAAGAGATAAAACCCTTTCGAGCTCTCCCCGCGCAAATTGACATTGGTTTTAATGCCCATCTTCGCCCACTCGGAAATACGTTTGGGCGAAGGTTGATTCTCGCGAAACATCCCGCCACCAATATCGTGATGATTGGCAAAGCGCAGACGTAAAAATCCATGATCTCCCCAAGTCAGGTCACGATACGCCTTCTTTCTATCAGCTGGGTTGTTGAGGTCTAACGCCATCTATCCTATGTCCATGTTTCGGCAACGCATAACAGGGAGGCCGCGAGTGTTCAAACGCTTCATGCGGTCTATAGCCGTACAAAAATCTATCGGTGGCTTAATCGCGGCCTATATGACCTTAGTTAAATATACCACACGTTGGGATATTGAGGGCGCGGATAAAGTCCAATCCATTATTGAGGAGAAAAACGGCGTCATTGCTCTAGTCTGGCATTCACGTTTTATGATGTTGACCTCGGCTTGGAAAAAGCAATATCAACTTCCATATGTACTCATATCACGCTCGCGGGACGGCAATATCGTCGCCCATGCCAGTCATTATCTTGGGTTAAAAACAATACGCGGATCCACAAAAAAAGCAGCTAAGGCAAATAATGCGGCCAAAGCCAAAGGCGGGGCCAAAGCCAGCCTCGATATTGTAACTGCAATTGAAAATAAGGGCTGTATTGTAGTTACCCCAGACGGGCCGCGCGGCCCGCGCCAGCGCCTAGGAGATGGACCTTTACGGCTCGCAAAGCTAACAAACGCCCCGCTTATGCCCTGCAGTTTCGCCGTAAAAAACAGGAAGCTCCTTAACTCATGGGACCGCTTAGTTGTGCCTCTGCCCTTTGGGAAAGGGAAAATCATCTGGGGCACCCCCGTCAACATTACTAAAGAAGCAGATGACAATGAAATAGAACATATTCGTAAGCGTATTGAAGAAGAAATGAATATGTTTCTGGCGGATGCTGACCGCGCTATGGGACACGAACCAATAGAGCCTACGACATGAGCGAAACAGGTCTCATACGCGCCTATTCAGGGCTAACACGGATATTAGCTCCCATTTTGCCATTATGGTTAAAACAGCGCGCATTGAACGGAAAAGAAGACCCTGAACGCCAAGGCGAACGCTTTGGACTTCCGTCTGTAGCAAGGCCTAAAGGTCAATTATTTTGGATGCATGGCGCGAGTGTCGGTGAAACGACAATGTTATTACCGCTGATCCGCAAGTTACTCGCAGCCTATCCAAAAGCGCATGTCTTAGTCACAAGCGGTACCGTGACCTCCGCAAACTTAATGGCTGAGCGACTCCCGCCTCGCGCATTACATCAATACGTCCCGCTCGACACACCCAAAGCCGTTTCCGCTTTTCTTGATTTTTGGAAACCAGATATTGCCTTTTGGGCGGAATCCGAAATTTGGCCTAATTTGGTGAAATTAACCCATGCACGTAAAATTCCAATGGCGCTTATAAATGCCCGTATGTCCGACAAATCCATTCAAGGGTGGTTTAAACGCAAGCAAAGCGCGCTAGCACTTTTTGGCGCGTTCGATATCATCTTAGCGGCAAATGAAACAACGGCAAATGGATTGTCTTGGCTTTTGGACCAAAAAATTGAAAGCACCGGAAATCTCAAAGATGCCGCGTCAAAACTACCGTTAAATGAGGACAAGGTAAAAAGTCTGAAGAGTCAAATTGGAAGCCGTCCCGTCTGGTGCGCCGCCAGCACCCATAAGGGAGAAGAATCTCTTATTCTAACGGCTCATGAAACCGTCAAAAAACAACATCCCGATGCCTTGCTTATATTAGCGCTCAGGCACCCTCAGCGGCGCAAAGAGGTTACGTCATTAATCGCAAACGCAAAGCATGTATCACGTTCAAGCGGCGAACCTATAACTCCCAATACGTCCATACTTTTATACGATACGATAGGCGAAATGGGACTCGCCTATGCCTTATCGGATGTCAGTTTTGTTTGCGGTTCTCTCGTTGAGGGATTGATGGGGCATAATCCGCTAGAGCCAGCTAGGTTTAAAAATGCTGTGTTGACGGGCGCGCATATCGCCAGCTTTGCCGATAGTTACATGCAAATGTTTGCATTTGACGCCGCAAGGCGTATCCTAGCGCCGAATATGGTAGGGTCAGCGGTGATTGAATTGCTCTCAAATCCTGAAAAATTAGCGCGGCAACAATGCCTTGCTTATGAGTTTGCGACAGGCCGTGATGCCGTTCTAGATTATGTCTGGGAAAAACTTAGCCCTATTTTGCCATTATTAGGACCGCAGTCATGAGACCGCCAGAATTTTGGAATCACCGTGACGGGCGAGACGCGGCGCCCATGATACGAGCCCTTCTGGCCCCAATTAGCTGGATTTACGGCTGGGCGGCAGCAAGGCGTATTAAAACTGCGGACAGCTATGATGTCGGTCTGCCGGTTATTTGCATTGGCAATGCGACAATGGGTGGTACAGGGAAAACCCCCGTTGCAATTTATCTGTTAAAAAGCTTAAGGCGGCTAGGTATTGAAGCCGTTGGCCTAACACGCGGATATGGCGGCCAAGAGAAAGGGCCTATCCCTGTAAATCCCGAACATACCGCCCTTGAAGTCGGGGATGAACCTTTATTACTTGCCCGTCACGCGCCCGTTTGGGTAAGCGCGGGTCGTGATGAGGGCGCGCGAGCTGCCAGAAGCTACGGCGCAAAAGTCATCGTTATGGATGACGGTCACCAAAACCCACAGCTGGAAAAAACGATTTCTTTTCTTGTCGTGGACGCGGAACTCGGTTTTGGCAATGGCTGCGTCTTCCCTGCAGGGCCTTTACGTGAGAAACTTGCCCCTTCTCTGGACCGCGCAGATGCGGTCATTTTGATGAAACCCTCTCCAGACTATGAAATTGATGAGCACCTCACCGAACAGCTCAAAGGGCAAATTGTTATCCCTGCCTATTTAACGCCCACCTCACCTCCGCCCAAAGGGAAACTTTATGCCTTTGCAGGTATCGGTCGTCCCAATAAATTTTTTGATAGCCTTCGGCGTCACGGCGGTGAGATCGTCGAAGAAATGCCTTACGCCGACCACTATAAATATAGAGACGAGGATATAGAAAACCTCTTTTTGCTAGCCTCAGAATATGAAGCCTCTTTGATTACAACTGAAAAGGATTATGTACGGCTACCCAAAGGTTATCGTAAAGGTGTCCACGCCTGGCCTGTCTCCGCTGTCTTTGAAGATGAGTTGACCTTACGCCGATTGATTCATCCGATTATCGAACGAGTCAAACCCAAAAAATGACAATAGCTCAGAAGCTAGTTTGGCGTCTTGAAGCCTTGGCCTATGATTTGGTCGGCCTTATTTTAAACCTCTTTCCTTTTAGCGCTATCTCAGCTTTTGGAGGTTGGTTATTACGGCTTATCGGGCCGCTCACGAGCAAACATCACATTGCCAAAACAGGTTTGAAAATTGCGTTCAAGAACCAGACTGATTTAGACATCATGAAACTCTTATCTCAGCAATGGGACAATACCGGACGCACCTTAGCAGAGTTCCCGCTCACCCACCGCGTTAAAGCTTTTGAAGGCGATCAGGTCACGGTCAATGGTCTGGATATTTTCAAAACCCACGCGCCTGCCATTATTGTCACAGGGCATTTCGCCAATTGGGAAATTATGGCAACTGTCCTAACACAATCGGGCCTGCCAGTACGGATTACATACCGCAAGATTAACAACCCCTATATCGATACCCGTGTGCGTAAACAACGCGAGCGTTACGGAACCAAATTTCTTGTTCAAAAATCCACGCATAAAGGCGGACGAGAGCTGTTAGAGGCGCTCAAAAACGAAGAGAGCGTGGCTCTTCTAAACGATCAAAAATTCAATACAGGTTTGAGTGTTCCTTTCTTTGGGCAGGACGCTATGACAGCGCAGGGCGCAACCCGCTTAGCCCTTAAAACCGGACGTCCCCTTATACCTATGGCGGTGACACGTCATAAATCAAAATTTACCGTGACATTTTATGAACCCATAGAACTTGTAAAAACCGGTAATCGTGAAACCGATGTTTTAAACGGCGTCAAACAAATCAACCACTTTATTGAAGACCGCATCCGCGAAAAACCTGCGCAATGGTTTTGGGTTCATAGACGTTGGTCCAAAACCCTCTACGAAAAGAGTTAGTTATGAAATATGTGATGATATCCGCGCTCGCAGCGAGTATTCTAATCAGCTGTTCTCAACCCCCTGTAAGCGTTTCGCAACCTCCAGTCCAAACCGGACATCCAATTATACAGGCCTATTCCCAAGCTTATAATGACAAGGATATCGAGACTATGGAGGCCCTGATGCATCCAGATATTGAATGGGTGTCCATATCCGGAAATGAAATTGAAGTTCATGTAAGCGGCAAATCCATCTTGTCAAAAGAGATGCAAGAATGGTTTAAAAACCCTAAATTACCCAAGGGCAGTCTTAGAGATTGGAGCCTAAACGGCGATTACGTCGGTGTTACTGAAACAGCCCACTGGGTCAATGATGAAGGGGAAGAAAAATCCCAGAGTGCCCTGACGGTATATGAATTACAAGAAAATTTAGTCAGGCGCGTTTATTATTACCCTCAAACGCCAGAACAGATTGATTAAGCAGATTGCTTATTAGCTGCGCGCTGAGAGTCCCACTCCTCAAATTCAAAAGCGATGCAGCGCTCAATCAGTTTCCGCCAAACGGGTTCTGCAATGTTTTTGGATAGGCCTTGATTTTGGGCTTCTGCAATAACTTTTGCTACGACATCTTCAATACGAGCGTCATCGTGCACCGCATCTCTATCCTGTTTAATCCGCGCAGCAGCTGTCATATAGGCTTGGCGTTTTACAAGCAGCGCGACGAGTTCCCGGTCTAGCGCGTCAACACCTTCGCGTACCTCTGCCATAGTCTGACAATCTTTTCCAGCTTTAGGCATATCTCGCTAGCCGTCTTTCGGCCACTCCGTAAGTAATTCCGGGTCTAAGTTACGGTTACGCCACTTTAAACGCCAGCATAAATGTGGACCTGTCGAGCGGCCTTTTGACCCAACTGTTGCAATCTGCTCACCCTGCTTTACGCGCTGTCCAGGCTCTACCAAAATTTCATCCGTGTGAAGATACATGGAAATCAGACCCTGCCCGTGGTCAAGTAGTACCATGGCCCCTTCAAAATACAGGTCATCATCTGCAAGGCTGACGACGCCATCAGCAGGGGCATAAATCGGCGTCCCGACTGGGGCTGCCATATCAACACCGTAATGCGGTTTTTTAGGCTCACCGTTTAAAATACGCTGCGCGCCAAAATTTGTGGTTTTGCGGTATTCCTTAATCGGCGATGTAAAGCCATCACGAAAACCCATCTCTTTGGCTCGAGAGCTAAAGCCGACCTTCTTACGCGCGGATGAACTTCGAATGCGCTTAAGCTGCGCGTCTGTAAAAGTCGAAACTTGTGACGGCGGCAGACCGTCAATGCGAGACGTGTCATATTCGCGGGTCTTTAAATCAAAACTAACGCGGTCACCTTGGACCTCAACAAAGTTTCTCTTTTCGTCACGATCAAAGCCAATGATGATATGGCCATGCTCATCAGCATTTTCGAAATAGAAGTCTTTCTCAGAGCGGGCCACTTTGACTTTTGCATTTGGCGAGGTTTTGCACAGAACAGCGCCGCCTTGTTTGGCAACTCCATGGCAAGCAATCAGTTTAGGTGATACCCTTTCAACCGTTTTAATTTGATCTGCCGAATTGTTAAGCGGTCTAAGTTGTGGGGTTTGACGTTCCGCCACCCGTTCAGTTGACGGCAGCGGTTGTTCTGCTTTCTCAGCGGCGCAAGCCATATTTGAAACGAAAGCTAATGATAACACTAGCCAACGCATTAGGCGTTCTCTTTTTTCCATGCCGCTAAACTTGCGGCGGCATCTTTATAAGCTTCTTGCCTGTCGGCGTTCCAATAGCGGAGCATTTCGAGCGGAATCTTATCATTGGTGGTCGCGCAGAGCACATAGGCCCCGCCTTCCATAATGGTGAAATCCGACGCGCCGTAATGCACAATCGCTTCGCCAGTTCCTTTAAAAAATGATTTCATAAGGGCTACTTAGCTTGTTTCACAAAAAATTAAAACAAGTCCTGTTGGTTATTTGCAGTTACGGTTTTAGCCTTACTGGGCGCTTTTCTTGCAGCTTTTTTAGAATAGCTCGTTTTACCCTCAATCACGGCGCCCCGAGACCCGTCTGCAAACGTAAGGGTAACAGTCTCGCCTGATTCGACCCCCTCTTTCGAGCGCACAACTTCGTCATTATCACGTTGCACCAAGGCATAGCCGCGCTCTAATACGCCTTGATAGCTATAAGCATCGAGCAATTTACCTGCCCGTAACAATCGCGCGTTTTGTTGTTGCAATGTGTTTTGGATAGCTAAATTAGCCGTGCGCGCTTCTTGCGCAAGGATACGGCGTTTACCGACTATATTGATGCGGATTGAATCAGGGTGTAACCGCAAGGCCTTTAATTGCGCTCCCTTGGCCTCAATTAAGCGGCGGGGGTCACGGAGACGCAGCGCAGTTAATTTCTGCGTTGATTTCTCAAATAAACGGTCCGGGCGTGGTAGCCTCGCCACGGCGAGGTCAAGCCTTTGACGCGGCGCGCTGACAACGCCTTCTAACTTAGGGAGCCGGGCTGCAGATAAAGACGTCTTCTTCTCTCTTAAGTTACGTTTTAATCCGCGCGTCAGGCGCGTCTCATAGTCGGCAACTGTTTCAAACCAATCATCTCTAACAGGAACAGCTTTCTCGCCTGCGCCTGTTGGCGTCGGCGCGCGGTAATCGACCACAAAATCTATCAACGTCCAATCCGTTTCATGACCAATCGCAGAGATAAGCGGAATTTTAGAATTCGCCGCCGCGCGCACAACATTTTCCTCGTTAAAGCACCAGAGATCTTCCATAGACCCACCCCCGCGCGCAACAATCAACAAATCTGGGCGGGGGAAACCCGCTCCATGATTAAATCCAGTAATCGCGGCGGAAATTTGATCCGCGGCTTTATCGCCTTGGACAAGGACCGGCCACACGATCACATGACTTGGATACCGGTCCATAATCCGGTGTAAAATATCGCGGATAACAGCGCCTGTTGGCGAAGTAACAACACCAATGACTTTTGGAATAAAGGGTAGTTCTCTTTTTCGATCACTGTCAAAGAGCCCTTCTGCAGCGAACATTTTTTTTCGTTTTTCAAACAGTGCCATCAAGGCGCCCGCGCCCGCAAGCTCCATCTTCTCAATAATCAACTGATAATTAGACCGCCCGGGGTAAGTCGAAAGCTTTCCTTCGCAAACAACCTCCATCCCTTCTTCTGGCCGCATAGACAGCCGCGACATGACACCTTTCCAAACAATGGAATTAATCACCGCTTTGTCGTCTTTGATATCCAAATAGCAATGGCCCGACTTCGCAACAGTCACACGGCCCAATTCGCCGCGCACACGCACATGACCAAAGGTTTCTTCAACTGTTCGTTTTAAGGAAAAGGCGAGTTCAGAAACCGAATATTCAGGCGTATTTGATATAATATCAGGCACAGAGTCTCTCTTGGTTACCAAATGGATTCGGCGTTGGATTCACCTCCGCTTATAGACTAAAAGCCGCAAAACGGAATCAGAATAACGGATTTGATGATGAAAGTTCTACTTATTGGCTCAGGTGGCCGCGAACATGCCTTGGCCTGGAAATTATCGCAAAGCGAATTGGTAAGAGACCTCGTTTGCGCGCCAGGAAATGCTGGCATCGCGCAGCTCGCGAGTATTGCCCCTATCCCCGCAGATGATATTATTGGCATAATTGCACTAGTGCAAAGCGGCGGATTTGACTTTGTTGTGGTCGGTCCAGAACAACCTCTTGCGCTTGGTCTTGTTGATGCATTGCAAGACTTAGGTGTTAAAGTCTTTGGCCCAACTCAGGCAGCCGCTCAGCTAGAGTCGTCCAAAGCATTCACTAAAGAACTTTGCTCACGCTATAATATTCCAACTGCCGCTTATGGCGTCTTTACGGACCTAAAGAACGCGAAAGCCTATTTAAAAACGATGAAGCCCCCATATGTCCTAAAGGCAGATGGGCTTGCTGCAGGTAAAGGAGTCGTACTTCCCGAAACGCGTAATGAAGCGGAAGCCGAGCTTGAAGAGTTTTTCTCAGGAAAGTTTGGCGAGGCCTCCAACACCGTTGTCATAGAAGAATTTATGAGCGGCCAAGAAGTGAGCTTTTTCGCCATATCAGACGGCATTACGGCTGTACCGCTTATCGGAGCGCAAGATCACAAGCGTGCCTTTGACGGCGATAAAGGTCCCAATACAGGCGGCATGGGCGCCTATTCACCGGCGCCCGTTTTCGATGACGCAGCCCTCGCCCTTGTTATGGATAAAATCATTCAGCCAACAATTCACGGTATGGCGAAAGACGGGCATCCATTTGTCGGTGTTTTATTTGCGGGGCTTATGATGACCCCAGAAGGACCCAAACTCATCGAATATAATGCGCGTTTCGGTGATCCCGAATGTCAGGTTCTCATGCGCCGTCTCCAATCTGATTTAATGGAAATATTCATCGCAGCCGAATCTGGGGATTTAGATAAATTAACCGCGCCGGCATGGTTTAATGATCCTGTCGTCAATGTTGTACTTGCAACCAAAGGCTATCCCGGAAAATACAAAAAGGGTACGCAAATTAAAGGCATTGAAAACGCCAATGAGATGGACGGAGTTGTTGTATTTCATGCTGGCACCAAACTAAATGATAAAGGCGCTTTTTGCGCTGCGGGTGGACGCGTCCTCAATATCACCGCACAGGCGAGTAATCTGGAAGATGCTGTCGCGAGAGCGTATAAAGCTATAGATGAAGCCATAAAATGGCCCGGAGGGTTTTGCCGAAGAGATATCGCCCACCATGCCTTAAATTCATAATCACGGAGACGTTTTATGCGTAAAGTTTTAATAGTAGCTAGTGCCCTCGCCTTATCCTTCTCGACAAGCGCCCACGATGATGGCGCTCACGATAATCATAAAGATTTTACGCTAATTTATGCGGGTACAGTTCTCGCAATTCCAGGGTCAGCCCCCAAATCGGATCAAACGATTATTATCCATGATGGTAAAGTAGTAGGTATCGAGCCAGGATTTATAGAAGACGACGAAGCGACCATCATTGACAAACGCGATATGTTTTTTCTGCCTGGCCTCATTGATAGCCACGTCCATTTGCGCGGAGAATGGAGTCCAACATCACGCTGGGATGGTGTCTTACTCGAGCCCGGAGATGTCGCCTTCCAAGCCGCTAAACATGCCAAAACGACTTTAATGGCAGGCTTTACAGCCGTACAAGATGTCGGCGGCCCGAAAGAAATTTTCGCTCTAAAACGCGCCATCAATAAAGGGCTTGTCCCCGGACCCCATATACAAGCCGCAGGCTCTGCCATCTCTATTACAGGCGGACATGGTGATACGCACGGTTTTAAAGATGAACTTATCCCGCATATGCAATCCGAAACACTGTGCGATGGCCCTGCAGATTGCCGCCGCGCAGTGCGCCAAGCCGTTAAAAACGGCGCGGATGTCATAAAGATCACAGCCACGGGCGGCGTATTGTCCAATACCAATGCAGGAACAGGGCAGCAATTCTTCAATGATGAATTGGAAGCTATTGTCGAAGCGGCAACCAAAATGGGCCGCAAAGTGACGGCTCATGCGCATGGGAAAGACGGGATAGAATCTGCGCTAAAAGCAGGTGTTCAATCGATAGAACATGGAACCTATCTAGATGCAGGCACCGCCGCATTATTTAAGAAACATAATGCCACCCTCGTCCCGACAGTGCTGGCTGGCATGACCGTTGTAGACTGGGCTGAGAATAAAGATTGGCTCCCGCCTAACTCAGTCAAGAAAGCCCTGGAAGTCGGCCCGCAAATGCAAGACATGATGCGCACAGCTTATGAGAACGGCGTCAATATCGCCTTTGGCACAGACACGGGCGTTTCGGAACATGGGAAAAACGCACAAGAATTTAAATTTCTCGTCGCAGGCGGGATGAACGAAATGGAAGCCATTGAAAGCGCAACAACCGTCGCCGCCAAACATATTGGTCTTGACGACAAGATTGGAACCTTAGTGACAGGCAAACAAGCCGACCTCATCGCCGTGGACGGAAACCCACTAGACGATATTGAAGAGTTACTCGACGTAGATTTCGTGATGAAAGGCGGCGTTGTTTATAAAGGGGAGTAGCCTCTAAAACTACCTATTAGAGTATACCGCACGCCACGCAAACTGACCAAATTATTATAGTAGTTCTTGGAGGGTTCCTTCATCATTGACGAAGTGCTCCAGATGTCAGCTTGTACAAAATGGTGTTTTCTTGGACGGTTAGTTTTTTCGATTTCACAACCCAAACAAAGCTCGCGCCCCGGCTTCATCCTGTTTCATTTGAGCTGTTAAGGCTTCAAGACTATCGAATTTTTTTTCTCCGCGGATGAAGCTTCTAAACCGTACTTGAATATGTTGGCCGTAAATATCTTGGTCAAAGTTAAAGATAAAGGTTTCAAGCAAGATTCCTTCTCCGCCCACAGTTGGACGCGTGCCAAGGCTTGCGATACTAGGACGCCATATATCCTCATTAAGTAATTTTGTTTCCACACAATAAATACCGAGTTTCGGTACGACTAAGTCCCCAAGCGGCAGGTTCGCCGTCGGAAAACCTAGCGTACGGCCCAGCTGCTGCCCCTTCTGTACAATCCCATCAACTATCCATGGCCGTGAGAGCATATGCGCGGCATGAAAGACGTCGCCTTGTTTTAAGGCTTTGCGAATTTCGGTGCTGCCATATTTTCCGTAAAGCTTATGTAAGCCAACAGGTTTTAGAGACGTTACGCCAATATCACGTGTACTGCATAACTGGGTTAGGCTTTGAATATCACCGCAGCGGTCTTTACCAAATCCGTAATCTTCACCCACCACGACATGCCGAATACCCAGTCCTTGATTTAAGACCTGCTCGACAAATTCTGTATCATTCATTTCTCGTAAGGCGTTATCAAAAGGAATTTCATAAAGGCGCTCAACCCCAAGGCTCGGCATAATCTCAGCACGCAGTTCCGCGCTCATCAGCCGGAATGGCGGCGCATCTGGCTTAAAATAGCGATACGGGTGAGGACGAAATAGACCAATTCCCAAAGGCGCGTTTATTTCATCTGCGATGGCTTTAGCCTTGGCAATCACAACTTGATGGCCGCGGTGCAGACCATCAAAGTTTCCCAGCGCGATGACTGCGCCTTTATCCGAAGACTCTAAATCTGTATAGGTTTGTAGAGTTTTCACAACTCAGCTAGTTGGGCGTTTCTGCACAAATACGCCTGCATCACCCCGACAGACTTTCTGACCGTTCACTTCGCAGTGACATTTCATTTTAACTCGGCCTGTGCGCTCATTAATCTCGGCAACTTCAGCCACGGCGATAACTTCATCGCCAATAAAGGCGGGTTTACGAAAGCGTAAATTAAGCTCTACAAAAACCGCGCCAGGCCCAGGCAAATCATTTCCTAAAACAGCCGATATAAAGGAGGCCGATAAAGCTCCGTGAGCGATACGCTCCCCAAATTGAGATTTCGCAGCAAATTCTGCGTCTACATGAATCGGGTTATGATCACCAGTAATTTCCGCAAAAGTATCAATCATCTCCGCTGTGATTATTGACCTCGTTGTCGAACGCATCCCGACTTTGAGGTCTTCTAGATAGTATTTTACGTTGTCAGTCATTGAAAGTCCCTAGCAAAATAGAGCGGAATTACCAAGATAAATTAGAGGCCATATAGCGCGCGGAAATACCGTGCTGACCCAGAAGGATTTTAAACTTTGCTTCCGTCCCGCCGTATAGGCCATCTTGGATAAAGAGGCAGTCATAATCTTGTTGTTGAGCGCCTAACAAATCGGTGAAGATATTGTCGCCAATACATAACACTCGGTCTCGTGACGGAACATATCCCAGCATTTCACTCATCCAAGCGCGCGCAAGTCTATAAACCGGGTTGTGCGGCTTTCCTGCGTAAATAACCTCTCCACCTAGCTCTTCATACAGCTTAGCGAGTGCGCCCCCGCACCACATGACGCGACCCGCGATTTTGACCTTAACATCAGGATTAGCGCAAATAAAAGGAAGCCCCGCGTCGCGCGCCTCAACTAGCATAGGGCGGTATTCTTCTGGCGTGTCATCATCTTCAAACATGCCCGTACAGGAAATAAAGCTTGCCTCAGCAATATCTGAAAAATGAAGCTCTATATTTTCATAGAGTATATCATCACGCTCTGGCCCAATTTTAAAGACGGGTCCGGGTGCTCGGCGAGAAAGCTCATCGATTGTCGTATCCCCAGAAGTCACAACCGCATCATAAAATTCTCCATAAACCCCGATTTGAGCAAATTGATTGGGTATCGAAACTGAAGGCTTAGGAGAATTTGAAATTAAAATTACAGGACCGTGGTCAGACCGAAAGAGTTCCAATGCCTCTGTCGCAGATTTATAAGCCTCTCGGCCATTATGAATTACGCCCCAAATATCACAGAGCAATACATCGTAATCACCTGAAATTTGTCCTAGCCCAGCTAAAGATTGAAAATTCGACATAGCGTGGGTTAATCAGGAAAGACAAGAAATGCAATGACGGTCATAAAATTTTACCAGCGGTACAGGCCTCGGTATTTTATTTCAATAAAGCCGCTAGGTGGCGCTATTAATTTCTATATAATCAAGCTAAATTTTTTGAAACAATAAAGGGATTTATCATGCGTTTAGTTTTACTCACCGCCACGAGTCTTCTGGCCTTATCAATAGCGGGCTGCTCGAATCCAAATAGTTCTAGCCCCAATAAAACCGTCAACTTGGATTTACCCAAGGTCGAGATGCCAGAAACAGATAACATCCTACTTAAAGAATGGACTGGACCATATGGAGGCGTCCCCGCATTTGATAAGATGTCATTGGAAAATATCGAGCAGGCTATAGACTGGGGCATGGAAAAAAACCTGAAGGAAATTGACGCTATTGTTGCCAATCCTGATGCTCCTAATTTTGATAACACTATATTAGCACTCGAAAAAACTGGTCAAGACCTAGACCGCGTATTCCCATTCTGGGGTATTTGGAGTTCAAATATGAACTCGTCTGAATTTCGAAAAATTCAAGGTAAGGTCAACCCAAAACTCTCAGACTTTAGTTCTAAAATCCGTCAAAACCAAAAGCTTTTTGATCGTGTTAAAGCGGTTTACGAAGATCCCGCTGTCAAAAACATGCGTCCCGACCAGCAGCGATTAGTGCAGTTAACCTATGACGGCTTTGCCCGAAATGGCGCTACGCTCGAAGCTGCGGGAAAAGCCCGCTATGCCGCAATCAATAAACGTCTTTCCAAACTTCATACTGATTTCGCCAATAATGTGCTCGCTGATGAAGAAGGCTATATCCTTTATATCAATAAAGATCAGCTCTCAGGCCTGCCCGAAAGTTTCGTCAAAGCTGCAGGCGCAACTGCGAAGGTCAACGGAAAAGACGGGCAATATGCGATTACAAATACACGCTCGTCCATGTCCCCCTTCCTGACCTATTCCAAAGAACGTGATTTACGTCAAAAGGTATGGGAAACTTATTATTCGCGCGGAGATAATGGTGACGCACATGACAACAATGCTATTATCGCTGAAATTCTAACGCTTAGAGATGAACGTGTTGCTTTATTAGGATATGATAATTACGCCCAATGGCGTCTTGAAGACCGTATGGCGCAAGCGCCAGAGCGCGCAATCGAGCTTATGGAAGCTGTTTGGCCGGCCGCCATTGCCCGCGTCGAAGAAGAAGTCGCAGATATGCAGGCGATTGCTGATAAAGAGGGCGCAAAAATTAAAATTGCGCCGTGGGATTACCGATATTACGCAGAAAAAGTTCGTAAGGATAAATATGCTCTCGATAGTGATGAGGTAAAACAATATCTTCAGCTCGATAAGCTCACAGAGGCCATGTTCTATGTCGCCGGAGAGCTCTTCAACTTCACATTTACGCCCGTGCCAGAGGGCTCCGTGCCCGTCTTCCATCCCGATGTAAATGTTTGGGAAGTGACAGATAAAACAAGCGGAGACCATATTGGTCTTTGGTATTTGGATCCGTTTGCGCGTCCTGGAAAACGCTCTGGCGCTTGGGCCACAAGCTACAGATCCCATACAACATTCGATGGTAAAAAGACCGTCTTATCATCCAACAATTCCAACTTTATAAAAGGCGCGCCTGGCGAACCAGTTCTCATTTCTTGGGATGATGCCAATACCTTCTTTCACGAATTTGGCCATGCCCTGCATTCACTATCGTCAAATGTGGCTTATCCGACCCTTAACGGCGGTGTAAGGGATTATACGGAGTTTCAATCCCAGCTTTTGGAACGTTGGTTGTCAACCGATATTATTGTCGATAAATACCTTGTTCATCATGAAACCGGCAAAGCCATGCCAATGGAGCTTCGCCAAAAAATCAAAGATGCAGCAACCTTCAACCAAGGCTTTGCGACAACAGAATATTTGGCCTCTGCCCTTGTTGATATGCGATATCACACAACTGACCCAAAAGACATAGACCCTGACGCTTTCGAGAAAAAGACGTTAGAAGAGCTTGGCATGCCTAATACAATTGTGATGCGTCACCGCTCTCCTCATTTCGGGCATATCTTTTCCGGCGAAGGATATTCAGCTGGTTACTACGGTTATATGTGGGCGGATGTTTTAACATCTGACGCTGCAGAGGCTTTCAAAGAAGCTCCTGGCGGCTTTTATGATGCAGGCGTTGCCAAAAAACTCGTTGATAATCTTTTTGCTCCGCGTAACGCTGTTAATCCAGCGGAGGCTTATCGCGCCTTTAGAGGCCGTGACGCAGATATCGCGCCGCTTATGCGCGATCGCGGCTTTCCCGTACCGGGCGAATAAAATGTCAGAGGGCCTATAAGCCGGGTTCTGTACGGCCAAGCCGCGACGATCATTCCTCTAGGGTGCTTGTTACCAAGCACCTCAAGCAACCGACCCGGATAACGACGCAATGGCCCGCCATATGTTATCCCT
>CAYXEB010000025.1:0-20656 GCA_964463835.1 uncultured Hellea sp.
GACCAATTTGTGTTTAATCAAGGCGATGGACATGACCGAATAACCGATTTCGAAAACGGTCAAGACATCATAGATTTCTCATCTTTTGACGGAGAAATTTCCTTTGAAGACCTAAGTTTTACCATGACTGATACAGGGACACGTATTGATTATGAAGATTCATCCATCCTAATTGAAGACTTCGCAATCGATGCTATCTCAGAAGATATGTTTATTTTCTAACCCCAATCCCACCTGGCTATAGACAGGCTATGCTCGAAGAGGGCATAGCCTGTCCATGACTAAGTTTTATACCCCTCGCACGGCGGCGGCAGTTATAATTGCAAATATGGTTGGAACGGGAGTCTTTACGTCTCTTGGCTTTCAAGTCACAGATATACAATCCGTTTTCGCAATCATGATGCTTTGGATTATCGGTGGTATCGCCTCTCTATGCGGTGCGGCTAGCTACGCAGAACTCGGTGCAGCCCTGCCCCGCTCAGGTGGTGAATATAATTTTCTTGGACGAATTTATCATCCAATTGCAGGTTTTATTTCGGGTTGGGTTTCTACGGTCATTGGTTTTGCAGCGCCAATTGCGGCTGTCTCATTGGCTTTTGGTAAATACGCAACAGCTGCGATGCCTGGCAATTATAGCGCTGGATTTCAAAAGGGGTTAGCCTGCGCCCTCGTCATACTTGTGACTTATGTTCATGGTAAAAACAGAAGCGCAAGCGGGAAGTTTCAATTTGGTTTCACTTTTGCAAAAGTCGCTTTAATTATAGCCTTCTGTCTTGCAGCTTTCATCTTACTTGATAATCCACAACCCATTTCCCCTCTCCCAAAAGCAGGAGACTGGGACGTCATCACAAGTAGCGCCTTTGGGGTTTCGCTTATTTATGTTTCTTATGCCTATACGGGGTGGAACGCCGCGACTTATATTTCGGGCGAGCTTGAGAACCCGCAAAAGGACCTTCCCAAAATCTTAGTATTCGGCACATCTCTCGTGATGATACTTTACGTTCTACTAAATTATGTATTTCTTTATGCTGCACCAATTAGCGCGTTAGAGGGCCAGGTAGAGCTTGGATACATTGCTTCCAATTACATTTTTGGGGACACAGGTGCCCGGATTGCTGGCGCCATGTTATCCTTATTATTAATATCGACAGTCAGCGCCATGACTTTAGCGGGGCCAAGAGCCCTACAGGCTATTGGCGAAGATTTTAAAGCTCTAAGCTTTCTCGGAAAAACTAATATAGACAATATTCCGCGAAATGCCATTTACTTTCAGTCAGCCATCGCTTTGATATATATTTTGACGTCTAGCTTTAAAACCATAGTTGTCTTCGCCGGAGCGATGCTCGCCTTTAATAGTTTTCTGGCAATTTTAGGGGTCTTTGTTCTTCGGTATCGCGAGCCCGATTTAGCGCGCCCGTATAAAACCTGGGGCTACCCAATCGTTCCGCTGATATACTTAGCCATTACAGCCTTTATGTTAGCCTTCGTGATAATCAACGAACCTCACAAAGCTATATTTGGATTATGCGTGATACTCTTTGGGATTGTCTTTTACGCTGTCTCTCAACGTTTTAACGCTGAAAAGGAACAATAAGACCTTCTCGAACAGTTAAAACCCTATCCATATACTTGGTCAGACCCATATTATGGGTAGCGACCAAAGCTGAGACTTTTTCAAGCCGAGTTAAATCAAATAAACTTTGAAACACAGTTGAAGATGTCGCCGGATCAAGGTTTCCCGTTGGCTCATCAGCCAACAAGACTTGAGGTTTATTAGATATAGCGCGTGCTATGGCAACCCGTTGTTGTTCACCGCCTGACATTTGACTAGGCTTATGATGACCCCGTTCAGATAAACCCATTATCCCAAGTAGACGTTTTGACTCTTCTTCCGCTTCTCTTGGCGAAGCTCCCGCAATCATTTGCGGAATGGAAACATTATCAATCGCAGAAAATTCCTTTTGCAAATGATGAAACTGGTAAACAACACCTATTGTTGCTCGCCGAATGGCAGTCCTCTCATCATCAGGAAGCTTAAGGCATTCTCGACCATTAATAAAAACCTCTCCCGCATTAGGTTTTTCAAGCAAGCCCGCTGCATGTAATAATGTCGACTTCCCTGAACCTGATGGTCCAATAAGTCCCACCATCTCGCCAGGATAAATATCAATATCAGCGCCGGTCAAGACATTTAGAGTCTTGGGCCCAGATTGATAAGATCGATGCAAATTGCGAACCGAGAGTATAGGTCGTCCAGCAGTCGTAAGCATATTACTCATACCTCAGCGCGTCGACAGGGTCGACTTTGGAAGCATTTAACGCCGGGAAAAACGTTGCAGCAGCGGATATTAAAAAGCCCCAAAAGGCCACGCCAAAAACTTCTGACCAAACTATCTTGGCTGGAATTCCGCCAGAAATCCCATAAACGTCGGCTGGAAAAAGTTCGGTTCCTGTAACCGTTTCGATAATCCATTGAATGCCGCCGATATTTAGACAAAACAGAATACCAAGTACAAGACCCGCGAAGGTCCCTAATATTCCAACCATTGCGCCGCACATAAAGAATATTCGCAAAATACCTTTACGAGTAGCGCCAATCGTCCTTAAAATTGCAATGTCCTTAGATTTGTTTTTAACTAGCATAATCATGGAGGCTAAAACAGGAAAAGCGGCGATTATAACAACGACCATAAAGATAAACCGCATGGCAATTTGTTCCGTTCTGAGAGCCGTTGCTGTCGTTGCATTTCTGTCTTTCCATGTAGAAAGGAATACGGGTTCCTGCGAGGCTTTTGAAACCAAACCACTCATCTCCTCCAAGGCATCTGGATTCTCAAGACGGAGCTGAATTTCTCCTGACACTTGCCCGCCTTCAAAAAGCTGTGTCGCCTGATCAAAGCTCATGTAAATATATGTTTGGTCGGTGATATATAGTCCAACTTGAAAAATAGCGCCAACTGTATAAACTTTCTTAACAGGGACAGGACCTGTTATAGTTTGGCGTGTACGAGGCGAGAATACCAGCAGACGGTCTCCAACGGATAACCCCAAACCATTTGCTAAAACTGCGCCTAAAGCGATTTGATTTTCAGAGCCCGGACCCTGCCCAAATAGGTCTAAGCTGCCTTGTTGAACACTCTCGGCGATAAGTTCATAATTTTGTAGATTTTCAGGAGATATCCCGATGACCTGCGCCAAGGCAAATTGCCCATTGGCCTGTACGCCCGTATAGTTTTGCGTGAATTGAAACGCTTCATCAACGCCTTCAACACTCGCCAATCTGCGCTCAAGCTGCTGCACGCTCTCTGGCGTCGGCTTAGGTGAACTCGAGGCAACATACATATGCCCCTCTGATCCTACGGTTAAGCGGATCATATCAGAGCGGAACCCATTCATGATCGACATGATTATAATCATCGCCGCGATAGCCAGCATGATACATGTAAATGAAATCGCCGCTATTAATCCTACACCGCCTTGGTTTTTCTTAGCGCGCAAATAGCGCATGGCAATAAGGCGCTCGACGCCGCCAAAGGGTTTGTTCTGACTCACCAAAATGTCAGATTTGTTATTCACTAAGCGGCCGCCTCATATTCAGACACAATGAAATTCACAGCCTCTGTCGGCGAGAGGTTCTTTCGCTCTCCTGTAGCTCTAACCTTAACTTCTATAACGCCGTCTTTCAATCCCCGTGGTCCCACAACCAATTGATAAGGCAGACCAATTAAATCCATACGGGCAAACTTCTGACCACCTCTATCGTTTTTATCGTCATACAAAGGGTCAATTCCTGCCGCAGATAACTTCTGATACAAATCTTCACTCGCGGCATCGGCCTGCTCATCACCAACCTTCAAATTAATGACACCCGCGCCAAATGGTGTGACTGAGTTAGGCCAAATTATTCCATTTTCATCATGGCTAGCTTCGATTATTCCGCCGACAAGACGTGACACCCCGACGCCGTAAGATCCCATCATGACATCGACATTTTTCCCGTCGGGGCCTGTTACTTGTGCTTTCATAGGCGCGCTATATTTATCACCGAAGTAGAAAATATGACCAACCTCAATGCCGCGCGCTGATAGTTGCTTATCCGCAGGCACTTTAGCAAATTCATCTGCGTCATGTTTCTCATCTGTAGCCGCATAGAGGGACGTACGTTGATCAAAGACAGACTTTAACTCTGATTCCGTATCGAAATATCCAGGCGCGGGCATATCTACGAGGTCTTTATGGCAAAACACTTCGCTTTCACCCGTCTCCGCCAATATTAAAAATTCATGAGATAAATCCCCACCAATCGGCCCTGTATCTGCCCGCATAGGGACCGCTTTTAGCCCCAAACGAGCATATGTATTTAGATAGGCTACGAATTGCTTGTAATAACTCAACCGCGCCGCTTTGGGGTCAATGTCAAAACTATAGGCGTCTTTCATGAGGAATTCTCGGCCCCGCATAACGCCAAATCTTGGTCGCCGTTCATCTCGGAATTTCCATTGGATGTGATAAAGACATTGCGGTAAGTCTTTGTAAGACCTAATATAAGACCGGAACATATCCGTAATCATATCCTCATTGGTGGGGCCATATAAAAGTTCCCGTTCACCGCGATCTTGAATACGAAGCATCTCAGGTCCATAGGCATCATAGCGCCCTGTTTCCTTCCAATGATTTGCCGATTGTATCGTTGGCATAAGCATTTCAACCGCGCCAACCTTATTCTGCTCTTCGCGTACAATTTGTTCGATTTTCTTAAGCACTTTGAAGCCTAAGGGCAGCCAGATATATATGCCCGCACTATCTTGTTTTACCATACCCGCGCGCAACATGTAGCGATGAGATGCTATGGTAGCATCTGCGGGCGTTTCTTTCAAAACTGGTAGAAAGTAGTTTGATAGGCGCATCTAGGAGAATCCCTTATTATTTATAATAGGCTTAAACGCTTGAACTTCCAGCTACAAGTTCAGTCACGGGCTTTATGAGGCATTTAAACCTAACAAAACAGCCATTTGATCCCAATTAAATATTCCAGACCAAATAATAGCGTTGACGAAAACCCAAATTATTGTGGCTAAAATGGTCGTTTGCTTGAACTTACCTTTGATATTCGCGTCAACAGGCGCTCCAGGTTCTGAGCCTTTTATAACTTCGCCAGACTCAGCCTGCCCTTTAATCCCCATCGGTAAAATAACGAAAAGCGTCATCCACCAAATCAGCAAATAAGTGACAAATAACGAAAAAGGCGACATTAATGCTCGCCTTTAGGTGTTTCCATCAACTCAATTAAGACCCCGCCGGCATCTCCTGGATGTAAAAAAACAACAGGCGTGCCATGCGCGCCAATTCTAGGTTCATTTAAGACTCTCATCCCTCTGCTCGCCATCGTCTCACTGGCCGTATGAATATCTTTGACCTCAAAACAAATATGATGCTGTCCGCCTTTAGGGTTTTTATCTAAAAATTTAGTTATAGGCGATTTATCCCCGTAAGGTTGGATAAGCTCTACCTGGCCCGATGGCAAATTTACGAATGCAAATGTGACCCCTTGAGGCGGTAGATCTGTTGGCTCTGTTATATCTGTTACGCCAAATACAGTGCGGTACATGTCTATTGCTTTATTTATATCCGGTACAACAATACCAACATGATTAAGCGGGCCTAAAAAACTATCATACATTCTATTTTACCTTATGCGCTATAAGTTCAACGAGCGTGCGTTTCCCCGTTAGGGTCTTGACCATTTTTTTTATTTTAGGAGCTATACGGTCTTCAATTAAATCTTCATCCCTACGCGATTTCAAAGCCATTTCCTCAAATACATCCTCAGCTTCATCGGCCAGACGATCAATAAGGTCCTCCAGCAATTGCCCCTCTCGTCCTTCTGGAAATCCAGATATTCTGACATCTGGTCCACTGAGCAATTTACCCTTACTATTCACAACGAGGCTTACCGAGACATGACCCGCAAAAGCCATTTTGCGGCGTAGCCTAAGTCCCTCATCGCTAGCTTGAATGATTGAATTACCGTCTTGATGAAGGCGACCAGACGGAACAATATCAATTACCTGCGCCCCCTCTTGGGAAAGTTTAATCATCTCACCGTTTCGCGGCGCAATCGAAAATTTAGGGCTTAGAGATTTCGCGAGTTTGGCATGCTCAAGAAGATGCCGTCTCTCGCCGTGAACAGGAACCGCTATTAGCGGTCGCACCCATTCATACATTTTTTTGAGTTCTTCTCGGCAAGGGTGACCAGAGACATGGATAGCTCTCATCTTTTCTGTTATTATATCAACTCCATCATCAGCCAGCGCGTTTTGCAAAGCAAATATCCCTTTCTCATTCCCCGGAATAATTTTGGAAGAGAAAATCACAACATCGCCTTTATGAAACTTAACGGAACGATGCTCCCCTGAGGCTATGCGCGATAAAGCCGCTCGAGATTCGCCTTGACTTCCGGTGCATAAATATAAGACATGAGCCGCTGGCATAGACTGAGCCTCATCTTCGCTGAGTATCTCTCCAACTTCCGACAGCAATCCAATAGACTTTGCTGCCGCCGTCATGCGGTGCATCGAACGACCTATCAAACAAACGCTTCTATCATTGTCTTTGGCCGCGAGCATAACCGATTCAAGACGGGCGACATTTGATGCAAATGACGCAACAGCTACGCCTTTGCCGTCATATTCTCCAATTAATTCAACAAGCTCTTTGCGTACGTTTTCTTCGCTTCCGGCATAGCCTGGCGAAAAGACATTGGTACTATCACATACCATCGCAAGAATACCTTCATCCCCTACAGCCTTTAGAGCTTTTGAATCCACCGGCTCACCTATCTGAGGGGCTTCATCTATTTTCCAATCCCCTGTATGCAATATCGTCCCGAGCTCAGTTCGAATGGCTAAAGCATTGGGCTCGGCAATAGAATGGGTCATCGTAATCAGCTCAATATCAAAAGGTCCGAGCGAGAAACGTCCTTTTAAAGGCACTTCATGCAATGGGACATCATCTAATAAGTTAAACTCAGCAAGCCGGTCTTTTACTAAATACATTGTGAACGGTGTTGCATATACGGGACATGAAAGCGCCGGCCATAGGCGCGCCAACGCACCCATGTGATCTTCATGGGCATGGGTAAGTACAATGCCTAATAAATTATCACGCCGTTGTTTAATGAACTCAATGTCAGGCATGATGATTTCAATTCCTGGCGTAGAGTCATTTCCAAAGGTCACACCGATATCAACGATAATCCATTTACGGTCATGAACCGGGCCAAACCCAAAAAGGTTTAAATTCATTCCGATTTCGCCGCAGCCCCCTAGGGGTAGAAAAACCAGATCATTCTCTACGCTAGACCCCATCTAATTGTTCAATCGCCAAATTTCTAAGAGTCCATCGATTGTGAGATTACTATCGTAATGCTTAATTGTTTTAGACGCGCCCGCGAAGAGCGATGCCACACCGCCTGTGCCGATAACGGTGAAAGACCTTTTTTCTTCTTTGATAATCCGCTGAACTAAACCATCGATAAGGCCTATATAGCCCCAAAAAATGCCTGACTGCATAGCGCTCACTGTGCTATGGCCGACAACTTTATCTGGGCGTTTAATTTCTATTCGCGGGAGTTGCGCCGCGGCATCATGCAGAGCTCTCACTGACAAATTAATACCGGGTGAAATAATTCCGCCTTCAAAATATCCATCCTCAGATACGACATCAAAGGTTGTCGCCGTACCGCTGTCGATAATGATAAGATTTCCCTTATAGCGTTTGGTCGCCCCTAAGGCTGTAACAAGACGGTCGGCGCCCACTTCTTGTGGATTGACGTTACGAATACCGATTCCAATTTTAACGTCCTTTTCTCCAATAATGATGGGATCAATATTTAAATGCCTTCGAGAAAGATTTCTCATATTGAATAATGATTGAGGCACCACTGTGGAAATAACGCAGCTCTTTATGTCCTTAAAATCCAGACCTTGCATTGTAAGGAGTTGATGGAACCACACCGCATATTCATCAGCCGTACGCTTCGGGTCAGTTGCTATGCGCCATTCAACAATCCACTCTTTCCCATTATGAATGGCAAAAAGCGTATTTGTGTTTCCTGTGTCAATCGCAAGTAACATCTAAGCTCCTTCTTCGCTGAAGAAGATATCTCCAGCATGAACGTCCCGTATCGTGCCATTCTCGAGCCTAACGCGCAATGCTCCATTATCATCTAGCCCAAGAGCCTGACCTGAGAATTCCTCTTTCGGCAGACGGACTTTGACCTTCCCTGGAACGTTATAGGCACGTGACAACCATGCCTTAGATATCGACGAAAATCCCTCATCGGCTAATAAATTTAACCAATATTCAAACCGAATTGCCAGCACAGCCAAGACCGCATCCGGTCCTGTCATTATGGGTTCTGGCGAATTGAGAAGCCCCGCTTCAATATGCTCTAATATATGCGTTGCCGGGTAAGGTGTTAACGGCGGGTGTGAGGTCAAATTGATACCTATGCCTACAATGAAATGATCCTTGCCAGATTCGAGTAAAATTCCAGAGGATTTTAGTCCGTCAATTAAAACATCATTTGGCCATTTTAGGCTAATCTTATCCTTAGTGACATAGTCCCCTAAACAATCTGCGACGGCGAGCGCAGCCACAAAACTTATGCGCGCGGTTTCTTGAAGGGTCCCATTATGTGGAAATAGACCAGAGCAATATAAGTTACCTTTTTGAGATACCCATTCACGGCCCCGGCGCCCTCGGCCATGCGTTTGAGAATTTGCTCTAACCCATAATGGGCCTAATTCGCCTTTTTCCGCCAACCGAGAAATTTCGGCATTTGTTGAATCAACATGATCTAGCGTTATGAATTTCAAATTAGAATAAACTCGCCGCGGCCTGAGCGATAAGACCTTGAGACCTTACAGCAAAAAAGGGAAGTAAAAACAGCGGCAGGACAAGCAAAGCAGAAAGCGTCGATAGCCCCTGGAGCGTCTTTGGCGCACTTACAAATTCATTTTCCGACTCATCAAACCAAATCATTTTCACAATACGAAGATAATAAAATGCGCCAATTACAGAGGCGATTAAGGCAAGAACAACGAGCCAGGTTAAACCCGCTTGCATAGCTGGAAGGAAGGCAAAGACCTTTCCGAAGAACCCTAAAAATGGCGGGATGCCCATAACTGAAAACATGAACATAGAAAGGATGATAGCCAAGGGCTTATTTGTCTTTGAGAGTCCAGACAAATCAGAAATTTGTTCAACCATGCCGCTTCGTATGCGCATTTGTAAGATGCAGGCAAATACGCCAATCGTTGTAATGACATAGATGCTCATAAATAGAAGCATGCCATTAACACCTGCAACGGTTCCGGCTGCAAGAGGTACAAGAGCGTAACCCATATTCGCGATTGATGAATAGGCCATCAGACGTTTTATATTTGTTTGCGCCAAAGCTCCAATCGCGCCGACAAACATAGACAAGACAGCTAAGACGATAATCACCTGCTGCCACTGCGTAGCAATGTCGCCAAATGGCCCAATAATTAACCTAGCAATCAAAGCCATAGCGGCGAATTTAGGCGCGGCGGCAAAGAAACCCGTCACCGGGGTAGGCGCGCCCTCATAGACGTCGGGTGTCCACATATGGAAGGGGGCTGCGGAAATTTTAAAGGCTAGCCCGCATAGCAAAAATACCATTCCCGCAATAATACCCGGCGTCGCGCCAGCGGAAACGACCTCAGCAATACGTCCAAATTCGAGCGATCCTGTAAAGCCATAAATCAAAGACGAGCCGTAAAGTAAAAGCCCCGACGATATTGCCCCAAGTACAAAATATTTAAGCCCAGCCTCGGAAGCTCGTAAGCTATCGCGGTTAAAGGCGGCCATAACATAAAGGGCTAAGGACTGAAGCTCGATACCGATATAAAGTGAAAGCAAGCTATTGGCCGATACCATAATAGACATACCTAAAACAGCATATAGAACCAGAACAGAATATTCATATCGGTCCAGCTTTTCTGCTTGGAAAAATGACTTAGAAAACATCAAAGCTGCGGCTGCTGATAAGCCAAGAAACATATTTAAGTAATGGGTGTAATTATTTACGACCAATGCGCCTTTAAAGGCTTCGCCATTAGGCTGCCCAAACAATAAACCCATGAAGGAGAAAAGAACCAGAAGGCCAACGGCAATATAGCGAACGATTACGGAGCGATCTTTGTCTTTCGATACGCCAAATCCAAGAAGGAGCGATGCTGAAACAGCCAGCAAAAGCTGCGGAGCAAAGAGCGAAATAGTTTGCAACATGATTATTGTCCTCCGGTTGCCGCAGTGAAGTCAGCAATCAAGCTCTCCACAGAGGCCGAGGTGATATCAGTAATAAGCGCAGGAAAAACACCGAGCACAATAGTCATTATTGCTAGAGGCGCCAAAACAACCCACTCACGCCGATTCATATCAGCTATTCCATCAAGCTTTTCATTCGTCTGCTCTCCGAAGATAACCTCACGGTATAGATGAAGGGCATACATAGCTGATAAAATCATACCAAGCGCCGCTCCTGCAGCAATCCATGGACTAACTTTATAAGCGCCAACCATCGTGAGTATTTCGCCTACAAAACCAGATGTCCCCGGAAGCCCCACATTGGCCATGGTGAAAAGCATAAAGAATGCAGCGTAAACGGGCATATGTTTGACCAAGCCGCCATAGAATGAGATTTCACGCGTATGCATACGGTCATAAATAACTCCGACACAGAAAAACAAAGCACCAGATATAACGCCATGAGAGAGCATTTGGTAAATTCCGCCCTGAATACCTTGTAAGTTAAAGGTGAATATGCCCATGGTCACAAATCCCATATGGGCAACGGAAGAATAAGCAATCAACTTCTTAATGTCATGCTGGCGGTAGGCCACAAGTGACGTATATATAATCGCGATTATAGACATCCAAAAGATAATCGGCGCAAGCTCAACAGAAGCATTGGGAAACATTGGGAGCGAAAATCGCAAGAACCCATAACCCCCTAGTTTAAGCAAAATACCCGCGAGAATAACAGACCCAGCTGTCGGCGCTTCAACGTGAGCATCAGGGAGCCATGTATGGACAGGCCACATTGGCATCTTAACGGCAAAACTGGCGAAAAATGCGAGCCACAACCACGTCTGTGCGCCGCCTGGTATCTTAAGGTCATGCATAAGGACTTGCATTTTTGTCGTTGGCGATCCAAGCTGTTGACCACTATAATTATAAATCCATAATATCGCGGCTAGCATCAAGACTGAACCCAGTAAGGTGTATAGGAAAAACTTATAGCTTGCATATACACGGTTCTTTCCGCCCCAAACCCCGATAATTATAAACATCGGAATAAGCACGGCTTCGAAAAATAGATAAAACAGAATCAAATCAAGCGAAACGAAAACACCGATCATTAAAGTTTCTAGAATAAGAAACGCGACCATATATTCGAGCATTCTGTTTTTAATCGATTTCTCACTCGCAATGATACAAAGCGGGGTCAAGAATGCTGTCAGGAGAATGAATAAAATAGATATTCCATCGACCCCGACACGGTATTTTATACCACCACCAAGCCAATCTCGTTCTTCAAGAAATTGAAACCCTGCATTGGCGGTATCAAAATCAATGGTCAGAAGTAGCGAGAGTAGAAATACGACGCCCGAAACAACCAAAGCCACACGCGGCGCGTTTTTATCTAACTGTTCGCGGCCAGTCGCCCCGGATGCGAAAGCAATAACGCCCAATATCAATGCCCCTAAAAGCGGAATGAAAGTTATAAGCGATAAAATTGGAATATTAGAAAACACGTTAGCCTCCTACCGTACGGAAGACCAAGGCGATAATTGTTGCGACGCCCAAGAGCATGATAAATGCATAGTGGAATAAATAGCCGGTTTGCAGCTTTGATAAGCACTTTGCCGCGCCTGCCACTAAGGCTGCGACGCCATTAGGACCTAATCCGTCAATAAGTTTTTGATCCCCTATTTTCCAGAAAATGTCTCCGACTTTGCGCGCGCCTTTAACCAGTGTCGCGTCATAAATTTCATCAACATACCACTTATTTAGCAGGAATTTGTAGAGCGGCCCTCCTCCAGTCTTCTCTATCTCATCGATATGTTTTTGTGCCCCTTCACCGCGCATATACATCATGAAGGCCGTGACACCACCAGCGACGGAAACGACAAATGGCATTAAGAGTACCCACCATGGGTAACCGTGATGTTTATTAAATAGCCATCCAAATATACCGCCATGTTTAACATCACCGTGATGTGCATCGCTGGCATGTTTAGTTTCAGCAGCTGCGTAGAGCTGTTCTGAAGCTATGGCGGCATGATGGTCACCTGCATGGATTGGCAAGGCGCCGTGCCAGAAGTCACCCGCATTGCCCATAAATTTAGAATAAAATACAGCCCCCGCCGCAACGGCTCCAACACTTAATACGCCAAGCGGAACAAGCATACTTATTGGACTTTCATGGGCGTGTTCAAATGTATGATGATCTCCGCGATATTTCCCATGGAATGTCATGAAAATTAGGCGCCAGCTATAGAAGCTCGTCATAAGCGCCGCGACTATCCCAACCCAAAAAGCAAAGGTTCCCGAATTATATCCATCAATCCCTGCGGAATATGCTGCTTCGATGATGGCATCTTTGGAGAAAAATCCGGCAAAACCAATACCAAACCCTGGAATACCTATCCCAGTTATAGCAAGGGTGCCGATAATCATCGCGGCCCAAGTCCAAGGAACTTTCTTATAAATACCCCCCATTTTACGCATATCCTGCTCATGGTGCAGCGCATGAATGACGGACCCTGCACATAGAAAGAGCAAGGCCTTAAAGAAGGCGTGAGTAAAGAGATGGAACATAGCGGCGCTATAAGCTCCTACGCCGGCGGCGAAGAACATATACCCTAGCTGGCTACAAGTAGAATAAGCGATGACACGTTTGATATCGTTTTGAACCAAGGCAACTGTGGCCGCGAAAAAGGCCGTGAATGCCCCCATCACCGTGATAAAGCCTGAGGTAATAGGCGCAGCCTCGTATATCGCTGACGCTCGGCAAACGAGAAACACACCCGCTGTCACCATGGTCGCCGCATGGATAAGGGCAGAAACGGGGGTTGGCCCTTCCATCGCATCAGGAAGCCAAACATGAAGAACAAATTGGGCCGATTTACCCATGGCGCCAATGAAAAGCAGGGCTGCGATAAGCTCTATGGCGTTAAATTCCATCCCCAAGAACGGGAGACGGCGATCGCTATTTTCCGCTATCGCTCCAAACACTATATCAAATTCAACGGAGCCAAAGACTAAAAATATAGTCATAACGCCAAGGGCTAAGCCAACATCACCAACCCGATTGGTAACAAAGGCCTTTATCGCGGCTGCATTGGCCGAGGGTTTCTTGTAGTAATAGCCAATCAGCAAATATGACGCGAGGCCTACACCTTCCCAGCCAAAAAACATTTGAATGAAGTTATTGGATGTCACCAACATCAACATTGCGAAGGTAAAGAGCGATAAATAAGCAAAGAAACGCGGCTTATAATTATCCTCACTCATATAGCCCCAGCTATAGAGATGCACCAACGCTGAAACCGTGCTGACCACAACAAGCATCACCGCCGTTAAGGTATCTATTTTGAAAGCCCAATCGGCTTTCATCGCCCCAACGTCCATCCACCTTAGAACTTTTACATTAGTTCCCTCATGCCCGACGCCAACTTTAACGAAGGCATACCAAGACAAAATAGCGGATAAAAACAGCAAAGCCGTTGTGATAAACATAGACGGTTTTTCGCCCAACTTACCGTCCATAAAGCGGGTACCCGCCAGTCCTGCTATGATGGCGCCGATGAGCGGCGCAAATACTATGACATGATACAGCACAGTCTTAGCCCTTCATCAGATCAATATTTTCAACGGCGATATTGCCGCGATTACGAAAGTAAACGACAAGAATAGCCAAGCCGACGGCGGCTTCCGCTGCTGCGACAGTCAAAATAAACAAGGCAAAGACTTGCCCCGCCATTGGATTGTTGCCTGCGCCCTCTGCCATATGGGTCGAAAATGCTACGAAATTTATGTTCACAGCCAAAAGGATAAGTTCGACGCACATCAAAATAATGATGACGTTTTTACGGTTTACGAAAATTCCAAAGACCCCAATCGTGAATAGAATAGCGGCAACAACCAAATAATGTGCGAGTCCAATAACCATCAGCCAATCCCCTGCCCAGGTTCGATATCAATATGTACAACGCCCGTTTCTCGGGTCCGGGCATTTTGCTCGGTTACATTCTGTTTGCGTACGCCTTCTCTTTCGCGAAGGGTCAAGACAACTGCCCCTATAAGCGCTACTAACAGGATAAGGCCGGCCGCTTCAAACATACCCGCATACTCGGTGTAAAGAACTTCGCCAAAGGCTTCGAGATTGGAAACATTCGGATCGCGTTCAACCACAGTTGTTGGCGTTCCTGAAAAATAAGCCGCGCCGACTAAGAACATTTCGATAAATAAAACCACACCAACTAAGGCGCCAACCGGAAGATATTGCAAAAACCCTTGTTTCATTTCTACGAAATCAACATCAAGCATCATGACCACAAAGAGGAAAAGTACGGCGACGGCGCCGACATAAACCATGACTATCAAGAGTGCTAAAAATTCCGCGCCCATTAAGATAAATAGGCCTGCCGCGCTAAAGAAGGTGAGGATAAGATACATCACTGAATGAACAGGGTTTCTACTGGCCACAACCATAAAGGCGGCCGCAATAGCGACGGCGGCTAGTAAATAAAATGAGATGGCTACAAGCACGGTTCAGTATTCCTCTTTATCGCATCGCCTTAGCGATACGGCGCATCCAAAGCTAAGTTTTTGGCAATAAGAGATTCCCAACGATCACCGTTAGCGAGAAGTTTCTCTTTATCGTAATAAAGCTCTTCTCGGGTCTCTGTCGCAAATTCGTAATTCGGCCCTTCAACAATCGCGTCCACAGGGCAAGCCTCCTGACACAAACCACAATAAATGCATTTGACCATATCGATATCATAGCGCGTCGTACGGCGTGACCCATCTGGGCGGGGTTCGGCTTCAATTGTGATGGCCTGCGCAGGGCAAATCGCTTCACAGAGCTTACACGCAATGCAGCGCTCTTCACCCGACGGGTAGCGGCGCAAAGCATGCTCTCCTCTGAAACGCGGAGATATCGGACCTTTTTCAAAAGGGTAGTTAATTGTAATTTTCGGACGGAAGAAATACTTCATTGCTAGCCAGAAGGCCGAAACAAATTCTAAAAGGAAAATGCCGCGAACAGCTTGTTTAATGCGCGTTATCATAATTTGTCTCCAAAGAAGACGACCCAGCTAGACACAAAGATGACAGCCGCGATAGAAATCGGAAGAAAGACTTTCCAGCCCAAGCGCATGAGTTGATCATAACGATAGCGCGGAACAATCGCCTTAACCATGGCGAACATAAAGAACATGAAAAGACATTTTATAAAGAACCAGAATACAGGCGGTATAAACTGAATGCCTATATCAATTGGTGCGTGCCAGCCGCCCAAAAACAGGATTGTAAACATCGCGCACATCAGCGTCATGTTCAAATATTCACCGAACATAAAGAGCAAATATGGCGTAGAGGAATACTCGACCATAAAGCCAGCAACGAGTTCCGATTCCGCTTCAGGGAGGTCAAATGGAGGCCGGTTTGTTTCAGCCAAAGCCGAGATGAAGAACATGACGCCCATAAAGAACATAATCGGGAACAAAATCAGCGACATTGGCTTAGAAAAATCAAGCATGAACATATGCCATTGCCAAAACCCGCCTGCCTGCGCATTGACGATTTCGCTTAAATTCATTGACCCAACAAGGAAAATGACAGTCAAAATAATAAACCCGATTGAGACTTCGTAAGAAATCATCTGCGCCGTTGATCGGAGTGCACCCATGAAGGGATATTTCGAATTAGACGCCCAACCGCCGATTATTATGCCATAAACGCCGAGCGAAGAAATCGCCAAAACATATAATATACCGATATTGACGTTGGACATGACCCAACCCGGCGCAATAGGAACAACCGCCCAAGCCAAAAACGCCATAACTAGGGTGATAATCGGGGCTAAAATATAAAGGCCTTTATCTGAACCCGATGGAATGACAATTTCTTTAAAAACAAATTTCAAAAGATCTGCAAATGATTGCAACAATCCGAAAGGGCCAACAACATTTGGCCCACGCCGCATTTGAACTGCTGCCCAGACCTTACGGTCCATTAAAATCAAAAAGGCCAAAAGCACGGATAGAATAAGAACGAACCCTACGACTTGGAGAAATTTCCATCCAAACCAAGCAACGGGCGTTAAATCCGTCCAGAATTGCATGAGTTGAGCCGTCATTATTCTGCCGCCTCTTTTACAGCCGCATCATTAAGAGCCGAACATTCCGCCATCACATTAGAGGCGCGCGCAATCGGGTTGGTCATATAAAAATCAACATCAGAATTCACAAAAGCGGTGGATGTCATATTTCCTGCTTCGCCAATGTTAGAAACGTCAAAACCTGCCGCTCCGTCCGCTCCCGGCGCATAGCCCAGCCCAGCAAAGGTTGGATGATCTTCAAATAATTTCTCGCGAAGTTGCCCAAGACTATCATAGGGCAATTCACGGTTTAGGTGTCCTGACAACGCTCTGATAATGGCCCAATCATCTTTCGCCTCACCTTTGGGCGCAACAGCTCGTATCCCCATTTGAACGCGGCCTTCTAGGTTGACATAAAGACCGTCTTTTTCTGTATAAGCCGCACTTGGAAGAATAATATCTGCCACATGGGCGCCCGCATCACCGTGGCTTCCTTGGTAGATCACGAATGAATCTTTTAACTTCGATGTATCCAGCTCGTCTGCGCCTAGGAGGTATACGGTATTTACTGCGCCCTGTTTCGCAGCATCCAAAATTTCATTTGTAGATAAGCCGCCCTCAGCCGGAAGAAATTCTATATCTAAACCTCCCACACGCGCAGCGGCGTTGTGTAATATATTCAGTCCGTTCCACCCCTCACGAACCGCGCCAATTTCAGCAGCCAATTTACCAACGGCCCTCAATATCTGCGCGCCGTCAGCCCGGGCGAGAGCATTAGCGCCAACAATAATTGCGGGGTTAGCAGCGGATTTTAGCTTTTTTACAAATCCTTTTGTGTCCTTCGCAAGCTTGTCGATATCAGATGGGCTAGTTCCAAGATGATCATACTCATAGGTTAAGTCTGCGGCTTCTCCGATAAGACCGATATCCATGCCGCCCGCAATCCATGCTTTGCGCAAACGTGTATTGACCAGCGGCGCTTCAAGACGTGGATTAGAGCCGATGATTAAAACAGCATCGGCCGCCTCAATCCCATCAATAGTGGAATTAAAGAGATATGATTGACGTGCGCCGCCCAGCTTTGAACCATCTTGACGGCAATCAATATTTTTTACGCCCAGATTACTCATTAAATCTTTCAGAGCCTTCAAAGACTCAGCGTCACAAAGATCTCCTGCAAGGGCCGCCATCGTTTCTGGTTCGCCTGATAATCTTTCAGCTGCCAAAGCTAAAGCCTCATCCCAACCTGCCGGTCTGAGATTACCGTTCTCGCGAATATAAGGTTTATCAAGGCGTTGACGGGCCAAGCCATCCCATACGAAACGGGTTTTATCAGAAATCCATTCTTCATTTACGGCGTCATTAACGACAGGCATAATTCGCAGAACGGCGCCGCCTCGACTATCGATACGAATATTGGAGCCAACCGCATCCATAACGTCGATGCTCTCAACCTTATCAAGCTCCCAAGGCCGTGCATTAAAGGCATATGGTTTCGAGGTCAGAGCGCCAACAGGGCACAAATCAATAACATTGCCTGAAAGCTCTGACGTCAAAGACTGCTCAAGATATGTTGTAATTTCGGCGTCTTCACCGCGTGAAGCCAGTCCAATTTCTTCTACGCCAGCAACCTCGGTAATAAAACGTACACAGCGCGTACATTGAATGCAGCGCGTCATCACAGTGTTGACCAATGGCCCCATAAATTTGTCATCAACAGCCCGTTTATTTTCCTCAAAGCGGGATCCATCACGGCCATATGCCATGGCTTGGTCTTGGAGATCACATTCCCCGCCTTGATCACAAATCGGACAATCAAGTGGATGATTAATCAACAAGAATTCCATCACGCCTTCGCGCGCTTTTTTGACTGTTTCCGAATTCGTGCGAATATTGGCCGGCGTTCCGTCGCGGTTGGGACGCAAATCTTTGACTTGCAGCGCGCAAGAGGCTTGCGGCTTGGGTGCGCCTACCCATTCGACGAGACACATACGGCAATTGCCCGCGACTGACAGGCGTTCATGATAACAGAAACGCGGAATTTCCGCTCCCGCCGCTTCTTCACAGGCCTGCATGAGAGTGTAGTCACCGGGCACTTCATATTCAGTGCCATCAATATTGATTCTGCGTAGATCAGACATCTTTACTCCGCCGCCTCAATCATGGGAACAAAAACGGGTTTACCCGCGCGGTAGTTATCAATACGTTCTTCAATCTCGTGACGGAAGTGACGAATAAGACCTTGTATCGGCCATGCCGCCGCGTCGCCGAGGGCGCAAATTGTGTGGCCTTCGACCTGTTTGGTGACTGCAAGAAGCATATCGATTTCTTCGGTACGAGCCTCGCCGCGTACCATGCGTTCCATGACACGCCACATCCAGCCTGTTCCCTCGCGGCACGGCGTACATTGTCCGCAGCTCTCATGCTTATAAAAATAAGACAGCCTTGCAATCGCTTTGACGACGTCCGTTGACTTGTCCATGACTATCACGGCCGCTGTCCCAAGCCCGGATTGATGCTCACGCAGAGCGTCAAAATCCATCAAAACCGTATCACAAATATTTTTGGGCAGTAACGGAACGGAAGACCCGCCAGGGATAACACATTTCAGGTTATCCCACCCCCCACGAACACCGCCTGCATAAGTCTCAATCAGCGTCTTCATCGGAATAGATAACGCCTCTTCGATATTACACGGCGTGTTGACATGACCTGAGATTGAAAAGACTTTCGTCCCTTTATTATTATCGCGCCCAAAGGAAGTAAACCATTCCGCGCCGCGCCGTAAAATTGTTGGCACAACCGCGATTGACTCAACATTATTCACAGTTGTCGGACAGCCATAAAGCCCTGCCCCTGCTGGGAATGGGGGTTTCAAACGAGGTTGTCCCTTTTTACCTTCCAGAGATTCCAATAGAGCTGTCTCTTCACCACAAATATAAGCCCCCGCTCCGTGATGCATATAAATATCAAAATCCCACCCTGACCCACAGGCATTTTTGCCGACAAGACCAGCCGCATAGGCTTCATCAATCGCCCGTTGCAGACGATTGCGCTCTAAAATATATTCACCCCGAACATAGATGTAACAGGCGTGAGCTTGCATGGCGAAGGACGCGACTAAACAGCCCTCAACAAGTAAATGCGGGTCATGGCGAAGAATATCACGGTCTTTACAAGAGCCTGGCTCCGACTCATCCGCGTTAACGACGAGATAATGCGGACGGTTTCCCACTTCTTTGGGCATAAAAGACCATTTTAGTCCTGTCGGGAAGCCCGCTCCGCCGCGTCCGCGAAGACCTGAAGCTTTAACTTGATCAATAATCCAGTCTTTTCCCTGCTCTAGCATTGCAGCTGTCCCAACCCATGCCCCGCGAGTCTTCGCGCCTTCGAGACCTTGATCTTGAAGACCGTAAAGGTTCTTAAAAATTCGGTCTTTATCTTGGAGAAGCTCAGCCATCTTACGCCTTTACCTTCTTAATTGCACGCGGCGCGCCGCCTTTTGCCAAGGTTTTCGCTTGTTTCACCCATTCATCACGTTTGATACGGCCTGGGAATGAATCGATTACCCCCTCGACCATCTTAATATCTGCGGCCTTCCAAGCGCCAATTTGTCTGTAATAATAAATGCCCTTGGAATTAAGATCACCTTCAAATTTTGGTCCTATCCCTTTGATTTTCTTTAAATCATCAGGTGCCCCATCTGTAGGGCCGTCCGTATATAGAACCTTTGGTTTGGCTGTAGATTTTGTAGAAGGTGGTAGCTTAGGCTTATTTTTACGCCCTGATATAGTTGCCCGGGCCCCTTTAGGGTCATCCGCATGACGGGTAATTTTGGCCTTCTTACCCGCATTAGGTAAGTTTGTAGGTGTTTTCGTCTTATTATAAAGCCCCGCAGTATTAAGAACCAAAGCGCCGCCTTCCGGCTCGGACGTGTGGCGACTATTTTGTGGTCCCGCTTTTGGCTTTTTACCGGCAACTAAATCATCAAGGACAACTTCCAGACTTTCAGCCGTTAAATCTTCATAATAATGATCCCCATCAGCATTAGAAATTTGAACCATTGGCGCATTAGCGCATGAGCCCAGACATTCAACTTCAAGCCATGAGAGCTTCCCATCCTCTGAAATAGAACGCTGCGGTCCGATTTTACGCTTAAGCATGGCGATCAAATCATCGGAACCTCTAAGCCAACACGGCGTCGTGCCGCAGAGCTGTACATAATGTGTCCCGACGGGCTCA
>CAYXEB010000026.1:0-20498 GCA_964463835.1 uncultured Hellea sp.
TGTCTTTGAACGCGGCGGAGCTATCGGGGTCAGGGACAGAGACGCGGACAATATCAGCCCCGGCTTCCTCTAGGCCCTGAATTTGCTCAACCGTGGCCGCCACATCATGTGTCACCGTATTGGTCATGGACTGCACGGCAATGGGCGCGTCCCCGCCCACGGGGACTTTGCCGACCATGATTTGGCGCGACTTGCGCCGCTCAATGGTACGCCAAGGGCGGATTGAATTTATGTCTTTATGATCATCACTCATATGGCGTACATGCCATGGTTCTATGTCAGGATAAAGGCGTAAAATTGCATTCAGATTGGGTTCAATAAGTCAGAATTAAATTGATTATGATGGTTCCCAGAGACCGTTTTTAAGGATTTTCATGTGGGATGAATTGGGGATGAATATCTTTAATGGGATCATTTGCAGGTACAACTCTGCCTTGGCTTGCCTTTGCGAGGTCTTATAGACCCAGTGTGATTGGTTGTGACAAAGGACGCGAAAAGCGGGCTTGTATCTGCGCTTTTACTCTTCTTTTGAAATAGGGTTTAAAGCGGGTTTTGAGAGGTGGGCGTCTTTGCCTTAGTCTCTGATGTGGCCGGCAATTCAGCGTCCATCTTAAGGCTATCTTCTGAGCTCATCCCATCTTTTGCGATCATCCCATCTTTTGCAATCATCTCAACGCCGATAAATTGGAGATCTTTCTCATGTATCGCCACGCCCCGCTGGCCCAGCACGCCTAAGTCTTCATCGCCCAAAAGAAGCGCAATCGCGCCGCCGTCACGCACCGTAAGCTTGACCTCACTGCCGCGCGGCGTTTGCCAGGTTTCGCCCGTCACAAAGACGCGCGAAATAATAACTTTGCCTGCTTTATTTCTAATCTGAACCCAGCTTGGCGCTAAAGCTTTGACCGTTAGGATATTGGGGTCCACTGGCTCAATGATGACCGTCTCGCTAATGGTTAAATCAGGTGCGGGGGTCACCGAAGCTTGTAATTCTGTATGGGTGCCATACCAAGCGACGAGCATCGCTGCGACGGACATAACGGTTGTCGCCGGGATAAAGCCGCGCGGGAGCCGAATTTTTCGCTTGGGAATAAAATGGGGTAAAGGACGGCGGCCCAAATTTTCAGGCAGTTCACTTTCGCGCTTATAGCGCGTGACAGCGGAGCGAGCATCAAGACCGAGAAATTTGGCATAGCTGCGTACATAGCCCAGCACATATCCGGCTTCTGGAAGCCCGTCTTGGCTTAGCTTTTCTATGGACTCGATATACTCGGGGCGAATTTTGATCGTCTCTGACACCTGGGCATAGCTTAACCCTTTCGCAGTTCTTACGTCGCGAAGCTTGGCACCAATATGCATTTCATGTGAAGTCAATTCTTGCACCGTTACATGTATAGCAACGCCCTCTGAACGTTCCATTAACAGTGTTAGAGAAAAACTCAAGTTCGCTCTCCCGTTAGGAGAATCATAAAAGGCAATCCGCCGCATGACATCGGGCGTGATTGCGCCTATATTAGCTCTATGACGCGCGCGCCACAGCAGGCCTCTTTAAAGGCACCCCTTTTTGCCATCTTGCTCTCGGGCGGGCTTCTAATCGCGGCCTGGATTTTCCAATATGGTTTTGGCTATTTGCCCTGTACCATGTGTTATTGGCAGCGCCATGCGCATAAAGCCGTTCTTGTTATCGCAGCGATAACGATTGGGGTCGGACTTTATAAGCCGCGTTTTCATAAGATATTTACAGCGCTCATCATTTTAGCGCTCTTGGTCAGTGCCTGCATCGCCTTTTGGCATGTCGGGGTGGAATATAAATGGTGGGATGGCCCCAAAACCTGCGCCGGCGGCGGTGGGAATTTAACCACCTTTGATTTAAGCGACCCGCTTGGGAACCTAGATAAGAAAATCCGTCCGCCCGCCTGCACAGAAGCCGTCTGGCATTTTCTCGGCCTCTCTATGGCCGCTTGGAACGCCATCGCTTCGCTTTGCGGCGCTCTTATGGTAGCCATGTTTTTGAAACGAGGACACAATCATGGCTAGGCCCCACATTAAACACTCACATCTTAAGAAAAATCCGCGCATCGCTCAAATGCTGCGCGTGGATCATGCGGGCGAATATGGCGCCGTTGCGATATACCGCGGCCAGCAAGCTGTCTTTCGCCGCAACGCAAAAACCCGCACCATTGCCGCCCAACTCGCGAAGATGGAAGCTGAAGAGCAAAAACATCTCGACGCCTTTGATAAGTTGTTGGTTACGCGCAACGTTCGCCCGACCGCCATGACGCCCATCTGGAACGCGGCAGGATACGGCCTGGGCGTCGTCACCGCGCTTATGGGCGAAAAGGCCGCTCACGCCTGTACCGAAGCGGTCGAGAATGTCATCGAGAAGCATTACGGCGAACAGGTCGAAGAGATAAAAGAGGAAGAACCAGAACTCGCGGCCACCTTCGCTCAGTTTCGCGAGGACGAGCTCCACCACCGCGACACAGCGGTAGAGGCCGGCGCGCATGAGGCCCCCGCTTACGGGATATTATCGCGCGTCATCACAGCAGGCTGTAAGGCGGCGATAAAGATTACAGAGAAGATTTAAGCGCGAAGATTTAAAAACAGCTGGGGGCACTATGGAACACATACTAAACGCAAGTCTCTTGGTCCATTTGGCCAGTTTTCTTTATGTCATCGCCTTTATCGTCCGTAATCAACTCGTCTTACGCAGCTTAGTTTTGCTCGCCACCGTCATGTATATTATCTACTATTTCATTGTCCCGGCCGTCCCGCTCTGGGATGCGATAGGGTGGAGCATTATTCTGGGGGCCGCCAATATCTATATCATCATACAGCTTATATTAGAGCGAACAGCCTTTCGTCTGACGGAAAAAGAAAAGGCGCTTTATCGTGTTTTCGAGACAATAAATCCGGGAGAATATCGGCGCATCCTTAAAATCACCCAGTGGTATAACAGCAAACCGAACGAGACGCATAGACTCACAACAGAAGGGGAGGTGTGCCGCTATCTCTATTTTGTTTTATCCGGCAATATTCACATCCAAAAAGATGGGCGTGAATTTAACATTTCATCCGAGAAATTTATTGGCGAAGTCTCCTATTACTTACGTGAGCCCGCCAGCGCGACCGTTACAGTGGACGACGCGAATTATGTCCGCTGGGAGCATGACGCTTTAGAGAAACTCAAAAAAATGAACCCAGGCATCCGTGTTGCGGTTCAACAAATTCTCAACACGGATATGGCCCGTAAAATCGCGATCAGTTAAAATAGACTTAAGGCGCGCTAACCTTCAGCTTCCCTGCTTCGTGAAGACCGAAGGCATTATGGAGCGCTCGCACGGCCAGTTCTGTATATTCTGCGTCAATCAGAACTGAGATTTTAATTTCGGACGTCGCGATGACTTCGACGTTAATCCCGCGCTCGGCCAAAGCTTCAAACATTGTTTGCGCCACGCCTGTATGCGAGCGCATACCGATGCCAACAACAGAAACTTTGGTGACATTATCATCTGATTTAATGGCCTCAAATCCGATATCGCCTTTAGCTTTCTCGAGAGCTTTAAGCGCCTTATCCAAATCGCGCTTGCCGACGGTAAAGGTCAGGTTCGCCGCATTATCATTGCGCGAAATCCCTTGGACAATCATATCCACAATGACATTGGCTTCGGACATCGCCTTACAGACTTTGGCGACCATCCCCGGTTTATCTTGGAGTTGAAGTAGTGTGATTTGGGCTTCGTCGCGCGAATAAGCGACCCCTGAGACAACGCGTTCTTCCATGGTTTCATCCTCATTACAAACTATTGTGCCGGGGTTACTATCCCCGACGTCAGCCATCGACGTGAGCACGCGGATGGGTAGATTATTATTCATCGCCAGCTCAACCGAGCGGGTTTGCAATACTTTCGCCCCGAGTGAGGCCAGTTCTAACATTTCTTCAAAAGCGATACGGTTTAGGCGGCGCGCATCTGTGGCAATGCGCGGATCTGTTGTATAAATTCCGTCCACATCGGTATAGATATCACAGCGGTCCGCTTTGAGCGCGACAGCCAAAGCCACGGCGGAGGTATCAGAGCCCCCGCGGCCTAATGTCGATATACGCCCATCATCTGAAATCCCTTGGAAGCCCGCGACCACGGCGACATTTCCATCTTCGAGCGAGGGGCCAATGGCGGAGCTTTCAATCTCGGCAATACGCGCCTTTGAATGGGCCATATCTGTTCGCAATGGGATTTGCCAGCCCAGCCATGAGCGCGCTTGAAGGCCCCGCCGGCGCAGGGCAATCGCGAGCAGGCCCGAGGTAACTTGCTCGCCAGACGCGACAATGGAATCATATTCATCCTCAATGGCCCCGCCATGCACGTCCTCATTACCAATACGGTCAGCGTCTAGCTCATCCACCAAGGCGACAAGGCGGTTGGTCTCCCCGCTCATCGCAGAGACAACAACGGCGACTTCGTTTCCGCCTCGCGCCTCAGCTTCAACCAAACGCGAGACATGACGAATGCGGTCTAAATTCGCGACAGATGTGCCGCCAAATTTCATGACGATACGCGCCATTGATAAGTCCTTATAAAAGCCAGCGGGCCTTTTACGCGGATGGCGGGGATTTGCAATAGCCTTGTAAGGCCCGCCATCCATCCGTGGGATTGATAACTACGAAAAACCAAAATCGCGGGTCGGTTTTGGGACGACTAAAAAATAGTCAAAGAACAAGGCCAAGATTTCGCCCTCATATAGTGGTCATTAGGTCCTATTGATGTGTTTGCGCGTAAGTCATAATAAGTTTTCAAAGCAAGGATTTCACTATGGCGCATGCCCACACTGCCCCCGAAAACATTTCCAGCGTCTCTGTTGATCCTGATGAAATGGCGAGCTTTGCGCGTATGGCGGAAAATTGGTGGGACCCGAGCGGCCCCTTTAAACCGCTTCATATTATGAACGGGGCGAGGCTTGGCTTTATCAAAGAGACATTATGTGAGCATTTTCACCGCGACCCTGACGCCGAGCTTCCCTTAAAAGGCTTACGGATTTTAGATATTGGCTGCGGCGGGGGGTTGCTCTGTGAGCCTATGACCAGGCTTGGCGCAAGCGTGACGGGCGTTGATGCTTTAGAGAAAAATCTCAAAACCGCCAAAACCCATGCCGCGCAAATGAGGCTTAAGATTGATTACCGCCACGGCACGATTGAACAATTAGTGCAATCAGGCGAAGACCCTTTTGATGCTGTCCTGAATATGGAAGTCATTGAACATGTCGCCAATCCGCCCGAATTTATGATCGATTGCGGGGCGATGGTGCGTAGCGGTGGCCTTATGATTTGCTCTACCATCAACCGGACTTTCAAGGCCTTTAGCTTTGCGATTGTCGGCGCGGAATATATTTTACGTTGGCTTCCGCGCGGTACGCATCAATATGCAAAGCTGGTTAAGCCGGGCGAAATTCGCCGCTGGCTTATTGAAGCTGGGCTAAGCCCAGAGCCGAGCATCGGTATGAGCTTAAATCCGCTCAGTAGCGAATGGCGCTTCTCTGATGATCTCTCCATTAATTATGTGACCGTCGGGTTGAAAGACCCTTAAAGAGATGAATCCGTTAACCTTTTGTTAACCATAATTTTCAGCTTAGGTTCATACCTCTTCATTTATGTCCGTGTTATTGGGACATAGGGGGCTCACATATGAGTCACGCTTTCGTTGAGAGATGTGACTTAATGTGGCCAAATAAATCTCTATATACATCGCTATAGATGGTTAAGACTCATTAACCACAATGTAGGTGATGTAACGAAATCGTATCTTTGCGGCAATTTAAGAGCCGTTAAAGATAGGAAAACAATGGAGGCAATTATGCTGCCACTAAACGTCATAACTACGAAAATGGAAAATTTTCGGGCGCCCACCACACGTATTCTCTTTGGCGAAAGACTCAAGGAAGTTCAGCAAATACAAGCATCAATCCAGACGCATGGCTTATTAAACCCCTTAGTGGTCATGAAGCGCGGAACTAAATTGATCGTCATTGACGGCAAGAAACGCCTAACTGCGCTGCGCCGTATGAAATTTGCAGGCACCCTTCCCCGCTCGCTTGTTAATATTCCTTATATCCTTGTCGACCAGTTCAACTCCGACCACATGACCCCCATGAGTCTGCTCTCTAATAGCGAGAAATATGAAGAAGCCATGGAGCTACGTAAACGCGGATTAAGCCTGATGGAAATCGCCTCAACGCTTTATGTCTCCAAACAGTGCATTAAAGATCTTCTCTGTATCTCACGCCTGAGCCCGCACCTGCGGCAGGCTTTTTTTGGCGGCACTATTTCAACGGAACAAGCTTTAGCTTTTTCAACGCTGCCCAATCTGGAAGCGCAAGATAATCTCCTGATTGCTCTGGGACCATTTGCGAATGCGCCAGATATCTTAAACGCAATTAAAGGCGGTCAAACCGTCATCGATATGGGCGATGATAATGTGATTATTTTGCCCTCACGTCCTAAAACGCCCTATTTGCCTTTGGCGGCCTAATTCAGTTTTTTATCGGGTTTAGGCGTTAAAACATCGGGGAGCGGCGCAATACCAATGCCCTCCTCGCGCAGCTCAGCCGCTTCCAAGGGGCTGGCCTCTCCGTAAATCGCGCGCTCTGATTTTTCGCCGTAATGCATGGCCCGCGCTTCATCAGCGAATTTCTCGCCGACATAGTCGCATTTATCTTCAATCTCTTTTCTGATTTTAGAAGCCGCGGCGTTCATCATCGCCATAGTGTGATGATGCGCGTCTTTTTGTTTCGCCGTAATTTTTTCTTTTTGCCGCGAGGTCGAAACATTGGGCGCCATAAGGGCTTTTTCAACTTTGGAAGAACCGCAATAGGGGCAGTCAACCAAGCGTTTCTTGCGCTGCGCATCATAATCTGATGAAGATGAAAACCAGGCTTCAAATTCATGGTCGTGGCGGCATATGAGATTATATTTAATCACAGATTATAATCCGGTTCATAATTCCAGGCAGGAATTTTAGAGCGTGCCGATTTTACGTCTGCAACGTCCAGTTCTACGCATATATAGCCCGGTTCATCATGATCGAGGATTGCCCGAATACGTCCCCAAGGCCCGACAATCATAGAGCGCCCCCAAGTAGAGCGCCCATCTTCGTGAGAGCCGCCTTGAGCTGGCGCAATAACAAAGCTTGAGGTTTCAATCGCGCGGGCGCGTAACAGGCTTTCCCAATGCGCCTCTCCTGTGGGACGCGTAAAGGCTGCCGGTACGGTCAATATCTGCGCGCCCGATCGCGCGTAATGGCGGTAAAGCTTAGCAAAGCGTAGATCATAACAAATCGAGAGACCGAGTTTTGCCCCGTCGATATCGGCCAGAACAGCGCCCTCACCCCGATCATAGACATTGCTCTCTTTCCATGTCTCGGCGCGCGAGACAGTGACATCAAAAAGATGGATTTTATCATAGCGCGCCGTGATAGCCCCGCTTTTGTCAAAGAGAAAAGAGCGGTTGGCCGCGCGGGCCTCTCCTGTCTTAATCGCAAGCGAGCCAATTAAGAGATCTATTTTGAGCTCACTGGCAATGGCGCTAAAATATGCCACGCCCTTGTCTTGCTCTTCTTCGGATATGGCCGCGAACAGGCGTTTGGGCGAGCGCTGCAAAATATGCGTCATCTCAGGCGTCGCGATAAAGCGTGCCCCGTCAGCTGCCGCTTGGCGGATTAACCTCCCCGCCGTCTCCAGATTTTGCTCAATCTGGGCAGTGGAACGTAGCTGAATGACGGCTGCTTTTATCAAGCGAGTAGCGGGTCCAGTCCACCGCGCGCCTCTAACGCGAATAAATCATCACAGCCGCCAATATGCTTGCCGTCTATAAATATCTGCGGAAAGGTATTTGCCCCGCCAGATCGCTGGCGCATTTCAGCCCGTTTTGACGCGCTCATATAGGCGGGAATATCCGTGATTACCGCGCCTTTCTTTTTCAAAAGCGCTTTGGCCCGAATACAAAAGGGGCACATTTTTTTCGTATACATTTCAATCTTAGCCATAACTCATTCCTTAGGGACAATTTGCTCGGGTCACTTCCCTCTATTTAGGGATTGCGGCGGCTTTGACAACCCGCGCCAATGACAAAGCATCAACGCGGGACGCTCCAGCTCGTCGCAGCACTTTAGTGCAGGCTTCAAGCGTTGCCCCTGTCGTCATAACATCGTCAATCAAAACAATATGCGCGCCCTTTACGCGGATTTGCGCTGTCTGTCTTATCATAAAAGCGCCCTGCACATTTCGGTGGCGCCCCGACGCTGTTTTCCCCGCTTGAGGCGGTGTGGAGCGGCGGCGTATCAAGATATCGGGGTCAAACTTCGGGCGAGACATTCGGCCTAAGGCGCGGGCTAATAAAGAGGATTGGTTATAGCGGCGCTTTATCCGGCGAGAGAAATGCAGCGGGACAGGCACAAGATAATCGGCCTGCGGCAAAAACCGGCGTCCTGCGCGGCGCATATGCGCGGCAAATGCCCCTAAGCCTTCGGTGCGCCCGCCGTGCTTAAACCCCAATATCATCGACCGAGACGCGTCATCATATTGAAAGGCGGCGCGGGCCATATCATAGGCCGGCAATCGAATGCTGCACCTCCCGCATAAGGTCTCCCCGCCCTCATCATATTCGAAAGGAAAACCACACACCTTGCAACACGGCTCATCTAAAAACGTTAGATTTGACCAAATGTCTGCGTCAGCGCCCGCGTCGCCTATCTGGCCCGTGACGAGGGATTGCGGCGGCAGTAAAATATCAACAATATTTGCGGCGCTACGCAAGAAAGGGTTTTCTTTAGACGATGAAAAGACCATATCCTTCTTATGGCAGAGCAAATGGCTATTCCGCAAATATTTGATTCGCGTTTAAAATCCTTGCGCCGCGCAAGGGCGGCTAGGCGCATGACCAAAACAGATCTGTCATTTTTGCTGGAACGCTGCTTAGATGATGTGGCCGAGCGCATCTTAGATGTAAACCGCCACTTTGAGAGCATTATTCTAGTCGGGGACTTTGATCTTAGAGAAGCGCTCACTGCAAGGCTCCCCGCTGATAGGCAGCCTGTCCAATTTACCTTCCTCTCACGCGGCGAGGATGTGGCGAATGTAGCAAACGGCAAAGCAGATCTTATTCTCTCAATTCTTACGCTTCACAGCGAAGATGATTTACCGGGGCAAATGAGCTTGATGGCGCGCGGGCTGAAAAAAGACGGGCTGTTTATCGCAGCGCTTTTTGGCGGTGACACCCTCACGGAATTACGGCAATCGCTTTATAAAACGGATGAGGATATATTTGGCGGGACAACGGCGCGCGTCTTTCCCATGGTCACGCATTCACAAGCCGCCCCGCTCCTCACGCGGGCGGGCCTGAACTTACCCGTCGTCGATATGGACCGCTTTAAGGTCAATTATTCAACTCTTGGCAAACTCATCTCTGACCTGCGAGATATTGGCGAGACCAATATTTTAAAAACGCGCTCAGGCCGCGTTTTAACGAAAACCTATCTTTCAAAACTGCAAGAAAACTGCGCGTCGCTTTTTGGACAAAACGAAAAACTGAAAACCAGTTTTGAAATCCTCTGGCTCACAGGCTGGTCCCCAGATGAAAGCCAGCAAAAACCGCTTAAGCCCGGCTCAGGGAAAATGCATTTGGGCGACGCGCTTAAGGCCGTGAAAGACAGTTAACTCGCAAACCTACGCCCGCTTTGTAGCCTATCCCTAATCTCTTGGGCGAGCGGAATATCTGCGGGGACCCAATCTATATCGCCCATCTTATCGGGGAAGACCCATTTGAGGGTCTGACCCTCAAGCGCTTGGGCAAAGCCGTCCCATTGTCGGCAAAGATACAGCGGCATGAGCAAATCAAAGTCTTCATAAGCGTGAGAGGCAAATGAGAAGGGCTGGAGACAGCGCTCACAAGGCTCGACGCTCAGCTCTTCTCGGAGCTCGCGCGTCACAGCCTGCTCTGGCGTTTCGCCCCGCTCGACCTTACCGCCCGGAAATTCCCATTGACCTGCATGGCTTTTGCCCTTGGGGCGCTGCGTTATTAAAATACGCCCATCAGGGTCGATAAGCGCGCAAGCCGCAACGACTAATAAAGCCCGCTCGCTCAAGAGCGGTAATCCGCATTGATGTCGATATAACCATGGGTCAAATCACAGGTGTAAACCGTGGAGCTGCCTTCGCCTAAGCCCAGATTAACACTAATGTCTATGGCCTCATTTTTCATATAAGCCGCGCCGTCCGCTTCGGTATAGCTCTCATTTTTCTGGCCATTTTGCGCCAGTAAATGCGGGCCCATCCAGATGGATAATTTATCACGCTCCGCAGGCTCGCCCGCCTTGCCCACCGCCATAACAACGCGTCCCCAATTGGCGTCTTCTCCGGCAATAGCTGTTTTGACTAAAGGCGAATTAGCAATGCTCATGCCCACACGCTTAGCGCTTATATCGCTGACCGCGCCGCTGGTTTTAATCGTGACAAATTTCGTTATCCCTTCCCCGTCTTTGATAATTTGCATAGCCAAATCAAAAAGAACCTCATGCAGCGCCGTTTTAAAATCCGAAAGACGCGGATCATTAATATCTGTGATTGGATCATGGCTTGCCGCCCCGCTCGCGAGCAATAAAAGCGTGTCAGAGGTCGAGGTGTCACTATCCACTGTAATCGCGTTGAAACTGGTTTGAGTTTGCTTTGAAAGCAAAGCCTGTAAAACCTCTTGGGAGATATTGGCATCGGTCGCCACAAATGAGAGCATCGTGGCCATATCAGGCGCAATCATGCCAGAGCCTTTAGCGATGCCGTTAATCTGCACGGGCGTCCCGTCAATCACCGTTTTGGTTTGCGCGCCTTTGGCGTAGGTATCTGTCGTCATAATGGCGCGCGCGGCGGCTTCCCAGCCATCGGCTTTGAGGGCGTCTTTCATTCGCGGATATTTGGCCGTGATTTTCGAGGCGTCCAAAGCCTCGCCGATAACCCCTGTGCTGGCCAGAAATACGTTTTCCGGCGAACCGCCAAAAACATCAGCCGCACCCTGCGCGCTCTCTACCACAGCATCTTTACTTTTCTGGCCTGCAAAAACATTGGCATTACCAGAGTTGACAACGACAAGCCGCGGCCCGTCCGTGAGAGTGGATAAGGCCTTACGCGACCAATCGATTGCCGCGCCCGGGCAGAGGTTTTGCGTAAAAACACCCGCGACCTGCGTTCCTGGCTGGGCGCGCAGAACCCATAGGTCAGTTCGGTTTTCATATTTAACGCCAGCCAATGCAGTCGCCATTTCAAACCCAGCTATCGGGGGTAGCTGTGGAAAGGCTTTTGGAGCAAAGGGAGACACTTTATACTTACTCATTGTCGGCAGGCTCAGATGTTATATTTTCTGGTGTTGCGTTTACGACAGCTTGTCCGAAAAGTAGATTTATGTCGCCTTGGGCCCGTAAGGTTACCAATAAATCCTGAATTTCATCATAGGTCATAAAATTCAATATCTCACCTCGCATCTCTTCAAAGGTTGGCTTTGGCGCTGTGCGTTTATTTTGCACTTCAAGAATATGCCAGCCAAATTCGGTTTCAAAAGGTTCAGAGTGCTCACCTTTTGGCGTTGCAAAGGCTTGCTCCGTAAATATTTCATTAAGCATATCTCGAGAAAAATATCCTAACTCTCCGCCCAGTTCACGGCTGCCTTCATCTTCGGAGAACTCTTTTGCGAGCGCTGTAAAATCAGCGCCATTCGCTAATTTTTCAGCTGTGGCCTGCGCCTCTTCTTCTGTCTTTAGCAAAATATGCCGGGCTTGAACTTCTTCGCCGCGCTCGCGCAAATTGGCTTGTTCATCAAACATGCGGCGCACGGCGACCTCATTCACCTTATCTTGCAAATGACGCTCAACCAGCACATTGCCTAAAATCCGCTCCCGCGCCACAGAAAGCCGCCGGCGCGTCTCATCCTCTTGGTCCAAAGAGCGGCGCAGGGCGTCTAAGGCTAACAGGCGTTGATCTATTAATTCATCTAGCGTTTTTTGAAAAATAGGCTGGCCGGGCGTTAAAGGAGAGCCAATCTCAATGAGCCCCTGCGCGGCGGCGGTACGCTCGACATCAGAGAGATAGATCTTAGTGCCGTCAATATTGGCCACCTCCGTATCCCCAAGGCGCACAACGCCGTCCCCAAAAGGCGAATTATCGGCCATTATGAGACGATCTTGGCAGGCTGTGAGACTTATGGCGCTTAAAAGCAGCAGCAGGGAAAAATATTTTTTTGTTTTTATCATGATTTGCTTCAAAATTATGCTGTTTTACTTTGACTGCTTTTATTGACTTAAAGCATGAGCGTCACTAAGTCACGACAAAGCATATGTCGAGGTTTGAGCTGTGTGAATTCTATCACGCTAATCCTCCTCCAAAGGAGCCCCAATGTTAGGGATCGCAAAAAAGATTTTCGGAACCGAAAATGACCGAAAGTTAAAGAAATTACGGCCCTTGGTCGAAAAGATCAATTCACTTGAACCAGAGTTCGAAAAACTAACGGATGAAGCTCTGCGGCAGAAAACCGAAGAGTTTAAAAAACGCTATAAAGACGGCGAAACACTCGACGATTTGCTGCCCGAAACTTTTGCTACCGTGCGCGAAGCGGCCAAGCGGACTTTAGGCCAGCGCCATTATGATGTGCAGCTTATCGGCGGTATTACGCTCCACCGTGGCGAAATCGCTGAGATGCGCACAGGTGAAGGTAAAACCCTTGTCTCAACCCTCGCCGCTTACCTGAACGCTCTTCCGGGTGAAGGCGTCCATATCATTACCGTGAACGACTATCTCGCGCGGCGCGATTCAGAATGGATGGGACAAATCTATAAGTTCCTCGGCATGAGCGTGGGCTGTATTAATAACCATGAAGCTTACGGCAATGAGCGCAAAGACGCTTATGACTGCGATATTACTTACGGTACCAATAATGAGTACGGTTTTGATTATCTGCGCGATAATATGAAATATAGCATCGAAGAGATGGCGCAGCGCGGGCATAATTACGCGATTATAGATGAAATCGACTCTGTCTTAATTGATGAAGCGCGAACACCGCTGATTATCTCGGGCCCAACAGACGACAAATCCGAATTTTACCGCACCATTGATACGATTATTCCCTCCATCACAGAGGACGGATACGACATTGATGAGAAAGCCAGAACAGCCACCTTTAACGAGGCGGGCAATGAGCAAATCGAAAATATTTTAAAAGAAAGAGGCATGCTAGAAGGCGAGAGCCTCTATGATGTTGAGAACGTCACAATAGTGCATCACATCAACCAAGCGCTAAAAGCCCATAAGGTCTTTTACCGCGACAAAGATTATATCGTCAAAAATAACGAAGTCGTTCTGATTGATGAGTTTACCGGACGTATGATGGATGGGCGCCGCCTCTCCGAAGGGCTGCACCAAGCGATTGAAGCCAAAGAAAACGTTGAGGTTAAACCCGAAAACGTCACCCTGGCCTCAGTGACGCTACAAAATTACTTCCGGCTTTATGAAAAACTATCCGGCATGACCGGCACGGCGGAAACAGAAGCCTCTGAATTTGCCGAGACTTACAGCTTGGATGTTTTAATCATCCCAACCAATCGTCCTATTCAGCGTGTTGATGAGCAAGACGCGATTTACCGAACGGAACGCGAAAAATACAACGCAATTGTTGATGAAATCCAAGCCGCCGCCAAAAAAGGGCAGCCCATGTTGGTCGGCACGGTCTCGATTGAAAAATCAGAATCCCTCTCACGCTTTTTGACTGAGCGTAATATCGAGCACCGGGTCCTTAATGCGCGCTATCACGAAGAAGAAGCCTCGATTGTGGCCCAAGCCGGCGTACCCGGCGCGGTGACGATTGCGACCAATATGGCGGGACGAGGGACCGATATTCAGCTTGGCGGAAATTTGGACATGCGTCTTGAGCAAGAAATTCCGACCACCACCCCGCCCGCTGAGCGCGAGCGCCTCGAAGAGAACATCAAAAGTGAAATAGCCGCGCTCAAAGAGAAAGCGCTCGCGGCAGGCGGACTTTATGTTCTGGGCACCGAGCGCCATGAATCGCGCCGCATTGATAATCAACTGCGCGGGCGTACAGGCCGTCAAGGCGATCCGGGACGCTCTAAATTTTACCTTTCGACTGAGGATGACCTCATGCGAATTTTTGGCGGCGACCGCCTCAAGAATATGATGGGCAAACTGGGCTGGGAAGAAGGTGAAGAGCTCACCAATAAGGTTATGACCAAGACGATTGAGACCGCGCAGAAACGCGTTGAGACACGTAACTTTGATATTCGGAAAAACCTGCTCAAATATGATGATGTGATGAATGATCAGCGTAAAGCGATCTTTGAACAGCGCATGGAATTTATGACCGATGACGATGTCTCTGACGTGATTGAAGATTTCCGCCATCAGGTCTGTGAAGATTTGATTGAAACCCATGTTCCGAAAAAGGCTTATGCTGAACAGTGGGACATTGAAGGGCTGACAGAATCTGCCAAAGAAACCCTCGCTATGGAAATTCCTTTCGCCGATTGGGCCAAAGAAGAAGGCATTGCCGATGAGGAAATGCTCGAGCGTCTCAAAAACGCAACTGGCGAAGCCTTTACTCAGCTCACAGCCGGCATTGACAATGAGCAAATGCAGCGGGTTGAAAAGCAATTATTGCTTCAAGTCATTGACACAAATTGGCGAGAGCATCTTCAGCAACTCGACGCGCTTAAATCTGTGATTGGCATGCGCGCTTACGGACAACGTGATCCGCTAAACGAGTATAAATCCGAAGCTTTTACTCTCTTTGATAAACTTCTGACCGATTTACGTGAAGGCGTGACCAAATCCGTCACGCGCCTTTTGATTAATCATCAGATGCAGCGCCAACAAGAAGCCATGATGGAACAACAACGCCAGCAGCAACAAGCCACTATGGGCGCGCGCTCCCCTATGGAAATGATGAGCTCACCTGCCGCCATTGCGCCGGCCGCCGCCGCAGCTGTGCAATCAAATATTTCGCCAGAGCAGCTCGAAGGCGTTAGCCGCAATAGCCCTTGCCCGTGCGGATCAGGCAAAAAAGTCAAACATTGTCACGGGAAAGCCGTTTAGGCGTTAAGGCGCCTGATGGCTCTCATCACGCCCAAATTTTGATAGGGTAACGGACGCGGTTCCCTAAACCCGCCCGCCTTTGCATCATTTTTGGTCATTGGCGCACTTATCTCCATCACACCCGTGCAATTGGTGCCCCTTTCCTAGAATCTCATTCACCCACCACGCCATTGTTCCTAATGACCACTCATGAGTTTTCAAAACCCGGCAAAGCGGGACATTTAGGAGTTGAACATGACACATAATTTTGTAGCCAAGGCGATGAGTTCCGCGACCATAATCGCAACCGCTTTATTCACGTCGCTTTCAGCACACGCCCAAGACATTAGTGTTTCGACTTCAATTGATTATGTGAGCGAATATGTCTTCCGGGGCGTATCTTTTGAATCAGAAGCAATTCAACCTGGCGTCGAGCTTGGATTTGGCAATTTTTCAGCTGGCGTCTGGCTGTCGACAGGTGTTGGGTCTGATAGCCTTGCAGATACAGATGAAATTGACTTTTACGGATCTTACGGATTTGACGTCTCAGATAATGTGAGCGCGAGTGTTGGCGGAACATGGTATCAATTCCCCGACGGTCAAGACACATTTGAGGCTAATCTTGGCCTGGCCTTAGATTCGACTTTATCACCCTCCGTCACAGGATATTATGACTTCACCCTCGAGGCTTTTACCCTCGAAGGATCTTTAGGACACAGCCTCCCAATAGCTGAAAAAACCAGTCTGGACCTGGGCGTGGTCGCAGGTTTGGTTGATGCCGATAACGGCGGCTCTTATGAATATGGCCTTGCCTCTGCGTCAATTGGATATGGTTTCACAGATGACGTCTCAGCTTATGTCGGCGCAAATTACTCCATATCTTCTGAAGACACGCTCGATTTCGATCCGACGATTGGGGCGGGTACAGATGATAATTTATTTTGGGTTGGCATCGGCGTCGCTGCAGGGTTTTAAGCCAAGAAAAAGATTAGGAAGGCCCCCTCTTTGGCCGGGGCTTTTTTATGCCCCCGTTACGGCAAGCTCACGGTAGAAATAACATGAGCCGCCACATCTCGGCCGAGCTTTAAGCCCGCTTGATTAGAAAAATCAAAATGAATGCCGCCGTAAATCCGGCTTAACCCAGCTTCCTCCGCCGCTTGTGTAAAACCACTAAAACAGCGTTTTAGATTTGCGAGCTCTTTGGCGATGACGCAAAAATCGGAAGCCCCTAAATAATGCTCCAAAATAGCTGAGCCCGCGCCGCTAAAGGCGGAATGTCCTGAGACATATTCGGGGTGGAACGGGGGCTGCATCATCGGTTCCCAATCCGAATATTCCACGTCGGTGGCCGCAATCGCGGTTTGGGGCCGCCAATAGCTATAATGATATTTCGCGTCCCATGCCGCAATGCCGGCGTCATAAAGCGCAATATTTAGCCGTAACATAAGCTCTATGCGCTTGGCCTTAGGAAGATGGCGGCTACCCTCAAGCGCGATTACGTTCCATCGGCCCGGCGGCGTTTCAGTGCTGCGACCATTGGCCCAAAATGCGGAGATTAAAGACTGCTCGGGCGTGCGCACCTCGCTAAATAAATCGCCATAAATCAAAACATTTTCGATCGAGGCCTCAAAAGCCTCACCCTGCAACGGTGGAGCTGGCGGGCGAAAGCGTGACGGGTCGGCAAAGCTATAAGGCATAGAGTGCCCCCATAGCGGGGACACGACTGGAAAGCCGTTAGGTCGCCAACTTTTATTGGAATCATGTGCGAAACTATCGGCGGCGGTAAGGCGCTGCGGCGTTTGCGGAGCGCGAGCTTTAGGCCTGTCTTGAGCGCTATTATAAACCTTTATCCAGTGGGTTAAGTAAACGTAAGAGGCCTCGGGCGCGGCGAGGAGTTGATTTTGCACCTCCAAGATAACGGCGTCAAAATCAGCCTCAAGCGACCCAGCATCAGATGGCGCAGAGACGAGCGCTTCATTCCCCCCGGCAGAGGTGGATAAAGAAGACAACAGGGCAAAAAACCCCAAGATAAATAAAACCCGTAATGCGCCCAACATAATGCCTTATGTCATAATTAGGTGTTTATGGGAAGAGTTTACGAAAAGCTAAAAACCCTTCAATTTAAGGCGCGCGACGCAATCTTGAGGCGCAGAAATCGTTAACCATTTATTATATCTATCTAGAATAGGCTTAAAACTGGCGTTGAACCTTCAAGGAAATGGGATGTTGGAGATGCGGGATTTAGTTTCAAGGCAACAATGGGATAATATTCTCAAATTATTAGTGTTAACAATGCTGGCCGATGGGCGTGCCTATGAGCGAGAAGTCGATAGCTTCCTCAACGCATCAAGAACCCTTCGAAAAGATCTGCCCGTCGCCGGGATACATACCGACCAAAGAAGCATTCAGTGGTATATTAAAAACAAATCAGACCTAATTGAGATTCAGTCCGGGCAAACATTTGAGGCGGACTTGCTTGAAATTATCGACAGCCTTGACAGTATTCCGAATAAGAAGCCCCTAATCAGGGCGATGAAAAATTTGGCTTTACCCGAAAGAGGACGAGACGATTATGTAGACGGCGTCGTGTCCAAATCCCGTAAACGATGGGGTTAGCTTAGCGACCTTGAGACACCGCGCTTGTAGCGCGGGGATCATTTTTGATTGCAGACCTATTTGCAAGATAATCCAGCAAGTCATTTAGCCCCATTGGTTTTGCAAATAAATATCCTTGGCAATATCTGACACCCATTTTCATAATCAAAGCCCGCTGCTGAATAGTCTCGACACCTTCTATAATGACATGTCTCGAGGATATTTTTGCGAGTTTTACCATTGCCTCAAGAAAGGTAGAGGCTGCATCATCATGCTCAATGTCATCGACAAATATTTTATCTACTTTAAGCGTAGAAAAATCTAATTTCTTCAATCTGTGCAAAGACGAATAACCTGTACCAAAATCATCAATCGCAATCGCATAACCCTTGTTCCGTAAGAGCTGCATTTTTTTCACAGCGTCAACCTCATGCAATACAGAGGATTCCGTAATTTCTGCATTTATCTTCAAACCACTTCCCGTGCGTGCTCGTTCAAGCGCGTTTATAACATGGGGCATATCCTTTAGGTGCGCCGGCGATATGTTTATATTAATATAGGGTTTGTCATCTTGATTGGCATAAGCGCGCGCAATAGCAGCCCCGTCCCGCGCGACTTGATCGCATAGCTCAGAGGTAAGCTTTTTAATAAGGTCGCTTGTCTCGGCAATCGGAATAAATATATCGGGTGAAATAATATTCTTATGGCTATCACGCAATCGAATTAAAGCTTCAATCCCAACGGGCTTGGATGTCATTAAATCAATAATCGGTTGATATTTTACCGACACTAAACCTGCGTCCAGGCCCTGCCTTATTGTGTGTTCAACATTTAATTTATGCTGAATTTTAGCATGTACCTTATCATTATAAAGGATGGCCTTTTGACCATTTTCTAAACCATGCCGAATAGCCATATCCGTTTGCGTAATTAGGGCCTCAGCTGTCGAATTTGGTTCAGCAATTACGCCGGCGACAATTATGTCTGGGACTTTAATACCGTGCAAGGCAATAGCCGCCTTTGATAATTCGTCATGCAAATCTTCAAGAGAGGTTTTGAATAAAACCTTATCATGCGGATACTCAATTCCCAGGCCAACGCTATGAAGCGATAAGCGGCCTAGACGTTTCTTTATAGACTTCACGGTTGACAGATTTGGGATTAGTGAAAAAATCGAGCTGTAAAACGCATCTGACTTAGAAATATCCATCGCCCGTATTTCGATAAAAGCATAAGCATTATCTGAGTGTTTAAGGTGTCCAGAATTTAAAAATTTAAAAACAGATTCAAGGAAAGGTGAACGTCTTAATAACCCCGTGTGCGGGTCGCTGCGTGTCGATAATATATATGACCTTAAGACAATTGTGATAATTGCAAATTGCAAAAACCGTTCGACTTCCGCGCCCAATAATATTTTGAAGCTCGTCAAATATTCAACATATCCATTTGTACGGCCCAGCGTATCTGGTTCGTAAAGAGAAATAAAAATAAGCATAAACCATGTCGATATGGCGATAATGCCCGTTTTCGCCATTATTGACCCTCTGAAGAGGACCACGCGTGAGGCAAGATATATGAAAAATATATTGGCCGTGGGAGATTTTAGCGCCGCCGAAACGGGCACTTGATATATATAGGAATAGCTAATCAAAATGAGAGCCGTCGCAATAAAGTCAATAAAAACACCCACGAGCTGGTAACGGTCGGACTTGGCAACATTCCAATTTTTTATCAAACGCGCGCCAGTTATAAAAATAACCAGGCTCGTAATAATCAACAGGCTACTCTCGGCCCCAGAATCGCTCGCTTGGGGCGCAATCAAATAAACAATGAACAAAATCGAGGGCACTAAAAAACTCACCAAAGAGAGCGTTCTTTGCGCAGTCATCCGGTCATGAATATAGGTGTTTTCACTGACGTGTTTTTTAAGGCTATATCTAGCTAAGGCATCCATAGAGCACAGATAAGACAAAGTAATCAACTTTTAGTAAAGGAGAATGCTACTTATAGTTTATGGTTACCAATTTATTAATGGCCGCGCAACTGAGTCCCTGCAAGATATCCTGTCAAACTCCTTCATTATCGATAGCGCGGCGCGTGGAAAAGGTTAAGAGAAAACCCAAATTAGGGGCGAGTTGGTTAAAATATTGGCCGTATATGTCGTCATATTTCCGTTCAATTTTACGGTAATAACTTTGTCCAAATACAGGACGCGCATAAGAGCCGCTCAGTTTTGACCTCGTTCACTCAAGCAGATTCCAATAGTAACAGGCCCGCCCGTCTTGATTACTCGATTGAACAAAGCCGTTTTTGACGGCGATACGCCTTGATGCTGTGTTGTCTTTGTCAACGCGTATTTCTAAGCGCGTTATTCCATATTCCGCAGCGGTTTTACAGGCGATTGAAACGGCGCGTGTTGCGATTCCGCGGCGTCGGTAGTCTGGAAGTATCCAATAGGAGAGGTTCGCAGACTTCCAAGCCGGCGATGATGTTGTTGATTTAAGTGATCACGACTTTACGGATTTCGATGATCTAAATTTAGTACAAGGCGACAATAATAACGTCTTCCTTTTCATCGATGAAACGCAAAGTATAGAGTTCACTGGCGTTAATAATGTGAATGAGCTCACAGCGGATGATTTCGTATTGTAAACAATAATCGTTGAAACTTTGCTGTGCAATCAAACGGTTTAAGACGCTCCGCTAATGTCCGCTTTTAGGCGACTTAAGCCGTTCGGTATTCTGCGACCACAGCTCGATATGCGAGATTAACCCGCAATTAAAAAAAA
>CAYXEB010000027.1:0-20350 GCA_964463835.1 uncultured Hellea sp.
CTTAAAAACGCAATATTATCCTGTTTAATTCGGATTTATTTAGCCGCCACTTTCTGCATCCTTAAATTGACAGTGCGGGCTTTTATTTCTTGCTAAAAGGCTTTATGGTACAAAATATGACGGGCCCTTCTAAGCAAGATTTTATTGGAACTTATGGACAGGCAATAACCCGTTTGAACACCTCGCCAAATGAGCGCGAGTTTCAACACCAAGCGGTTCTGGCCCTCGCGCGATCTGGGTCTCTTGATTTAGCAATTTCAGAATATGCGCGTTATGATTTATCGAGTGTTCGCCATCATGAAGATATTATGGCGCTGGAAGGCCGCCTGTTTAAAGATTTATATATTAGGGCTTTATGGCGCGGCGATCATGCGGGAGCGAAATCATATGCGCAGCAATCCGCGCATAAATATGAAGATGCGTTCCAGGATACGCAGGGGTTTTATTCCGGCGTAAACGCGGCGACCATGGCACTAATGGCGGATATGCCCGAAGAAATTATTTCGGCGCGAGTGAAGGCTATTATAGAATTATTGCCAGATGCTCAGCAGCTAACGCCAGAAGATCATTATTTTGTTGAAGCAACACGGGCCGAATGTACCTTAATGTTGGGGGAGCAGGAGACAGCCAAACGGAGCTTGCAAAAAGCCAGAGCCTTTGACCCGCAAAATTATGCCGCCCATGCCAGTACAATAAAACAGTTTGAGCTGATTTTAGATAAGCAGTCTAAGGACAAAAACTGGTTGGCTGATTTTCGTCCACCTCGTCCGCTGCATTATGCTGGGCATATTTGGACTGATTCTCATCCCGTATCAGATGAGCTCGCTCTGAAAATATCAGATTTCATCCAGCAGCACGACATCGGCTTTGCTTATGGCGCCTTAGCCGCCGGCGCGGATATCACCTTTGCAGAGGCGTTGCTCCAGGAAGGGGCTGAGCTGAATGTGATTTTGCCTGAGAGCATTGAGGATTTCTTGGCGCGCTCGGTCGAGCCTTATGGAGCAGATTGGGTCTCGCGTTTTAACGCGTGTTTGGAACAAGCCCATTCGGTCACGTGTTTGCCTGAAATCAACGATGGGGAAGACTACGTCCGGCATGGCCTTGCAGGGCATATGGCCATGGGGCAGGCTATTTTGCGCAGCGAGCATTTAGCCGTCTCCGCCTGTCAGCTGTTAATTTTAAACCCGCGTCGTACAGGCTCTCTCACCGCCCTTCACGGCAAAGATTGGACAGAGGCAGGCTTGTCGCAACATATCATAAATCTGGGTTCGGAGATGAAGCTTGGCAAACCCAGAAATACCACTCGGCAAACAATAGACGTTATCGGCCGTACATCCTCAGACAAGAGCGCACAAAAATTTGACTCATTTTCACATGCGATGTCTGTGATATTAAACTCGCCTAAAGATAAAAGCGCGATGTGGGGGCTTCATTTTGATCTACCAGGCGCTGAGCAGGAGCTGGATATTATCATAAGTAAAAATCTAGCGGGCAGCATTTTGGTCACAGAACCGATTGCAAGCTACGCCGCGCTCAAACACCCAAATGACTATATCATCACCTTAGCGGGGACGTCGCCCAATATAGCCCAAAACCCCATTCGCATCTATACATTACAGCCGCTTGTTTGATTTAGACCCCTAAATATTTTCCATTGTTTCGCGTAGCTTTTCTACATCTTTGATAACGAAGGCACCAGGTTCGCGCGATACAATACCTTTCTGCTGAAGTTCACTCACCGTGCGTGAGACCGTTTCTCGTGTCGAGTTCAACCGACGCGCCAGTGCGACAAAAACGGGGCTCGGCCGAATGATGTAATGACCAGGGGTTATCCCAATTGGAAAAGAAAGGCGCAATAGCTCCGCGCAAACGCGGCCTTTAACAGAAAGCGTATGGATATTGATTAAGTCTGAGGTAGACATGCTCAACTTTGTGGCCAAGTCTCTGGCGATAGCTTCACAGAAAGATGTGTCCGCCCGCATTAAGGTAAGTACTTTATCTTGTGATAAGAATTTCACGCTCATATTTGACATGGCGTGAATTTCAAAATTATGCTCTTGCTCTGAGAGCAAAGAGACAAGGCCAATAAATTGGCCTTCCTTATATTCTCCAACCCATGTTTCCTCACCGTTGATAGAATAGGCAAGCTCACGCGCGCCCCCCGACATCACCAGCCCCACAGTCGTAAGCTTATCTCCATAGAGGTTAAGCGGCTCACTGCGCTTATAAACCGCCTCTATTGATTGGGAGTTAAAGGTCTCAAACCAACTCGATTTCAGAAATGACCCCAATTTTCCCATAAAAACAAGGTATCAGTTTTTGCCCATGATAAATAGCAGTTTTCAAAAAATTTTAAAAGAATAGGTCTTCTAGATGCAAAGCGCTGATTTAGTCTTAGCTTACCCGAATATTTCAACAACGGGAACTAAAGCAACAACTCCGCTAACTTTCCCTTGTGATAACGGGCGTCGCCATATTGTGACGCATTGAATATTGCACGGCGGCGGTAAAGCTGGGCGTCGCAGTCATAGGTAAATCCAAAACCGCCATGAAACTGTATCGAACGGTCCGCTGCAAAGGACATGGCTTTATCCGCGTGAGCCTTTGCCATACGCGTCGCAATTTCACCCTCACCCTGCTTATCAAAACTAAAGGCGGCCGCATAAAGCAAAGAGCGCGATTTTTGATAGTCAACAAAGGCGTCCACGGTTGGGTGTTTGAGCGCCTGATAACTCCCAATCAATTTCCCAAATTGCTTACGCGTTTTTAAATACTCGACAGTGTAACTAATACAAGATTGGCATCCGCCCGTTAGTTCTGCCGCGCTGAGAAGATTAGCAACAAGGTGAATATGGGTAAGTGTTGCTTGGGCCTTATCCATGTCCATAAGCGTATCTGGGCTCACCAATAGAGCATCCATCGTTAATTCATATGAGCGTTTCGTTTCGTCAATCACGGTTTCGCGGCGGATATAGTCGCTCGAGATATCTGACGAGGGAACACAGAATAAAGCCATATCCCCCTCAAGCTTCGCGCTAATAATAACCCACTTCGCGCTTGGGATATCCATCACAAATGTCTTGGTTCCATCCAGCAGATATCCATCTCTATGTTTGACAGCGCGGGTTTTAATATTGGTAAGGTCCCAATCTCCATTTTGCTCTGACAAGGCGAGTGTCGCGGCTTGCCCTTGCGCAATAAGAGGTAAGGCCTCTGATTTCTGGCGGTGCGTTGCGCCGCTAATAAGCGCTTGAGACGCAATTGTGGTCGGCGTAAAAGGCGTTGAAAGCATATAGCGCCCAAGCTGCTCAGCCAGGGGCGTAACCTCTGTCAATGATAGCCCTACCCCGCCAAACTCTTCAGGAATGGCCACCGCGAGCCAGCCCAACGCGCCCATCTCTTTCCATACGGCTTCATCATAGCCGAGCTTAGTTTCCATCAGGCTTCGAACTATATCCATCGGGGATTTTTCACGGCAGAAAGATTCCGCAACCGACAGCGTATCAATCTGAGCTTCAGTAATTCCTATTTGGCCATATGCACTCATACCTAGCCTATCGCGTCTTTGGCAGGCTAAGCGCATGCTCGCCAATAATGTTACGCTGAATTTGCGAGGTTCCCCCGCCAATAGTTGCGGAGAAGGCGTTCAAATAACCCCGATGCCAATAGCCGTCATCAACCGCGTTTGGCTCGCCCACATAATACCCGCTTTTAGACCCCTGTAGTCCGAGCGCGAATTGATTTATCTCTCGCATATATTCCGTCATTGTCAATTTTGACATGAGCGGAATGGCCTGCGGGCAGTCTTGATTGAGCGGCGGTAATTTAGCGCGCGCCCCATTCAGTTTAAAAGCCTGCGCTTCAATCATAAAATCGACGAGCTTCTCTCGGACGACCGGGTCTTCTAAGACGGGCTTACCGCCGCGCTGGGCTTTTCGGGCCAGTTCCAATATCTCGAGCGGATTAACTTCGGTGATTGAATAACCGCCAGCCTGCCCGCCTTTAGCATTGCGCTCATACATGAGTGTTTGCATCGCTATTTTCCAGCCATGACCTTCATTGCCCATAAGGCCGTCAGCCGGAATTCGTGCATCCGTGAAAAAGGTTTGCGTGAACCCATGCTCACCTGTGAGCTTACGGATTTTGACGGTTTCAATGCCCTTAACCTTCATGGGTGAGAGAAAGAAGCTCAGCCCTGCATATTTATTCGGCGCGTCTTGATCTGTCCGCGCGAGCAAAATCATATATTTGGCGTAATGCCCATGGGTTGTCCAAATCTTAGAGCCGTTAAGTACATATTCGTCGCCCTCTCGCACAGCCTTTAACTGCGCATTGCCAAGGTCAGATCCATTTTCAGGTTCAGAAAACCCCTGACACCAAACGTCTTCGGCGTTTAATATACCCTTTATATATTTTTTCTTATGGGCTTCGGAGCCAATGTCTAAAATAAGCGGCCCCGCCCATCCAAGACCGATTGTATTGAACATAATAGGCGCATTGTATTTACGCATGGCAGCTGTCGCTGCGTCTTGATGGGCTTGAGTCAAACCGCCCCCGCCATAGGCTTTGGGCCAAGCTGCGCCTAGGTATCCCGCCTCATAAACCTTACGCTGCCAATCGCGGAGAAACTCAAATTGTTGGTCTGTCCCAACTTCCATAAATGTCAGAGGCAACATAAAATCAGGATTTGCAGGCCTATGCTCTGCAAACCAAGCGTCCGCATCTTTTGCAAATTCTTTTAATTCTATGCTCATGACGTTCCTTTTGTGACCATCTTTTCTAGCCTCTGGGTCGCTGCTTCTAGCCTAAATGTAAGGCCGCTAATATCACGGTTTTCTAAATTAGACCTTTCTTCATCGACTAAAATCAGTCCTAAAAGATCTTCAACAAATATTTTTATATCTTCATGGCGGTTCTTTATCATCATGGTTTTGAACCCATAATCCATCGAGCCAAAAAATATGTCCCGCAATATCCAAGGCGTTATATTCGCTTTAACCTCGCCCGCAGCCTGCCCCGTCTTGGCAATTCTATCAAATATCACGACGTAATTCTTATTGAGATCGAAGAGTTCGCTTCCTCCGTAGGAATCCATATCGCTATTTATCAGAGGCAACAACTCTATTATCCGGCGCTCCTGCATGATACGCTCTAAATGATGCGTGGCTAAAAATCGTAATTGCTCCGCGGCCGTGCTTAACTCATCGACGCCGCTTTGAGCGCTCCTGGTAAGGCGCTGATAAAAGTCAGATACAACTGCGCGGGCAAGGTCTTCTTTATTCTTGAAGTAAAGATAAACAGTCCCATCCGCGACCCCCGATTGCCGCGCAATTTCTGCCATTGTTGTTTTTGCAAAACCTCTATCCGTAAAAATTCGCCGCGCCGCATCAATAATTGCGGCTTCGCGTTGCTCGACTTTCTCACGGCGGGTCGATGACTTTAATTTCTGCAAAACTTGACAATCATAAAATGAGCTATATTCATAATTCATGATTACTATTCATTTTTAAACTTTGTCAAGCGAGATAACCCAACAAAAGATGCCAAACAAGGTTATTAAATTCGGCGGCGCGAGTGGATATTGGGGTGAGAGCGCCATGGCAACGCCCCAGCTCTTAAATGCAGGCGGAGTTGATTATCTCGTCTATGATTACCTCGCAGAAATCACCATGTCGATTATGGCCCGCGCCAAAGCCAAAGACCCTAGCCGGGGCTACGCGACAGATTTCGTCGACTTCGTTATCAAACCTTTCCTACCGCAAATCGCAAAGAGCGGCGTTAAACTTATCGCGAATGCTGGCGGGACGAACCCGCAGAGTTGCGGCGCGGCCGTGCGGGAGATTATCAAAGACGCAGGGCTGAATTTAAAAGTGGCAATCATTACAGGTGATGACCTGTTAAATCAAAAACGCAACATCGCTGCGGCTTGCCCCATAGACATGTTCTCTGGAGAAAGTTTTCCCGATAACGATAAAATCGCCAGTATCAACGCCTATCTCGGCGCCTTTCCAATTGCAAAGGCCTTAGCAATAGGAGCCGATATTATTATCACGGGCAGATGCGTTGATAGCGCCGTCACCCTCGGGGCTTGTATCCATGAATTTGGATGGAGCGAGACCGATTGGGATAAGCTCGCCAGCGGGTCTCTCGCCGGTCATATCCTCGAATGCGGCCCACAAGCAACAGGCGGAAATTTCACAGACTGGAAGCTTTCTGGCAATATCGCCAATATCGGTTACCCGATTGTTGAAATATCAAATGATGGGTCCTTCGTGACCACAAAACCTGAAGGGACTGACGGCATTGTCAATGTTGGAACTGTGTCCGAGCAAATGCTTTATGAAATCGGCGATCCCCAAAATTACTTACTTCCCGATGTCACTTGCGACTTTTCGGAGGTTCAAATTACACATGCGGGACAGAACCGCGTTCACGTTTCACCCGCTAAAGGACGCCCTGCTCCGCAATCCTACAAAACTTGCATGACATATATGGACGGGTTTCGCGCAGGCACCTATCTGACATTTTATGGGATTGACGCAGATAAAAAGGCAGATAAATTTGCCAAGGCTGCGATAGCGCGTGCCAATAAAACACTTCGTCTTTTCAATCTCGGTGAATTTACCAGTGTCAGTTTTGAAGCCATTGGCGTAGGTAGTCAGATGGGCACCCCTCAACCCTCAACGGAACTGGTTTTAAAAGCAGCCGTCAAACATCCTGATAAACGCGGTGTTGGCATATTCTTGAAAGAGCTTTCGGGAATGGGACTGGCCACGCCGCCCGGATTGTCAGGCTTTACAGGTGCAGGCCGCGCAAGACCCTCACCCGTCTTGCGTCTATTTTCTTACCTAACGCCTAAAGACCAGATTACGGTGACAATTGATGTGAGAGGAAAGACTTTAACACATAAAGATAAAAGCCCAACTAAAGCAGGAACCGTCAACCGCCCCTCACCTCCCGCCCGTGTCAAAGACGCGAATGTTGAAGTGCCTCTGATAGATTTAGCTTGGGGGCGCTCCGGCGATAAAGGAAATAAAGCCAATATTGGTATCATCGCCCGCAAAGCCGAATACCTCCCCTTTATCTGGGCAGGCCTCACCGAGAAGTTCATCGGCGAGGCCTATGCTCATTTCATGGCTAGCCCTGCAGCTATAGAAAAGTTTCTTTTACCGGGCTCCAATGCCATCAACATTCTCATCGACGATGTTTTGGACGGCGGCGGCCCAGCCTCTCTTAGAAATGACGCCCAAGGTAAAGGTTTCGCGCAAATATTACTGGCCAAGACCATCCCTGTTTCAAAAGACATAGCAGAGAATTTATAATGGCGGTGTTTAGATCAAAAATAAATGTCAACTCAGAAAGTTTTAAAGAAAACCGCGCAGACATGCTCGCACTCATAGAAAAATTAAATGAGCTTAATTCACGCGCGCCAAAAATCTCAGCGTCCAAAAAACCTAAATTTGATAAGCGCGGACAAATCCTGCCGCGCGAACGCCTCGCACGCCTCCTTGACCCCGGCATGCCTTATCTTGAGATTGGAAATATCGCAGGATATATGCTGGACACCCAGAATGAAGAAAAGTCTATTCCTGGGAGCACGATCATGGCGGGAATTGGATTTATCGCAGGCGTGCGCACGGCAATTGTTGTCGATGATAGCGGCATTAAAGCAGGTTCCTTAACCACCGCAGGGGGCTATCGATTACAAAGAACACAAGAGATTGCCCTCAAACAAAAGCTGCCCTTTGTGCACCTAGTCGAAAGCGCTGGCGGTGACCTTATGAATTATACCGTCGAAGAGTTTGTACGGGGGGGTACTCTTTTCGCTAATCTCGCGCGGTTGTCTAAAAAGGGCATACCCGTTCTGTCTATTCTTCACGGGTCTTCTACGGCGGGCGGCGCCTATATGCCCGGCCTGTCTGATTATGTTGTCGGCGTAAAAGGCGGAGGCAAAGCCTTTCTTGCGGGGCCTCCTTTATTGAAAGCTGCAACAGGTGAAATCGCCTGCGCGGAAGACCTTGGGGGAGCAGAAATGCATGCCAGTGTGACAGGCCTTATCGAGTACCTCGCAGAGAATGACGGTGAAGCCATTGTTATCATGCGAGAGATTGTGGCCCGTTTGGGGTGGAATGAGAACTGCCCAGCGCCGCCAAAACGTCTCTGGGCAGAACCCCTATATGACGCAGATGAGATCGCAGGCATCGTCCCCACAAATTACCGTAAGCCTTATGATGTGCGCGAACTCGTCGCGCGTATCGTTGACGGCTCTGATTTTTCAGATTTCAAACCGACATACGGCGTGTCGACAATATGTTTGCAAGCCGAAATTTACGGGCAGAAATGCGGTATCCTTTCCAATAATGGTCCCATTGACCCTGACGGTGCGACGAAAGCGGGGCAGTTCATTCAGCTCATGGACCAAGCTGATACGCCTCTTATATTCCTACAAAATACAACGGGCTATATGGTTGGTAAAGACTTTGAACAAGGCGGGATGATAAAGCATGGTTCAAAGATGATCCAAGCGGTGACCAATACGTCGGTGCCGCGTATTACCCTGATGATTGGCGCGAGTTTTGGCGCGGGCAATTACGGTATGTGTGGACGCGGTTATGACCCAGACTTTTTAATGACTTGGCCCAATGCGATGACAGGGGTTATGGGCGGAAACCAAGCCGCAACCGTAATGGAAATCGTTGCCAATGCCCAAGCCAAAAGAGCGGGCAAAGAGATAGATCAGGAACGCGCTAAGACACAACGCGACATGCTCACCCATATATTCGATAGTCAAGCTGGAGCGTTCTATACCTCAGGTCATCTCTGCGATGATGGCATGATTGATCCCCGCGATACACGGCATGTCCTTGGCTTCCTTTTAGGCACTGTATGGGAGGGACGTCATAGAACCCTCAAAGAAAATAGCTTTGGCATTGCGCGGTTATAAGGCAGAGATATGAGCAAGCTTCCTAAAACAACAAAAATCGTCAATGAAATACATGAAAGCTGGCTGACTATTTGGTTCAACTCGCCAGAAAACCGCAATGCCTTAAGTGAAACTTTAACCCAAGACTTTACCGCGACCTTAAAGGCCGTCAGGGATGATCGCAGAATTCGCGGGATCACGATACGCGGCAAAGACGGTGTTTTTTGTGCAGGCGGCGACCTTAAGAGCTTCAATGCCGCACAATCAGATGGGAAGGATGCTGAAGAAAAATTCTTTCAAATGAACCGTAGCGCGGGTGATTTGTTCGACCTTGTCATGGCCATGCCGCAAGTGGTGATTGCCTATGTCGAGGGCGCAGCCATTGCGGGTGGTCTTGGCCTTATGTGCTGCGCAGATATCATCATTGTCGACAAAGACGCGAAGTTTTCCTTAACGGAAACAATGATCGGCATAGCGCCCGCTCAAATAGCACCAATTGTCGTCGCTCGAACGGGCATGCCGATTGCCAGACGTATTATGCTAACGGGCGCCAGATTTACGGGCGAGCAAACTCCGCAATATAATCTTTCCGATCACGTTGTTGAAGGTCAAGAAGACTTCGCGCGTGTCGAAACATCAATTAAAAAAGGCGTTTTAAAATGCGCGCCGGGGGCCGTAGGAATCACCAAAGAAATTCTCATCTCCACGCAACACATGGACCGAGAAGAACAAAAGGATTTCGCAGCTCATAAATTCACCCAGTGCATTACCTCAGAAGAAGGCATCGAGGGCATTTCTTCATTCGTGGAAAAACGCAAGCCAAAATGGTCTAGTTGATGCCACCGAACCTAACGCCATTTGATAGCATCTTAATCGCGAACCGTGGCGAAATTGCGTGCCGCATCATCCGCACAGCCAAAGCCATGGGTTTTAGAACAATAGCTGTTTATTCGGACGCAGATTCCCATACCCCCCATGTTAAAATAGCCGACCAAGCTGTGAATATAGGCCCCGCGCCTGTTGGAGAGAGCTATCTCGTTGTCGACAAAATTTTAGCCGCCGCAAAGGAGACCAACGCCGGCGCTATACATCCCGGTTATGGGTTCTTGTCGGAAAATGCTGACTTTGCCAAAGCGTGCAAAAAACACGGTCTGGTGTTCATAGGACCAGAGCCTGATGCGATTGACCTCATGGGCGACAAAGCCAAAGCAAAACGCCGTATGATAAAAGCGGGCGTGCCCTGCATCCCCGGCTATCAAGGCAAAAAACAAGATGACATGACACTCATTGCCGAGAGTAAAAAGATCGGCTTTCCGATTATGGTCAAAGCGGCAGCAGGCGGCGGCGGGCGCGGTATGCGTTTCGTAGACAATCCAAAGCAACTGCTAAATGCGATCAAAGACGCCCGGTCAGAAGCAGCGAATGCCTTTGGTTCTGATGTACTTATTCTTGAAAAGGCCATCCAACAGCCGCGACACGTGGAAATCCAAATCTTCGCTGATAAATATGGCAATACCATCCACCTTGGCGAACGTGACTGTTCCGTACAGCGCCGTCACCAAAAAGTTCTCGAAGAAGCCCCTTGCCCGATTATGACTCCTGTGCTGCGAGAGAAAATGGGCGCCGCCGCCGTAAAAGCCGCAAAGGATATTGGCTATGTCGGCGCAGGCACTGTGGAGTTCATGCTAGAAACTTCTGGCCAGTTTTATTTCCTAGAAATGAATACGCGCCTACAGGTCGAACATCCTGTGACTGAGATGATTACGGGTCTTGATCTTGTTGCGCTCCAAATCAGAGTGGCTCGCGGCGAAACGATTGATCTGGCGCAAGATGATATCAAGCTAACCGGTCACGCTATCGAAGCGCGGCTTTACGCCGAAGATCCCGCGCAGGACTTCCTCCCTGCCACTGGGCTTATTAATCTCTGGGAACCCGCCAGCACGGACGGCATCAGAATAGATAGCGGTATTGAGACGGGCGGCGAGGTTTCGCCTTTCTATGACCCCATGATTGCCAAAATAAATGCTCATGGCCAAACCCGCGAGGAGGCTCGGCTCAAACTTATTACCGCTTTAAAACGAACAGCGCTTTTCGGCGTTAAAACCAACAAAGCTTTTCTCATAGACGCCCTCGCACATCCTGTCTTCGCATCTGGCAAGGCGAAAACCCATTTTATAAATGAGTATTTCCCCCCAAGCACGCTCATGGATGCGCAGCTATCCCATACAGACGCCATAACGGCCGCGATTGTTCAATTTCTTCTATCGCGAGACACCAGCCTTAGACATGCCCGCTCCGTCCCAGCCCAGCTCATGAATTGGTCAAGCGCCACAAAAATCGTAACGCCCTATCAATATGGTGATTTAAATATCCTCATCACGCCTTTGCGCGGCAGCGAGTATCTCGCCGCAATTGAGGATAGAGATTTCAAAGTTTCGGTTATTGAGCATGGACCCAACCACATAAAACTCATAATAGATGACAAACGGGTAAGTGCCAATTTTTATAGCCAAAATCCAGCAAAGCTTGACATCTCAATTAACTCAAGAACATTTAATTTAACCAACGCTAATGCCATTATTCGACGCTCCGAAGATACAGCAGGCGCAGGTTCTATTATGGCCCCGATGCACGGCGCTTTATTAGAGGTCTTTGTGAAACCGGGGGAAAACGTCACCAAAGGTCAGCGCCTCGCCATTATCGAAGCCATGAAAATGCAACATGAAATTCTCGCCGAAATTAACGGTAAGATATCAGCTATTCACGTCAAAGCAGGCATTCATATAGCAGCAGATACGCTTATGATTGAAATTGAGGAGGAAGAATAATGCAAGAAGCTCAAGACTTTAGAGATGAAAACATATCAATCGCAACCCTGCTCAAAGAGCTTGATGATGAGGCTTATAATATAGCAACCCTTTTCAAAGGTTGGACAATTTACGATATACTCGCCCACCTCCACCTCTGGAATATTGCCGCCGATTGGACATTAAATGACCCGCCTAAATTTGCTGCCTTGATGGACGATGTTTTCCAAGTCTTCCAAGGGGGTAAGACACACCAGGATTTACAGCGCGGCTGGTGTCATGCTCAAGGCTTAGAGACTGGCAAAAAACTCTTCACGGCTTGGGTCAAGGGTTTTGAAAATCTCGCTGAAATATACTCACGCGCCGACCCAGAGGTGCGGGTAAAATGGGGCGGTCCAGACATGTCTGCAAAGTCCTGCATTATCGCGCGCCAGATGGAAAGCTGGGCCCACGCACAGGCTATATTCGATGTTTTAGGTCAAACCCGTGTCAATGCAGACCGCATCAAAAATGTCGCTCATATTGGCGTCACCACCTATAACTGGTCGTTTAAAGTCAAAGCCCTTGAGCCCATTCGCCCTAAGCCCTATGTGCGGTTAACAGCGCCAAGCGGAGCTATATGGGAATGGAATGAACCTCAAAACAGCAATAAAATAGAAGGCCTTGCGGAAGAATTCTGTCAGGTCGTCACGCAGTGTCGAAATATTCAAGATACGTCGTTAAAAATGCACGGCGAAGCCGCAAATAAATGGATGGATATCGCCCAATGTTTTGCTGGAAACCCGGAAACGCCGCCAGCCAAAGGCCAGCGGCATATTCAAATTTAAATGGGAGAGCGTTTAAAACGCCTGAGCAAAGAGCATAACGGTAGCCACGAGGCCAATCGTCCAAACGATTGTCCGCGCCCACGGCGTGCCTAACCAATAAAGGATGGCATAGGTTAGGCGTGCGCCAACGAAGACTTTCGTCCATAAAATAGTCGCCTCATTTGAGATACCCGCCGCGTTTAAAACGAGGACAATCGGAACGAACATACACAACGCTTCAATATGGTTACGCACGGCCCGTGTGGCGCGGCCATGAAGAACGCTCGGTTTCGCCGCATCGTCCCGTGCACCTCCGCCCCATTTCAAACCATTATTTAAAAGCCCCACGCCGCCCTGTACGCCAATCATAATAAATAACAGAACAGCGGTATAAACTACCATTGTCAATTCATGTGTCATAAGTCTCTCCCTGATTTATATTTGTATAAAGGCGTAATATATCACTTATTCAAAAAAGGATATCGAAAATGAGCGTCTTAAACTTTCATATAAGAATCCGGGCCGTGTAGATGGACAGCATGGGGTGACGTATGTTTAAAACTTAGGTCATCACTTAGTGCGGCTATGGAGTTTGAATATATTTGCACGGTAAAATCGCCTTAATGAAAGTCACGGCTATGGAATAGCTTTCTAGCTTGCTCGCGCGGATGTCTGGCCCCTGCCCCGTAATAGACCGAGATGTCTTGGCGTTTGGGTTTAGTTGGCACCGCCTCCCGCGGCGTTTTATCCGTCATGGCTTTATCGCTAAGCGGTATAGGCCGCTTGGCTTCATCGGCGCTTGAATATGTCGGGTCTATATGAGCGCCCACGCTTTTAAAATCGCCTAATGTATCGAGAAGGTACGACAGATCATCAATGCGGTTTGCAATAACATGAGTAACAATGCCTTCACGCTGCAATCGCCCCCTAACGCGCAAGAGCCGCCCTGTCATCACCTGTTTACGGGCCTTGGCGAACATATCTGGCCACACCACAATATTGGAGGTCGCGCTTTCATCTTCAAGAGTGATGAAGACGACGCCGCTGGCAGTGCCCGGGCGTTGCCGCGTAATAACAAGCCCGCAAACATCAACCCATGAGCTGTCAGGCGTATCTCTTAGATCTGCGGCCTTCACGGTGGGGCCTATGTCATCCTTTAAAAGAGTGACGGGGTGATCTCTCAGCGTCAGCCGTGTGCCGACATAATCTTCAAACACCTCTTCGGCGATTTGCATCACAGGCAAATCCGGACAGATATTAGGAAGTCCTTCACCGCGCTGCTCAAACAAAGGCAAGGGTTTCGTCCCGCCTAAACCTTTGACCTGCCACAGCGCGTCTCGGCGATTCAGATTATGAGCGGCAAAACCATCCGCTTGCGCCAGTTTTGATAAGGCCGCTCTATTGAGCCCCGCGCGTCGCCACACCGCCTCTATCGAGCGGTAGCCATTTCCGCGCGCGGCCGAGAGCCATAATCCATCCTCTTTCTTGAAGCCTTTAATTTGCCGAAACCCGAGACGTATCGCAAATGTGCCATTCCCAATAGGCTCCAGAACATTATCCCAATAGCTACGCTCTACACAAATTGGCCTGACCTCGACATTGTGACGACGCGCATCTGTTACGATTTGGGCAGGTGCATAGAATCCCATGGGCTGTGAATTTAAGAGAGCTGTGGTAAAAATTTCAGGGTGATGGCATTTCAGCCAAGCCGAGGCATAAACGAGAAGCGCAAAACTAGCCGAGTGGCTTTCCGGAAAACCATAACCTGAAAAGCCAATGAGTTGACGAAAGACAGCCTCAGCAAAGTCGCGATCATATCCCTTTTCAAGACAGCCGCTCACAAATCTATCGTGGAATTTGTCAACGGAGCCCACACCTCTAAAAGCGCCTAAAGCTCTTCGCAACTGATCGGCCTCTGTCGGGGTAAAACCTGCGGCGACAACAGCGATTTGCATAACTTGTTCTTGAAACAGCGGAATGCCTAATGTTTTACCTAACACAGGGATAAGGTCATCAGAGGGGTAAACCACGGGCTCCTCTCCGCGTCTGCGTTTTAAATAGGGATGCACCATATCCCCTTGAATAGGGCCAGGGCGAATAATAGCGACCTCAATGACGAGATCGTAAAAACAGCGCGGGCGCATACGTGGTAAGAAATTCATCTGCGCCCGGCTTTCCACTTGAAATAGGCCCACCGTATCCGCGACGCATAGCATATCATAAACTTTGGGATCATCTTGAGGCAGCGTGGCTAATGTATAATGCTCGCCTTTCCACTCTGAGAGCAACGTAAAAGCTTTGCGTAAACAGGAGAGCATGCCAATGGCGAGCACATCGATTTTAAGCATGCCCATCACATCTATATCATCTTTATCCCATTCAATGATGGTCCGGTCTTCCATCGCCGCATTTTCAACGGGGCACATTTCATCAAGACGGCCAGCGGTTATCACAAAGCCTCCGGGATGCTGAGAGAGATGACGCGGAAACCCAATAAGCTCATGGGTGAGCTCTAGGGTTTGGATCATACGCCTATCATTTATATTAAGCCCCGCCGCCATGACGCGCTCTTTCGCAATGCCGCGATTAGACCACCCCCAAACTTGAGACGATAAAGCCGAGACAATATCTGCGGATAATCCCATTGCTTTGCCGACTTCGCGCAATGCGCCTCGCGTTCTAAAATGCGTGACCGTTGAGCAAAGCCCCGCGCGGTGGCGTCCAAATTTCTCATAGATATGCTGAATGACTTCTTCTCGCCGTTCATGCTCAAAATCCACATCAATATCTGGCGGCTCATTTCGAACCTCTGAGATAAAGCGTTCAAAAACCATGGAGATGATTTCCGGCGAAGCTTCGGTGATGCCCAGTGCATAGCACACAACTGAGTTCGCCGCTGAGCCACGGCCTTGGCACAAAATATCTTTGGAACGCGCAAAAGCAACGATGTCATTGACCGTTAAAAAATAACGCGCGTAATCCAGCTGCTTTATGACTGTTAGTTCTTTTTCGGCCATAGCCTGAACCCGTAAAGGCACGCCGTCAGGGTAGCGCCATATCAGTCCTTCTTTCGTTAATCGGCGCAACCGCTCATCTGGCTGTTCCCCGTCTAAGATTTCATCAGGATATTCATATTTAAGTTCATCAAGGCTAAAAGCCGCTCTGTCCATAATGTCTACTGTGTTACTTATGGCCTCAGGAAAGGCCTTAAACAGACGCCGCATTTCAAATTCTGACTTTAGTCTTCGTTCTGCATTGGGCTGCGCAAAATGCCCGAGCGTATCAATTGTGCGTTTTTCCCTGATACAAGAAAGAATATCAGCTAACCGCCTGCGGGAGCCATGATGCATAATGGGATGGCCTAAAGCGGTTATAGGGATGTCATGGCGCACGGCAATATCAGCGAGCTTTTGAAAATACCCCGCATCATACCCGTCATATTGAGGGGCTAACCCCAAAAAGACATCTGTCGAGAAATGCATTTTCAATTGCGTGATCGTGACGGCCAGCTGTTTGCTCCCGTCAATGACAAGAACGCAATCGACACCCCATTCTAAAACATCCGAGAGGCTAAGCTCACACTTGCCCTTAGCGGCGCGGCGCTTACCCAAAGTGAGTAATCGGCAAAGATTGGCATAGCCCGCGCGGTTTTTGGGATATGCCAAAATATCAGGACTATCTGTAAGCCGTAGCCTGACGCCAACGATATATCTCAGGCCGAACTCTTTCGCCGCGGCGTGGCCGCGTATAATACCCGCGAAGCTATTGACATCCGCAATTGCAAAACCGGCCAGCCCAAGCGATTTTGCACGCTCTGCCAATTCATGAGCGTGAGACGCACCTGTTAGAAATGTAAAATTACTAACCGCTGATAACTCAGCATAGCTCATAAAAACTTACCCACGACAAACCAATCTGGTGGGTGTGTGGATATGTTCTGGCGACGCGGGCGGCACATCAACCATAATTTTGCCCCCGCCTGGGTTTCAACAGCCCAATAGTCTTTCACCTCCTGTGAGGGGTCCTTCCACCATTCTGATGACAGACGTTCAGGCCCGAGGGCTATGTATGTGCGGTATTGAGATTTACGCCATTCAAAGACTTTTGGTGGTCTTCCGGGCTTTATCGTTCGTAAACGTTCGGGTTTAAATATCCTTATTGGTCTATGACGCACAGGTTGAGGCCATTGCGTGACCGCGCGGCTATCGGCAGCTTCAATTGTCGCAAATTCACGCTCTGGCAAATGACTATCCAAAGGCACAAAACGGCGCACACGATCAAAGCCTAAACGGTTACCTAGCGTCGTAATGACTTGCGATAAATCTTCTAAAGTATCGCGTTCCCTCCCGACTAAAACACGCTGATGTTCACGGATGGGTTCAAGCCTGTCCGCCACAAGCCGAAACCAATCTGCGCCATAATTAATCTTAAGATTATTGAGAGGGCGCTCAAATTGCCGCTTAACTTTACCCGCTTCAAAACACGGTCTTGCAAACCCAATGCTCAGCATATGGTCACCCGTATCCACGCATCTAATCGTGAGGCTAAATTGCCGCGCGCCAAATTGAGACGTTTTTAATCTTGAGCAAACCGATTGCGTTAAACGGGTTAGGACCTCATCTAAATCTGATTTAAATCCAATAGGCTCAGGTAAGTTCATCCGCGCCGCAAAAATAGGGTCTGCGGCCAGAGGCGAAACAGGGTCTGGTATTTGACCCAATGTTTTCGACAGAGCGGTGACGAGGTCAAGCCCAAAGCGCCGCGCGAGCTCTGAAGATTTAATCGTATAAAGCTGCCCAATTGTTTTAAGACCGACGCGCCTAAGATCATTTGAAACTTTTGCAGGGACCGCCAAAGCCTCAACAGGCAAATATTGTAAATCGTCTTTAAGCTGTCCTTGCGCAGATATGGATATCACCTCTGCATTGTGCCGAGATAAGGCCCTCGCCGCGCCTTTGGTATCAGCAACCCCAATCTTAGCTGTAATATGCATATCGGCGAGCTTGGCTAAGGCATGGCGTCCCATTATGCTCTCCCCGCCAAAGAGATGGGAACAGCCTGTCACATCAAGAATAAGTCCGTCCGGAACGTCCAATGCAATCCAGGGAGAGAGCCTGTCTGCCCATCGCCGTAGCGCCCGTAACAACATATCATCACGCACAAAATCTGAGGGCTCGGTGAGAAGGCTTGGACAAATCGCGCGCGCATCAGCGGCGGACATACCTTCTAAAAGCCCCGCCTCTCGCGCCTCTTGCGTAAGATGGGTGAGGCGTAATGCATTTTTAATCTCAGTGATAATCGCAAAAGCCGTCTCAAGACGCGGGTCACCTAGGCGGGCATGGCGGTCAAGCGGCAGTTGCGGAAACCATATGGACATTATGCGTCGCATCTTTCCCTTCCCTCCATTTAACCGACCAACGCCCCACAGGTCCTGATTTATTTTTCGTCATCTCCCAGACCCAAGGCCCTGGCATTGGAGTGTTATGCACGACTTCGTCTGAGCCTAGTTGCGGCTCACATATCCAGCGGGTTTGTGACGCAGATGATTGGGCGCGCCGCCTAATCAGAATGAGCCCAACCCCCTTCCCCTCTTCAGCAGCGAGCTGCAACCGGCGGCTTTCACGCAGGTCAGGACCTATATGAAGCTCGATGATAGTTAGCGCCGCGCCTTTCGAGCGCAAGGCTTGCTCCCCCGCCCAGAGCACTTCTTTCCGGCTCGTGCCTTCCGTTAAAACAATGCGCGCCGGATCGAGGAAACTTTTTAACGCTGTGGGCGTAATCGATCCAACATCACGCCCCCGCCCTATCCAGACAATAGGACCTTTGAGTTTAGCCGCTATCATCACCGCAAAACTATCGCTCGCCTGGCCCATAACCTCATGAACGCGCGCACGCTGTAGAGACAGCTCATCGTTGAGCCATATAGGCTCCGTATTGAGAATAGATTTTTGCACAATGTTCTTTATTTGTTCTATAACAGGAAGAGTCAAGAGACATAGGAATAAAATCTTATCTGCATTGTTCAGAAAGCCATCTACAGCGCTACATGACCGAGTTTGACTCCGCTATAACGGACGTAAACTCAATGATAATGAGCGCCGTGACGAACGGGCCATTTTTTCAAAGCTTCGTGACGAAGCTCGAAAGAATTATCCACAGCAATGATACGACTCTAAAGTACGAATCTAATAATCGACAATTAGCATTGATGACGGTGGAGTCCGCCGTATCCATGCAGGATAAGAAAGTTGGAATTATAACCGGAATTAGCCCCAACTATCTTTTGCAATGCAGTTAAGCCTTAAAGAGCGCCCATTAAGCCCAGCAATTGGAACCGCGCGACGTCTTCAACATTTTGCGATTGCACCAAATTTATCTCAGCATCGAGCAAGGTTTGTTCAACAGATAGCACGTCCAAAGATGTCGCAACGCCTGCATGTCTTTGTTTGACAATGGCGTCATAAGCCTTACGCGCCGCCGCTTTTTGCGCTAGATTAGGCGCTTTACTGCGCTTGGCAGAACGAACACTGGCCCATAATTGCTCCAATCGTTCATCCAAATTATTCTGCAATTCGCGCGTTTCTAACATCGCCCGGGATTGCGCTAGCGCGGCTTGACGCACGCGGGATTTATTTTCCCCACCCGATAATAATGGTACGCTAAAGTTCAATAAGAGCTCAGCTGCAGAGTCGCGCCGGATTGTTTCTGATTGACCTTCAGCAGCGCGTAAAATGCCTTGCAAAGCTAATGTCGGACGACCGAAAGATTTGGCAATTTCAACATTGTGAAACGCAGCTTCAGCTTGGGTCTGAACGTTTTTAACCTGCGGATTATTTTGACGGGCAACCGCTTTTATTTCTGACAAACTGCTTGGTAATTCTATTGTTCCAGCAGGCATTAAGGCCGGCGCGGAGCGTCCAACAAGCTTTCTATAATTGCTTTCGCTGCTCGCAAGGTCGGCGCGCACTTGTTCCAGCCGAACCTGTATCGAGGCCAGACGCGCATCAATTAGAGCTTCGTCCGTTAATGTATTCTCGCCAGCATTGACCATGGCGCGAACATTTGTTTTTTGTTTTTCGAGTAGGGTGACATTTCTATCGTAAATCTTGATGAGTTTGCGGTCGCGGATAACATTAAGATGAGCGATAGCCGCCTCTTGGCTCACGACACTTTCAACAGCGTCGTAATTTGCTTTAGCGGATTTAATCCCAACCCTCGCGACATTTTTCTGCGCGTTTATGCGGCCTCCGGAATATAGCGGTAACGATAGATCCAAATTTGCTGCCCGACGAACTCTAAAATCGTCATCCGTTCTATCAACGACGTTAAAGACCGTTTCCGATTGGCTCGCGCCAACAACGCTATTGAGGTTTAATTTAAACTTGCTTTGCGCATTGGCTTGTATCAGTCCCTCTTCAGCCTCGCGAATTTTCAGATCTTCAATGGCCAGTCTCGGAGATTGAGTCAGCGCGCCGCCTAGGGTTTGCCGAATAGAACTCACATCGCTATCTTGGCTCAAACGATATTGCGCCTGATTTTCACCCACAATCCGATAGGTTGTCGTGGTTTGCCCAGACGAATTATAGGTCTGACCCTGCGACTGAGGCCGTACATAATATTCAGATGTTTGCGCAGGATAATCCCGGTAATATGGATTGGGCGCGGGTGTTTGCGGCGCAGCTCTCACATATTTTGCGTTAGGGCCCGCGTAGTTTTGGGCATATTGAATATAATTTTCAGACAATCTTGTACCTTGACGTATCGCGCGTTCAGGAATTTTCGAAGCTTCCGCTGGAATGTATAATGGTGTGTAA
>CAYXEB010000028.1:0-20250 GCA_964463835.1 uncultured Hellea sp.
TATTCGTTCCTGGTAATCGTCCGGACAGATTTGAAAAGGCCTGCCAAGCGGGCGCAGATCTTGTTTGTATTGATTTGGAAGATGCGGTTGGCCTAAGTGAGAAAAATGAAGCCCGAACGAAAGTTTTAGATTGGCTTTCAAAAACAATGCATAATAATGTCTCGCTGAGGATAAACGCAATTGATACGGGTGATGGGCAAGCTGATATAGCGGCTTTGAAAACAAGTGGATTAACGCTGCCTTTTATCATGATTCCTAAAGTAGCTTCGCGCTCGCAGATGAACGACCTTGATGATGATTTTCCCAACGCATTAGGGGTTTTCTTTCCTATTATCGAAAGCGCGGAAGGGCTTATGAACAGCGAAGAAATATTCTCCAATAGCCGTGTTAAGTTGGGTATGTTTGGCGTTGTGGATTATGCGGGGGAAGTTGGATGTGATCAGTCTTGGGAAACGCATCTCTATGCGCGGTCGCGTCTGGCTATGGCGGCGAACGTTTATGATGTCGTACTATTTGACGGGCCACATATTGAAGTCCGTGATCTTGATGACTGCGAGGCTAGCACGCGGCAAGCCAAAGCTTTGGGTATATATGCCAGATCGGCTATTCATCCTGCGCAAGTCCAGCGTATTCATACGGCTCTTGCCCCAAGCGCAGACGAAATTGCTTTCGCCAAGCGCGTAATTGAGGCTAATGATAAGGCTAATGGCAATGTCGTGCTCATGGATGGTAAGTTTGTTGAGGCGCCAGTTGTTAGGAAAGCGGAACGCATATTAGCATTTGCAGCCCGGTTTTAGGAAAAGTCGGGTTTGCGTTTTTCTAGGAACGATTTGTAACCTTTCTTGAAATCTTGACTTGAAAACCGACTTTGAAACCATTCTCGTGTTTGTTCCGATTCGCTAAATAAACCTGATTGATAGGCAGCAAACATTTGTTTCGTTACGGCTAAGGATTGAGTTGATAGGGTAGACATATTATTTGCATAAGAGATGGTTTTAGCTTCCAGATTATCGACTTTGAAAATTTGATTAATGAGGCCCATCTTGCGAGCGGCCTTCGCTTGAATGGGACGGGCCGAAAATAACATATCTTTGGCATGAGGAATACCAACCGTTTCAATGAGCCGCTGCACATCAGAAAAAGGGTAAACAAGTCCGAGTTTAGCAGGGGTGATCGCAAACTTGGATGTTGTATCTGCAAATCTAATATCACAGGATAGCGCAAGAGCGCAGCCGCCGCCAACACAGGTTCCGCGTATCATAGCGATTGTAGGTAAGGGGAACTTCGCTAGTGCCTCTAACCCGTTGGAAATATCAAGACTGATTTTTTCCGCAGATGCGGGCGTTGAGTATAAGGTTTCAAATTCCGATATATCTGCCCCGCTCGAAAAATGCGCGCCATCACCTGTTACAATTAAAGCTTTAAGGCTCTTGTTTCGGGATGCCTTAGTTAAAACTTTGGGGAGTTCATTCCACATTTTTGCATTAAGAGCGTTGCGACGTTTGGGTTGGGAGAGCGTGAGTTTCCCAATATTGGAGTTTAGCATTTCAAAGCGAATTTTGGCTGACATGGTCTCTCCTGAGAGTCGGTATTTGTGGCGTATAGAGAATAATGCCTCAAGACAAGCTTAAGAAAACGAGTGGCTATTTCGTCAAAATCATTCAATTGCATATTTTACGAATGACGTCATACTCTAGCTAACCAATGAAAATGCGAGATTTATTATGGCAAAGATACATGCGCGAACATGCCACCTTTGCGAAGCCAATTGCGGTATTCTTATGACCGTAGAGGAAGGTAAGGTTACCAAGGTCACTGGAAACCCAGATCATGTTTTATCTGAAGGATATATCTGCCCCAAAGCCACTGCCATTTCCGATATCCAAGAGGATCCAGATCGTCTTCGTGCTCCCATGAAAAAGGATGGTAACGACTGGAAAGAAATTTCTTGGGAGCAGGCGTTCTCCGAAATTGCGGTTAAACATCAAGAGATTTTAAGCGGCCCTAAAGCTGCGGGATTATATTTAGGAAATCCTAACGCACATAATTACTCTAATTCTTTTTCTATGCGCGGCCTAACCAAAGCATGGGGGGCGCGCGGTATTTACTCAGCGTCTACGCTAGATCAACTACCTCATATGATTTGTCAAAAGTGGGTTTACGGACATAACGCGCTTTATCCTGTGCCAGACATTGACCGGACGATGTATATGCTATGTGTTGGGGGTAACCCTTTGGCGTCTAATGGGTCTCTTTGGACTGTACCAAATGTGAAACGACGTATCGAGAAACTTAAAAAACGCGGCGGGAAATTTGTTGTTATCGACCCGCGCCGTTCGGAAACCGCCAAAGTTTCCTCGACCCATCATTTTATTAAACCTGGAACAGACACGGCTTTGTTTTTAGGATTACTTCTGGCTTTGGATGAGGCAGGCCTCGTAAACCCTGGACACTTAATGCCGATGCTTAAAGATTGGGAGCATGTTTGGGCTGAAATCCATCGGTTTAATATAGATGGTTTGTCCGCTTTTTGCGGCGTGTCCGTTGAGGATATGCGCGCAATCGCTAAGGATTTAGGGAGCGGGCAACCTGCAATCGTTTATGGCCGCATGGGCGTCTCTGTTGTCAAACATGGGACGTTAAATCATTGGCTCATACAGCTGTTAAATATTTCGACGGGGAATATAGACAGAGAGGGCGGACTTATGTTCCCGGACCCGATTATTGATCCCGTTGAACGTAGCGGGACTGGATCATATGGGCGTTTTCATAATCGTTTGTCAGGACGCCCAGAAGTCTTAGGGGAACTTCCGGCCGCGGAACTAGCTTCGGAAATAATAACTGAGGGTGAAGGGCAAATAGGGGCTCTGCTAACAATTGCTGGTAATCCAGTCTTAGCCTCTCCTGGAGGACGGCAACTTGATGAGGCCCTATCTAGGCTTGAGCTGATGGTTTCTATTGATATGTATATCACGGAAACAACGCGTCATGCTGATTATATTTTGCCGCCTTGCGGTCCCTTGGAACGCGATCATTACCCGCTATTCTTTACGCCCTTAGCCATTCGGAATTATGCAGTTTATTCTTCAGCCTTATTCGAAAAAACCGAAAGTTCGAAAGAGGATTGGGAAATTATGGTCGATTTGGAAAGCGCCATTCGCGCGGCACAGGGCGATAATACGCCGGCTCATAAAATAGAACCTAGTGTTATCCTTGATCAAATGATGCGAGCGTCACCGCATAAATTGTCTTTAGCAGAGCTCAAAAACTATCCCAATGGCTATGACATGGGGCCATTAAAACCACGCTTGCCGGATCGTTTGAAGACCCCCGATGGTCTTATTCATTGCGGACCTGAGATGCCGCTTAAAGCCTTAAAGGCCTTTAAAGCTGGTTTTAAGAATTCAGACCCCGATGGGTTTAGCCTTATAGGGCGCCGTCACATTCGCTCTAACAATAGCTGGCTCCATAATAGCCATCGGCTGATTAAAGGACCAAACAGATGTACCTTAATGATCCATCCTGATGACGCGGGAAATTTAGATATTGCCGATAATGATATCGCCGTTGTTTATAATCACGTGGGCTCCGTTGAATTGCCTGCTGAACTTACCGACGATATTATGCCGGGCGTTGTTTCTATTCCGCATGGATTTGGTCATAACAGAGACGGTGTTAAGCTTTCAGTTGCGGGAAAGAGGCCAGGCGTATCTATAAATGATTTGACGGACCCAGCAATTATCGACGATCTTTCAGGCAATGCTGTCCTAAACGGTGTGCCCGTCTCCATCGAAAAACAATCCAGTAAAAGTTGATAATATGACGAATGAGACAGTCGTTCTTATTACATTGATTGCTTACAAACTTGTCTTATTAGCCGTTGGGTTGTGGGCGTCTAAACGCGTGAAAACTGACGGCGACTTCTTTCTTGCAGGGCAAGGTCTTGGCGCGTGGGTTGCTGGATTGTCTTATGCCGCGTCGACATCCTCTGCTTGGGTCCTTTTAGGTTTTACTGGCCTCGTCTATTCGCAAGGGGTCGTCGGATTGTGGTTAGTACCGGGTATTTTTGGCGGATATATTCTGACATGGTTAGTTATAGGGCCGTGCCTTAATGCGGAAACATCTAAACAAGGACACTTAACAATTGTCGATTATATAACGGATAGTCTCGATACAAAATGGTCTCGGATTATAGGCTCCGTTTGTGCATTGCTGATTCTTTTTTGTTTTGTTTTTTATATTAGTTCTCAGTTTCAAGCCGCAGGGAACGCATTGACTGAAATTTTTGGAATAAGTTCCACTGAAGCTATATTATTTGGCGCGTTTATCATTCTCGTCTATTGTCTTTTGGGCGGGTTTTGGGCGGCTTCAATAACTGATGCTCTACAAGCCTGCGTGATGATGTTGGCTTGTGTGATCGTGCCAATTGCAGCCGTGCATTCAGCTGGTGGTTTTGGGGCGATAGTCGATGGTTTGTATGCTAATGAACATCACGATTATTTCAGCTTTACAGGTAAGGCTGCGGGAATTGCTGGCATAGGCGTTGCATTAGGACTACTCGGTACCGGGCTCGGCGCTTTAGGACAGCCGCAACTTTTAAACCGAATTATGGCGGTTAAATCACCGGCCGAACGACGAAAAGGGGCTGCGATAACAATTTTTTGGGGGCTTATTATCTACTCTGGTTTAATTTGTCTTGCTTTTGCTGGTCGCGCCGCGGGCCTCGAAACGGGGCAAGAAGGTGTGTTATTCGCTGCGGCGAAAGCGTATCTGCCAGCCGTCTTGGCGGGCATTGTGACCGCAGCGGTTCTATCGGCTGTGATGTCAACGGTAGACAGTCTTTTGTTAGCTGCAGCATCTGCTGTTTCGCACGATATGGGGGTTAAATATTCGGACCCAAAGAAGGCACTGTTTTTGGGCCGCTTAGCGATGGTGGGCGTGGCCATATTGGCCATTTTATTGACGCTCTATCTGCCTAAAGATATTTTTAGCCGGGTGTTATTCAGTTGGGTCGCGCTTGGAGCAGCTTTTGGTCCAATAGTCCTCACCAAAAGCCTGGGATGGAGAGTAAAAGGCGGATTTGTTATAACCGCCGTTTTAGCGGGCTTTGGTATTGCGGTAATTTTTTCGGGAATATCAGGTGCTGGTGCTGAAGTGATAGAAAAATGGGGATCGTGGATTGCTGGTTTAGGAATATTAATCGTGGGACGTAAATCGGGCGAACTGGAAATTTCCTCCTAGATTGCAGTTTTTCCCTAAACCGCATAAGTAAATAATATGTCTGCATCCAAATCAACATCTGCTAAGGCTGCACAATATGGTCCGGAACTGATCGCAGATTTTGTCTCAAGGTTGACACATAAACCTGGCGTTTACCGGATGTTTGATGAACATAAAAACGTTCTTTATGTCGGAAAAGCCAAAAATTTAAGAAAACGGGTCGTCGCCTATACCAAGTATGATGGCCATACAATTCGAATTCAGCGCATGATACGCGCAACACATGATATGGAATTTGTCATATGTGGGTCTGAAACCGAGGCGCTGTTACTTGAAGCGAGCTTGATTAAACGCTTAAAGCCTCGTTATAATATTTTACTTCGCGACGATAAGAGCTTTCCGTATATTCTTGTTCGAAAATCGCATCCAGCGGCTCAAATCAAGAAGCACCGCGGGGCGCGGAATGTTAAGGGCGATTATTATGGACCCTTTGCGAATGTTCATTCGGTTAATCGGACCTTAGATACATTACAGAGGGCATTTAGACTCAGAAATTGTTCGGACAGTATTTACGAGTCGCGCACGCGGCCTTGTATGCTTCATCAGATAAAACGATGTTCCGCGCCTTGCACTGGGGAGGTTACGCTTGAGGAATATGATAAGCTGATTGGGGATGCGCAGGATTTCCTAACAGGGAAATCTGATAGGTTGCGTAAACGGCTTCAAAGTCGAATGCGTGAAGAGTCCGCGAATTTAAACTTTGAAAAAGCGGCTGAATATCGGGATCGCTTGCAAGCGTTATCCCATGTTAGCGGTTTAGGGAGCAACATAAATCCGACAACCTTTAAAGAAGGGGATGTTATTGGTATTCATTCAGAAGGGGGGCAAAGTTGTATCCAAGTCTTCTTTTTCAGATCTGGTTTGAATTGGGGAAATAGCTCTCATTTCCCTCGCCATTCAAAAGACGAAACGCCTGCGCAAATTGTAGATGCTTTTATCGCACAATTTTATCTTAATAAGCCTATCCCCAAAGCTATTTTTGTCAGTGAAGACGTTCCTAATCTAGATATTTTAGAAATAGGTCTGTCTGAACGATCTAACGGCGCGGTAAAAATTTCTACTCCTATGAGAGGAGAAAAGAAATTGCTTGTAGATAGAGCTGTTAAAAATGCACAAGAAGCTTTGGCACGCAAAATGGCTGAGACAGCCTCGCAAGAGAGGTTATTAAAACAAGTACAAGAGGTACTCAAACTGGACGAAGTTCCGCAGCGTATAGAAGTTTATGATAATAGTCATATTCAAGGAAGTAACGCGACGGGAGCTTTTATTGTCGCGGGACCCGAGGGGTTTCGGCGCAAGCAATACAGAACTTTCAATATAAAGGATGTTAAGACTGAGCCAGGTGACGATTATGCTATGATGCGAGAGGTTTTTAGGCGTCGTTTTAAACGATTGATGAAGGACGATACACTCGAATGGCCTGATCTTGTTCTTATAGATGGCGGCAAAGGTCAGTTATCATCTGTTGTCGAAATTATGGAAGATTTAGGGGTTTTAGAACGAACCACATTAGTGGCTATAGCCAAAGGTCCTGACAGAAATACTGGGCGAGAGACCTTTTTTTTACCGGGCCGAGCACCTTTCACTTTACCACCCAAAACCCCAGCATTGTATTATTTGCAACGTTTGAGGGATGAGGCGCATCGGTTTGCTATTGGTACCCATCGCGCGAAACGTAAAAAACAGATGAAACAAAATCCGTTAGATGGTATTCAGGGCGTAGGCGCGGCACGAAAGAAAGCCTTGCTAGCATATTTTGGCTCTGGCAAAGCCGTCAAGGCAGCGAGTCAAGAAGACCTGTTGAGGGTAGAGGGGGTCAGTCAAAAGCTGGCGAAAAGCATATATGACTACTTCAACGAATAGAGTAGACGTGAATAAACCTACGGCGACAGGCGGAGCTATCGCGGATGCGCTGACCCTTGTCAGGGTGCTATTGGTTCCGCTGATAATGTTTGTGATAATCAAGGGGTGGCCAAATCTTGATATGGCTGTTCTTGCGTCTTCCTTGTTCATCGTTGCGGCTTTAACTGACTTTTTTGATGACTATTTTGGCGGTACAGAAAAGGCAGTGCATCGCAAATTTGGATGGTTCGATGATATAGCCGATATTTTATTGGTCATTGGAACCTTAGCCGCGATGCTTTACGTTACGCATAAAAATGGGTTACTTGCGTGGACATTTTCGGTCCCTGTGGGCGTGATAATTTTACGGGAAAGTCTTGTAGGACTTTTAAAAGGATATCAAATGACAAGAACTGGTTGGCCTGAAACCCGTTTTGGTGATCTTAAAAATGGACTGATTATGCTGGGAACTTGCCTACTCTTGGCATCGCCTTGGTTGACGACTTGGATTGATCGTTTTTTGGCTGGGTCCGACAATGCAATGGATATTTATGGGTCAACATCTCCCTATATTTGGGTGATTGGTGAGGGAATATTATGGATTGCCGCGATTATTTCCATTATAACTGGAGCAAAGCTTCTAACGACAAAGGTCGTTGCAAATGACGCTTAGTTCTGAGCTACCCCAGCGTAATCTGGCTTGGTTGCCCAATGCTTTGACGATATCAAGAATTCTGTCTATCCCGTTGATTATTTGGGGAATATTATCCATCGCTAACGGATGGGGCGGAATATTATCAAAAGCATGGGTTTTAGGCGGCTTATTTGTATTGGCGTGTTTAACCGATTTTCTGGATGGATATTATGCCAGAAAATGGGATCTTGTTTCAGGTTTTGGGCGTATGATAGACCCAATAGCTGACAAGCTCCTTGTGGCCGGGTGTCTAATTGCGTTCGCGATAATTTCAAATGGGCAATGGGTGTTTTTGGTACCTGCCTTGCTGATTATTGGACGAGATATTCTAGTATCTGGCGCGCGAGAACATGCCGCCTTGGAGGGGAAGGTTATGCCGCCAACTAACTTAGCCAAATGGAAAACAGCCTGCGAGATGTTAGCTATAGCGGCGTTGATATTTTGGGTAATCGGGAAAGCCTATCTTCCTATCGATCTTGCAGTGCACCAGGTATATGGGGCGGCCAAAACCGCAGGTTTAATTATTCTTTGGTTAGCTGCCCTGCTATCTGTTTATACAGGCTCGTTATACTTTAAGGCCGCACTTAAATAGATATTTTACCCCGGACTAATTGGTCATAATCTGAGGCTAGAGCGTGACAGACTTCGCCGGGTGTATATTTTATGCCTTGAATTTCACGTACTGGGGTGACTTCAGCGGCCGTACCCACGACAAAACATTCGTTAAAATGGTCTAGTTCAGCGGGATAAATGTCACGCTTAAATACTTTATATCCTCGTTTCTTTGCTAGTTTAACAACGGTATCATGGGTAATGCCCTCAAGCAGTATGTCATTCGTTGGTGTGTGGAGCTCATTACCACGAATCAAAAAGATATGTGCGCCTGTACACTCCGCAACGCGTCCTCTGTAATCAAACATGAGGGCGTCATCATAACCTTTGGCTTGGGCTGCATCTTTGGACAATGTGCAAATCATATAAAGACCTGCTCCTTTTGATTTGCAAGGAATTGTATCAGGGGCAGGCCTTTTCCAATCCGCAATACACATTCTGATGCCCTTCATTTTATCTTCAAAGTAACTTCCCCAATGCCAACACGCGACGCCAAGATGAATTCTATTGTTTTTAGATGCGACGCCCATCATATCGGATCCTCGCCATGCAAAAGGACGCATATAAGCGTCACCCAAGCCAGATTTAGCAAGGGTTTCTTTACAGGCTGTATTAATTTGATCGAAAGAAAATGGAATTTCATAGCCCATATATTTAGCGGAGTTTATAAGTCTCTGCGTATGGTCTTCAAGGCGAAAAACCTGTCCCTCATAAGCACGATTGCCCTCAAAGACAGCTGACCCGTAATGTAGCGAATGTGTGAGTACATGGACCTTAGACTCGCGCCAATCCACAAACTCTCCGTCTATCCAAATTTGACCATCTCTATCGTGATAAGCTTTTTCAATCATTTCATTTGCCTGCTTGCGGTCATTTCTATTTCGCGGCATTGTTTACAGTGAAACTAGGAAGTCAATCAAAAGTCGAAAAGGATTTCAATATATTGCCTCGTGAATCCGAAAACTTAGACCGCAGGGATATACATTTATTGGTTGTGGATGACGATGACCGTATTAGGGACCTTTTAAAACGCTATTTGGCTAAAGCTGGATTTCGCGTGTCTTGCGCCTCAGATGCAAAAGCTGCACGGGCTAAAATGGAAGGGCTGACATTCGATATGATTATTCTCGATGTTATGATGCCAGGCGAAGATGGAATGCAGCTAACCCGGGCTTTACGCGAATATGATGATATTCCTGTTGTCCTTTTGACTGCCAAAGGCGAAATTTCTGACAAAATTGAGGGGTTAAAGGCTGGGGCGGATGACTATCTAGCCAAACCCTTCGAACCCGAGGAGTTGGTTCTCCGAATTGAGGCAATCTTCAAACGAATGGGAACATCGGGCCGTAGTAACATTATTCATTTTGGTCCGTATCTCTTCGATCTTGAACGTCAGGTTTTGACCAAGGATCAATTGCGTGTTCGTTTGACAACTGGAGAGGAAGCCCTTTTGACTCTTCTCGCACGCCGAGCCGGGAATACTGTTAGCCGTTACGCATTATCAGAAAAAATTGCGGCTAATTCGGAACGTGCTGTAGATGTTCAAATGACGAGGCTTCGCAGGAAAATTGAAGATAATCCAGCTGAGCCTGATTATTTAATTACTGTTAGAGGTCAAGGGTATCGCTTATTGGGTGACGTGGTTTAATGCCATTTAAGGCCTATTTGCCGAAAGGTCTATTTGGCCGAGTTCTTCTTATTATCATGCTGCCTATCGTAATAATGCAAATGGCCGTCGCTTATTTCTTTTTTAACGCTCATTGGAACCAAGTAACAGCGAACCTATCGGACTCTGTGGCGGCAGACGTTTCGGTAGCGGTTCAGCTTTATAAACAAAATCCAACGTCAGAGCGCGCGACTCGCCTTGACTATATGTTGCGACCGAAGATGGAATTGTCGATCGCTCTAGATGAGGGTGATAGATTGCCCCTAACAACGCGGGACGCTTTCTTTTCCAATTTAGATAAGACACTCCGTAGAGCTTTAGCTAACAGCCTTACCGATGAGTTCTGGTTTGATACTACACGGTATCCCAACCATATCGATATACGAGTGGCGGTAGATGAAGGCGTATTGCGATTTATTGCAGCGCGTGACCGTGTGTTTGCTCCAACTGGATATGTATTTATATTCTGGTTGATAACAGCAACAGTTCTATTGTCTCTTGTAAGTATATTTTTTATTCGTAATCAGGCCAAACCTATTTCAAGGCTGGCTGACGCCGCTGATGCTTTTGGACGGGGGCAAGATATTTCGTCTTATAAACCATCAGGGGCGGCTGAAGTCAGATTGGCGGGGCAATCATTTCTTAAGATGAGAAATCGGATTAAACGTCATCTTGAACAAAGAACGACAATGCTCGCAGGGGTTTCTCATGATTTGCGAACGCCGTTAACAAGGTTAAAGCTTCATTTGGCTATGCAAAGTCCGTCAGAAGATAATGACGCGGCGAAACAGGACTTGCGCGATATGGAGTCTATGCTGGACGGTTATTTAGATTTTTCGCGTGGATTAACGGGAGAAGTCGCAGAAGAAGTTGATATTAAGATATATTTGCAAGGTCTTGTAACTAAATCTAATTTTAGGGAAGTGCGGCTACTCTGTGCAAATAATGTAAAGTTTTCAATTAGGCCTCAGTCTTTTGAACGCGTAATAATAAATCTTGTGTCTAATGCCCTTAAATATGGGGATGAATGCCTGATAAAGGTTCATGAAGACGAGCAGAATGTCTACGTCAACGTTGAAGATAATGGGCCAGGAATTCCGCCAGGGCGCAGGGAGGAAGCTTTTGGTGTTTTTCAGAGATTAGACACAGCTAGAAATCAAAATATTGAAGGCGTTGGACTCGGGTTATCAATCGCGCGCGATATTACACAATTGCATGGCGGGAATATAAGGCTGGATGATAGTGAAATGGGCGGCTTGAAAGCGATTATCCGTTTGCCAAGATAAACTTTAGCCTTCCGCAAGTTCTTTAGCGCGTTTTAAGGCTGCTTGTACAGTTTCGCGCATGAGCGAGGCTAATCCATGGGGCCCCATTAAAACGTCAAGCGCAGCGGCTGTTGTTCCGTTTGGAGAGGTCACATTCTGACGAAGTTCTGAAGCAGGGGTTTCCGTATGCGCTAATAATGTAGATGCTCCAATGACTGTTTGGCGGGCAAATTCGGGGGCAATGTCGGCAGGTAGTCCAATATGTGTCGCAGCGGCTTCTAAGGCTTCTGCCATATGAAAAATGTAAGCTGGTCCGGAACCTGATATGGCCGTAACAACATCGATAAGGTGTTCATTGGCGACATGATGTACTTGTCCTGTCGCAGATAAAAGGTTTTCTATCATTGAAATTTGATTGTCGGTAGCCTTAGAGCCTTTGGTGTAGGCCGTTATACCTTGCCCTATGGCTGCGGGTGTATTGGGCATAGCGCGCACAATTAAGCGTCCTGGAAATGCGTTTTGAAGACTGTCCATCGTGGTGCCCGCTAAAATTGAGATGATGACTGCGTCGTTTGCCAAATGAGGTTCTATTGAAGGGGCTATGGCTCCGAAAACCTGTGGCTTGATCGCAAGCAAGGCATATGAGACCGATCTTATGCTGCCGGAAGCTTTTTTTAAGTGCATTGATCCTGAGCGTTTTGCGGCCTTAGCGGCTTCGCCAAGATTAGGATCAAGAATAATTAGGTTTTCGGGTTTTAAAATATTAGAATTGAGCCAGCCAGAAATGAGAGCGCCGCCCATTTTTCCTGCCCCAACAACGAGGTGTGTATGTTGTTTTGGCATTGTTTAAGGGTTTGCCGCAATATCAACTAAAGCTGAGGTTAAAGCGTCTTCAGGAGATCTCCCCGCCCAAATCACATATTGACTGGCTGGATATCCGCGTTCTGCGGCGTCTAACGCAAGGGCTAGCATATCCATGGCTTGTTCCATTTTTAAACCGGCGCCTCCTCTGAGCGAGACCGCATTTCTGTAAACAAGCGCTTGGTTTTTATCCCAATAATCAAAATGCCCTGCACTTAATCGTTCATTTAACAAGGACATTAGGCGGCAAACATCATCGGAACGCCCACCTGGTGTTTTGCCTTCAAAAATTAGGAAGAGTTGAATTTGTTCAGTTCCCGGATTCCAGGTGATGGATATGTCATGGTCACACCAAAGACCGGGGAGCGAAATATGAATTTCGTTGATATCCACCCGTTCATAGTCGTAATTCTCCGCAATGGCTAAACGTGAGAATATGTCCAGGGGGTTTTTGCGAATAGACTTTAATCCGTTTAAGGACGGACTAGGTCTTATAAATCTGTCATCAGCAAAGCTCATTGCGCGCTTACCCATAAAATGAATCAAAAAACGATTCTTCTTACGAATACGCTAACCAGATTAGCTCAATTTACAAGATATTGTGAATTTCATTTTGTTGATAACTACATTTAGGGCTCAATACTAAATTTTAAAAGGTTTTGTGGGCGGAACCCACTGGGGGAACTTAGTCATGATTGTTAAGAATAAGTCTGAATGAATATAACGTGTTAGCCAATCTTGAAGATTCGAATAAGGATTGGAGTTCCACCAATTTATATCCGTATTCGCAAATTGACGGACGAATGGGAAAATTGCGATATCGGCATAACTCTGCTTATTTCCAAGCAAGAATGGCGTGTTGGCGAGTTTGGCATTGAGCACGGCTAGGTGTTTTTCTGCCTGTTCTCTATGAGACAAATCTAGCTCCCCGCGCTCAACACTCTTATATCGGCTGGCATATTTGTAACGGTCCAAATGAAATTTAAAGGGACCATCATTGTCTGAGATTAACGCCGCCGCGTTTTCTTGACTACAGTCCAGCCAACCATAAGGATCATTTTGTTCAAGCGCATATTGCATCAACTGGAGGCTTTCTTCGATAACGTCTCCATCTTCATTTATGAAAACCGGAACCGTGCCTTTCGGGGAGACTTCCAACATGTGGGCAGGTTTTTCACGTAAAACCACCTCACGATGTTCGTAATCTAATTGGCTGACATGAAGCGCCATGCGGCCCCTCATAGCGTAGGGGCAGCGCCTAAAAGAATAGAGAATAGCTTTTGTCATATTACCTGTTTAAGTCAGTTGTAGGTTTAAAAGGTAAATGATGAGCACAAAAATGCCTAGAGTATTTTTAATCGATGCATTGCGAGTGTTTGCGATTGTCATGATGATTGCTTACCATTTCTGCTATGATTTAAAATATTTTGGTTGGACAGATTGGACCATCCCTGAGGGAGATAGCTGGCGGCATTGGCGATATGTCATAGTATCTTTATTTGTTTTTACGATGGGCGCTTCTATGGGGTTGGCGACAGCTCATGGACGAAATTATAAAGCTTTCTATAAACGTTTGGGTAAAATAGCGGTCTGCGCTTTATTAATCACCATTATATCTCTGGCTATGTTTGCTAAAAGTTGGATTTATTTCGGCATTTTGCATTTCATGGTATTAGCAAGCTGCTTTGTGTTTTTATTATCTGATGTGAATTGGAAGCTCACATTGATGATTGGAATTGCGATTTTGATAGGGTTTTTTATAGGATGGCTTCCTAGAAGGTGGCCATTTGATTTCATAGCGGCGTTGCCGAGTTATACCGAAGACTTTGTGCCCCTATTTCCCTGGTTGGGTGTAGCCTGTCTTGGTCTCACTTTTAGCCAAATTTTTAGGACGTCAGAATATGCTGATAGTGGTTTTTCATTAGCGGAAGGAAATAACGGTATAGCGAAGGCCGTTACCTCTGCGGGAAAACGCAGTTTACTGATTTATATGGTCCATCAACCTATTTTGTTTGCAATCCTAATCATCAGTGGTTGGCTTATTAGATAACTTTGGATTTACGTCCCAAATGTTGTTCTCCGCGTTTTTGAGACAATTCTATTTGTTTCTGGCGCTGCGCGAAGCGATTGCGCTGATCTTCACTTATTTTATCATGACACCTTGGGCAGGAGACGCCTTTCACATAAAGTGAAGACTCTTTGTCTTTATCGGTTATCGGATAGCGGCAGGCGTAGCATTGATCATAATCACTTTGTTCAAGCCCGTGTTTGACCGCAACACGTTGATCGAACACGAAACAATCACCTTCCCACAAGCTTTCAGATTCGGGCTGGGTTTCAAGGTATTTTAAAATCCCACCTTTAAGGTGATAAACGTCATCAAACCCATTTTTTTTCATAAAAGAGCTAGCTTTTTCGCAGCGAATTCCGCCTGTACAAAACATGGCGACCTTCGGTTTATTTAGCTTGTCTCGGTTACTTTCAACCCATTGAGGAAATTCGCGAAATGTCTGCGTGTCGGGATTAATGGCGCCTTTGAAGGTTCCGATTTCGACTTCATAGTCATTGCGCGTATCAATAAGAATGACATCAGGGTCGCTTATTAAATTATTCCAATCTTTTGAATCTACATAGGTGCCGACCACATTGTTAGGATCAATCCCGTCAACTCCCATTGTTACAATTTCGCGTTTTAGCCTTGTCTTCATGCGGTAAAAGGGCATTTTTTCGGCGCGTGACTCTTTGTGCTCTAAATTAGCAAGTCTGGGATCAGCTTTGAGATACTCAAGAATTTGAGTAATAGCATCGTCAGTTCCAGAAATCGTTCCGTTTATTCCTTCATAAGCGAGTAAAATGGTTCCTTTGATACCGAGCATTTCGCACATATTTTGTAACGGCGTCTTAAGCTGCTCATAATCGGACAAGCGCGCAAAATGGTATAAGGCTGTAACGCAGTAAGACATATCTGGCGCTTTAGGGCTGCCGGGTTACGGGGTCAATAAATATGCTGTTTTCTGGATATCAATTTGCTGTCTGAGCAGTCTCTGATAGGGTTCAAAATTCTCTATGAAATTAATGACGTTATCCGGCAAATTCTGTTTTCGGAGTAGATTGCTCATTGCGTCCGAAACAATTTGTGGATCATTACATGTTTTTGCGAGGGTTCTCAAATCTTTCATGCCAACTCCGCTGGTCAATTCTTTTTCTAAACCTTTGAATGCGTTCTGCAGGGCCAACATTTGAAAAAAACTGGGCGTTTTGCCTTTGGACCAACTTTCAGCCGCCTTGGTAAGTGCCTTGATGGAGCGTCCCGCTTTGCTTTCAATTTTGCCTATTGCTTGGGTTGATCGTTTGCCAATCCATTCAGATGTACAGATTTCTTCCGGGTCTGGGGCTGTTGCGCATCCAGAGATGGATACAATCGTAATAAATGATAAACTAGTGAGCAAAATTTTCTTCATAGGGCGCTATAGCCTGCAAAAAATTAGCTTTCAAACCTAAATAACATTTGAATTCTTGGCCTCAAACCAGATAACTATAAGCAAACTGTTGCACATGGTTATCTGAGTGGGGATATCCAATAAAATACCAACCATTCAGGTGAGATATGCAAAACCCTTTTGATAATGAAGAACGTTCTGCGTTCCGCAATACTATTCGCAACTTTGTCGAAAAAGAAATTAGCCCCTACGCATTTAAATGGGATGAAGCAGGGTCTGTTCCTTGGGAATTACATGAAAAGCTTGGCGCGCTCGGTTTTTTTGGCTTTGGTATAGACGAGGCGTATGGAGGGCTCGGCACTGATGATCCCTTTATGCGAGCCATCGCGGCAGAGGAAATGGCTAAGTGCGGAGTTGGCGGAGTAGGCGCGGCTGTTGGTGGACGTGGGATTTCGCTCGACCCAATACAACGTTTAGCTGCTCCCGAAATTCGTGACCGTGTTCTCAAAGATATTGTGCTAGGGAAAAAGGGCTCCAGCCTCGGTATTACGGAACCTGGCGGTGGATCCGATGTGGCTAACTTACAAACCACGGCTAAACGTGACGGGAATCACTTCGTAATTAACGGCTCTAAAACCTTCATCACGGGTGGTATGGAATCCGACTATTTTGTTATTGGAGCGAGAACAGGCGGCCAGGGCCTTGCAGGGATTTCACTTTTCTTTGTAGAAAAAGACTCGCCCGGATTTTCACGGGCGCCGCTCTCCAAAAAAATGGGCTGGTGGGCCTCGAACCAAGCCTCGCTGTTTTTCGATGATTGCCGCGTCCCGGCGACTAATTTGATGGGGCAGGAAGACTACGGCTTTATAGCTATCATGAATAATTTCAACAATGAACGCCTGACATTAATTGCGGGGTGTCTTGGAATGATGAAGGCAGCTTATGAGGACTCGATTGAATGGGCAAAACAGCGAGAAACATTTGGTAAGCCTTTGATTAAGCACCAGGTTATACGTCACAAAATTGCGGATATGTCAGCTAAAATTGACGCAGTTGAAAGCTATATGAATATGATTTGTTGGAATATGGAACAAGGAGAAACCCCTATTGCGGAGCTCTCTAAAGCCAAGTTTTTTTCTACAAAAGCTCTCGAATTCGTCGCTTCCGAAGCCATGCAAATTCTTGGCGGCGCGGGTTATTTACGCGGTAATCGCGTTGAATGTATCTACCGCGAGGTCAAAGTGATGGCGATAGGCGGCGGTTCTGAAGAAATCATGCGAGATCTCGCAGTTCGCCAAATGGGTCTATAGGAGAGTTTAATGACGATATTTGCGCGAGACTGGATTGATTATCACAGCGTAACGACACCTAATAAGATTGCCATGATTGACCTCATGAGTGAACGCCGTTTCACCTATAAAGAGCTACATGAACGCGCGGGACGCGTTGCAGGGTTTCTGAAATCAAAAGGTATTCAGAAAGGGGACCGAGTAGCCTATCTTTGTTTGAATACCACTGACGTGATGGAATTGATTTTCGGGTGTTGGCGTATTGGCGCTGTATGTCTGGCCTTAAATTTTCGTCTTACTCCGCCCGAACTAGCCTTTATTTTAAATGATTCTGAGACCTCAATGGTTTTAGTAGATGAACCTTTTAAACAACTCGGAGAGGCCGCTAGAGGCCTTTCAAATGTAGAGCATTGGGTGGATACAGATGGCTTAGGCGGAAATAGCGGATATGAACGTGGTTTGGCCGCAGCGACTCCAATTTATACGTTTGAACCACAAGATATTCAAGATCAGTGCTTATTGATGTACTCATCGGGTACAACGGGCATGCCAAAGGGCGTGATTATCACTCATGCTATGCTTGAGTTTACAACGGGGTCGACGGCGCGCCTTCCTGATAGCGGTCCAGCGCAAGTCTCTCTTAATAATATGCCTCTCTTTCATATTGGTGGTCTAAACGTAACGGCGCTGCCCAGTTTATCGGTCGGAGGAACAGCCGTAATTATGCGAATGTTTGACCCCGATGCGACATTGAAAGCGATTGATAGCGAAGAGCTTGGCATTAACTTGCTCTTCATGGTTCCAGCGGCTTACAATGCCATGAAGGCGCACCCCGATGTCGAAAAGACGGACTTCTCGCGCATCGTGACTGCGCTTTGCGGTGCTGAAACAGTGCCTGTATCACTCGTAGAGTGGTGGCTTGAACGCGGCGTTGTCATTCAAGAGGGTTATGGGATGACCGAAACGGCGGCCGGAGGTACAATGCTTCGCAAAGAAGATATTCCGGAAATGATAGGGTCTGCGGGTAGGGCATTGATGCATTCAACAGTACGTATTGTTGATGAGAGTGGAAATGTTTGCGCACCTAATGTTCCTGGCGAAATTCAATTCAAAGGCGCCGCGATAACGCCCGGCTATTGGCGTAACCCTGAAGCTAACAAAAAGTCATTTGTTGATGGTTGGTTTAAGTCGGGCGATATCGGGCGGATGAACGAAAGTGGATATGTCTATATCGAGGACCGCGTCAAAGACATGTATATTTCTGGCGGAGAAAACGTTTATCCTGCGGAAATAGAGAATGTCTTATACCAAATGCCGCAAATTGTTGAGGTTGCAGTTATTGGCGTGAAGGATATTAAATTTGGAGAAACCGGCTGTGTCTGCGCCGTCGTCAAAGACGGTGAAAATCTCTCACTCGATGATATATTAAAGCATGTGGATGGCGAATTGGCATCATTTAAAAAGCCCAAATACCTGCATATTATGACTGAACTGCCCCGCGGGGGCACGGGCAAAGTATTGAAATTTGAACTTAGAAAGTCAGTCCCAACTTTGGTTGGCTTATAGTTCTAGCCCTTTCAGTGTTTCTACAAGTTGCGCCATATCGGGCGGAAGGGCTTGCTCAAAGTGCATTTCCTTTTTCGTAGCGGGATGAATGAACCCAAGGCTGGCCGCATGCAAAGCTTGACGCTTAAAAGCCTTCAATGCCTGCGCGACAGCAAGCTCATTGGGGTTTTTTGATGTGAGGAAAGCGCGTTGTTTGCCGTAGAGCGGGTCACCTAACAAAGGACAGCCTACTTTGGCAAGATGCACGCGAATTTGATGGGTCCGCCCTGTTTCAAGACGACATTCAATCCAACTAACCTGCGGCGTGCCCAGCGCTGCACCAACTTGACGTCCGAAGCCTTTGATATATTTGTAATTTGTAATGGCGTGACGCCCATGGTCGGAGGCATTGATGTTTCCTAATGTACCGCGTACCACGGCTTGCTTTTTGCGGTCGTTCGGACTTCTGGCTAAGCGGGAAACAATTTGTCCTTCTCTTGGTTTTGGCGCGCTACGGGCTAAACAAACATAACGCCGTTCAACGCTATGTTTTGCAAATTGTTGAGATAAAAATTGATGAGCCTGATCTGTTTTTGCGACGACGAGTAAGCCTGATGTATCTTTGTCGATACGGTGAACAATGCCGGGTCTCATGACACCGCCAATACCTGAGAGCGTTCCTGCGCAATGATGGAGTAGCGCATTAACGAGGGTCGCAGAGCGTGATCCAGGGGCAGGGTGAACGGTCATGCCTGCAGGTTTATTGACGACGATGAGGTGTTCATCCTCAAAAGTAATATCAAGTGGGATATTTTCAGCCACGGGTGTATCGTCTACAGGAGGTGGCACCAGTAAGGCATATTCAACACCTTCCTTGATTTTAGTTGTTGGTGATTTGACGATATCCCCATTGGCTCTGACTTGTCCGTTTTCTATTAAAACGCGCAGGCGGGTGCGTGATATTTCCGTCCAGCCAGCCAACCATTTATCTAGCCTTATACCGGTATCTTCGTCAGACGCAGTCTGGACTTGCCAATCTCCGTTTTGTTGTGGATCAATCATGTCGTGGCTGTAATCTTATTGGCGTAAAAAGCCAAGGGTTCGAAGAGGTTCTATGTGAAGAGGTTCTTATGTGATGAAAAGGTCACATCTTTTAAAAAAGAGAGAAATCAACCTTGATATGCAACTAATTGCACTGTACCGCTGAATTATGAAAGTCACTCATACAAGAGTGCATAGAGATAACCATAAACCTTTGGGGGAAACATGCTCAAAAAATCATTATTATTAGGTTCTACACTTGTGTTGTCAGCTGCCATTGCAACGCCGTCATTGGCACAGATAGAAGACGAGATTATCGTGACAGCAACCAAGCGCGAACAAACGCTACAAGAGGTTCCGATTGCAGTGTCTGTCACGAGTGGATTAACCATTGAGCAAGCGACCATTCTTGACATAAGTGATTTACAAACAGTCGTCCCGTCGTTGCGTGTGACACAGCTACAAAATGCGGGCGCGACGAACTTTATTATCCGTGGTTTTGGTAATGGCGCTAATAATGCGGGTATTGAACCTTCCGTTGGTGTTTTCATCGACGGCGTATATCGGTCACGTTCTGGGGCTCAAATTGGCGATTTGCCAAGACTAAACCGTTCAGAAGTCCTTCGCGGCCCTCAGTCTACATTGTTTGGTAAAAATGCGTCTGTTGGTGTCATCAGCCTTGTGACTGAAAAGCCAAGCTTTGAACCTACGGGCG
>CAYXEB010000029.1:0-19892 GCA_964463835.1 uncultured Hellea sp.
GTTATTGTTATCCATAGACTTTTACCGCAAGTTCAATTCCGGCCGCCCGCACCATGTTTTAATCTGAGGTTAGATTTCATACTCGTAATTTTCCTCGACCCGCCCGCTCTGTAACCAAGCTATCCAATATGGGAGTGATATTTTTTCCCTGCCTAGCCTAATTATTCATGATTAATTCAAAGCACGGAGTCTCTCATGGATAAGAAATGGGCAACACAGTTAAAGTCAATGAAGAACCGGATGGGCGTTCTGGCAGCGGGTTCTCCAGCAACGATGAAAGCTTTTGGCGGATTGGTGAGCGCCACCTCCAGCGAGGGTGAACTTGATAAAAGCACGAAAGAGCTTATGGCCATTGCGATATCAATCTCTATACGCTGTGAAGATTGCATTGCTTATCATGTGCACAACGCCGTTTCCTTAGGTGCAGGCCGCGAAGAGGTTATTGAAACCGTCAATATGGCTATTGAAATGGGCGGCGGTCCGTCAACCGTCTATGGGGCAAAGGCGCTTGAGGCTTTTGACGAGTTTTCTGGTTAGTCCAGTATTTGAACGGACGAGCTTTAATACTCCCCATAATATTACTAGTTTTTCTAACGCCTTAGACACTATACTCAAACCGTTCGATAATGGAGAAAAATATGGACTTGGGTCTTAAAGGTAAAAAAGTCATTCTAACTGGCGGTAGCCGCGGCATTGGACGCGCTACGCTTGAGCATTTTGCATCCGAAGGGGCTGATGTTGCTTTCTTTTCGCGCAGCGAAGACGCAGTTAAAAAAGCAGCAAAAGAACTTTCAAAACATGGTGGGAAAGTTTTCGCAGAAGCCCATGAGGTTGATGACATGGAGTCTTACGCCGCTTGGTTAGAAAAAGCAGCAAAGAAGCTCGGTGGGTGCGATATCTTTGTTCACAATATCAGCGCGTCGGGCGCTGGGGCAACGGGTGATTGGGATAAGGTTTTTAACCTAGATGTTAAGTCCGCCGTAACAGGCGTTGAAACCCTGCAGCCACACTTGGAAAAATCAGGTAGTGGATCAATTGTCCTGATGGTGACGACTGCGGCTGTCGAAACATTCTTTGTCCCGCAAGCCTACAACGCGCTCAAAGCCTCTTTGATTACTTATGGCTCACAGCTCGCGCAAGCCGTCGGTCCCAAAGGCATTCGCGTCAATATGGTCTCCCCTGGCCCGATTGCTTACCCTGGCGGCAATTGGGAAAACATCAAAAAAGGCAAACCAGAGTTCTATGCGGCGACTGAAGCCAATATGGCTCTAGGTCGTTTTGGAACACCAGAAGATGTCGCAAAAACCGTTGTCTTCTTATCCAGTGAAGCCTCTGGTTACACGACAGGAACAAATGTCGTGATTGACGGCGGCTATACAAAGCGTGTCCAGTTCTAAACTCTAAAAACCCAATCATAAGGCCGTCCTGAAAATTCAGGACGGTTTTTTATTATACAGGACGGTTTTTTTTATAAATGGCATATTGGAATTTAAAAGGTCGTGATATCACTTAAGCGGCCACCTTCTTCCGCGAGCTTTGCAAGCAATGGAGACGGCGTAAAATCAGCGCCATACTGAGCTTCAAATTCTTTGAGCTTACTCACAATTTTTTCTAGCCCGATGGTGTCAGCCCAGAACATCGGCCCACCCCTGTAAACCGGCCAATTATAACCTTTAATACATGCGATATCGATATCGGACGCCCGCAAGGCCACGCCCTCCTCTAAGACCTTCGCGCCTTCATTGATAATCGGATAAATTTGACGTGATAAAATTTCGGCGTCATCAGCTTGGTATTGCGAGATTTCATAATGAGCAGCGACCTCTTTGAGGACTTCTGTCGCGATAGGGGATAAGGTGCGGTTTCGGTTCTCGTCATAGTCATATGTGCCTGCATTGTTTTTCTGTCCTAAGCGCCCCCGTTTGACCAACTCGCCCCAGTAAGTAATTTCATCACTACCGCGTCCGAGAACATCGAGACCGACCAAATCAAGCACTTGAAACGGGCCCATAGAAAACCCGTAATTAAAGAGCACGCGGTCAATATCGACAGGTGAGTTCCCTTGGAGTGCGAGCATAGTCGAATGTGTACGGCGGACTGACATGACGCGGTTAGCGATAAAGCCGTGACCGACTTTTGATAGAACAGGCGTCTTAGAGATTTTTTTTGCCAGTTTCATTGAAGTGTTGATAATATCTAATTTCGTCTTATCCCCTCTTACAACCTCCAACAATTTCATAACATTGGCGGGGGAGAAAAAATGTAAGCCAACAACGTCTTCAGGCCGGCTTGTTGCAGATGCGATTTCGTCCACATCAAGATAAGATGTGTTACTTGCAAGGATAGCGCCTGATTTAGCAATCTTATCAAGCTTGCCAAAAACATCTTTTTTAATCGGCATTGTTTCAAACACTGCTTCGATAATGAGGTCCGCTTTAGCGAGATCTGTATAATTTATTGTCGGAGATATCAACGCCATGCGCTCTTCAACATTTTCCGTTGTGATACGGCCCCGCTTGGCGGAGTTTTCATAATTCCTACGGATAACAGATAGCCCGCGCTGTAAGGCTTCGTCCGTCTGTTCAACGAGCGTGACAGGCAAGCCGATATTCAGGAAATTCATAGCAATACCGCCGCCCATAGTCCCAGCTCCAATAACGCCCACAGAACTTATATCGCGTAGGGGCGTATCTTTCGGCACATCAGGGATTTTAGTGACCGCGCGTTCAGAGAAAAAAACATATTTCTGCGCGTTGGCCGAATCGGAACCTTGTAATTCTGTAAATAATTCGCGCTCACGTTTCTTACCTTCATCATAAGGCAGCTCAACTGCAGCTTCGATAGCTTTGATTATGTTTTCTGGAGCGGCGAACCCGCGAAATTTTCGTGCATTTTTCTTGCGGAAAGCGTCAAAGACCTCTGTATTGCCGCGATAAGGCTCAACCATGTCCTGCCGATCTCTTAAGCGCGTGACGGGAATATTCTCATCAATCACACACCTGGCAAAAGCTATGGCTTCTTCTCGCAAATCACCCTGAGCAATGGCGTCAATGACACCATATTCTAGCGCCTGCTGCGCGCCAAACGGCCGACCTGATGTAATCAGATCAAGCGCAACGGGCACGCCGACAAGCCGCGGTAGGCGCTGCGTCCCGCCTGCGCCTGGTAAAATGCCAAGTTTGACTTCTGGCAGTCCCATTTTTGCAGACGCAATAGCCACTCGAAAATTACAATGCAGAGCCAACTCGAGACCTCCGCCTAAAGCTGTGCCGTGAATAGCGGCGATGACGGGTTTGTCGCGCTCTTCCATTGTTTGCAAAACTTCAGACAATCCTGGCGACATAGGCGGTTTGCCAAATTCTTTTATATCTGCACCCGCAAAGAACGTTCGTCCTGCGCAAATAATGATGATGGCCTTAACCTTATCATCCGCCCAGGCTTGCTCTAATCCCGATATAATCCCTTTACGCACATGAATACTCAGTGCGTTCACGGGCGGAGAGTCTATCTCTATGATGCCGATATCATTGATGACCGAAAACTTCGACACATTGCTCATATGCTATACTCCAAGACTAGAAAAGGACTAACGCGGCGCCATACGTATAGCACCGTCTAGGCGTATCGTTTGCCCATTAAAATAGCTGTTGCGAATTAGCGTTTCTACTAAGTCTGCATATTCATCCGGTTTTCCCATGCGTTTCGGGAAAGGCACAGAGGCATTTAGGCTGTTTCGGATATTATCAGCTAGACGTGCCAAAGGCGGCGTTTCAAAAATTCCTGGCAAAATTGTATTCACCCGCACGCCCTCATTGGCCAAATCTCGCGCTATGGTAAGCGTCATGCCGCAAATACCGCCTTTACCAGCTGAGTAAGCGACTTGCCCAACTTGCCCTTCCACGGCGGCCACAGACGCCGTATTGATGATCGTACCGCGCTCACCATCTTCGAGCGGGTCTAAGGTCAACATACCTGCGGCCGAAACGGTGATCATACGAAAGGTTCCAATAAGGTTTAGCTGAACTGATTGTTCGAAAAACTCCATGGAATGGCGTCTAATTTCTCCGGTTTTTCGGTCACGCGAAACCGTTTTCATGCCCCCGCCCTTTCCTGCGCAATTTACGAGAATACGCTCTTGCCCGTTGGCCGCGCGTGCTTTTTTATACCCTGTGACTACCTCTTCCTCAGAGGTGATATTGACAGGGCAAAAGACAACGCCAATGTCTTTGGCGGCTTTTTCTCCGAGCTCGGTATTAATGTCAAAGATTGCGACCTTCACACCAGCAGAGGCCAGTCTCTTTGCCGTAGCATAACCCAGACCAGAGGCTCCGCCAGTAACAACGGCTGACATTTCGTGGTAGTTTTTCATGATATTATCCCGTGATGGCCGATTGTCCGACAACTCCGTTAGCTTGCATTGCTTCTATATCTGCAACGGACTTTCCTAGCCCTTTAAGAATTTCAAACGTGTTTCCGCCGGCTTGTGGCGCGAGGCGCGGCGCTCCAGAGGGCGTTTCAGAAAACCGTGGAGCCGGCCCTGGTTGAAGGTGCTCCCCGACTTTCACAAAAGTCTGACGTGCAACATTATGTGGATGAGACGGTGCTTCAGTCATTGATAGGACTGGAGCAAAACAAACATCGGTCATTTCCATGAGATCGCACCACTCATCTCGTGTTTTTTCTAAGAAAACTGTTTCCAATCTGGAAGAGAGTTCATCCCATTCAGATAAATCTCTTTGTTTGGCAAATTGTGGATCATCAGTTAAGTTAGTGTGCTCTAATAAAAGTGCATAGAACTTCGGCTCAATCGAACCTATAGAAATATACTTTCCGTCTTTAGTCTCGTAAGTATCGTAAAAATGAGCGCCAGAATCGAGTAAGTTTACGCCTCTCACACCCTTCCACAGATTATCGTTATAAAGTCCCCAAATTGCGGATGTTAGGGTCGCTGTTCCGTCGGTCATTGCGCAATCTATCACTTGGCCCTTACCTCCATTGCTTACAGATAAAAATGCTGAAACCATGCCAAAGGCAAGCATCATACCGCCACCGCCAAAATCACCGAGATAGTTAGCGGGCGGTAACGGTTTTTCGCCTTTTCGACCAATGCCGTGCAAAGCCCCTGCAAGAGCAATGTAATTAATATCGTGGCCTGCCGCGGACGCATATGGGCCATATTGTCCCCAGCCCGTCATGCGTCCATATACAAGTTTGGGATTGTCTTTCATAACATCATCAGGTCCAAGCCCTAATCGCTCCATAACACCCGGGCGTAAGCCTTCGATTAGTCCGTCCGCGCTTGCTATGAGCTCCATTGCGATTTTGACAGATTCGGAGTTTTTTAAGTTCAAAGCGATTGATTTGCGGGATCTTAAAGTGGGATCGTTCACCCTATTATATGCCCCTATACGGTCAATGCGTATAACCTCTGCGCCATGATCCGCCAACATCATCGCACAAAATGGACCAGGCCCTAGTCCGGCAAATTCTATTATACGCAATCCCGAAAGAACACCCGTCATACTAACCTCTTTTAATAAATTTTTAAACAGCCATATTTTTGAGACGTTGCGCAATGATGTCATCAGCGTCAAGCATGATGTCGTCCATTAAGTCTTGAACGGTTGGTATGTCATGTATCAAACCTTGGATCATACCCGCCCAAAACATACCGCCAGACAGATCGCCATGTTTTAAGACCTCTTTGCCTGCGACGCCGCTGACTAATTTGGCGACGTCTTCAAATTTTGCATCGGGTTTTGCTAGGCGTTTGACAACTTCGTCAGAAATATCACTTTTCCCGACGCGAGCGGTGTTTCTAAAATTTCGGAAAATCAGGTTTGTCCCGCGTTCATCATTTTCAACATATTTTTGTTTTACATTGTTGTGAATAGGGGCTTCTTGCGTTGCGCAAAACCGCGTTCCCATATTGATCCCATCTGCTCCCAATGCCAAAGCCGCGACAAGACCACGTCCGTCGCCAAACCCTCCAGAAGCTATCATCGGTATTTTTATTTTATCTGCCGCCGCAGGTATCAATATTAATCCTGGAATATCGTCTTCTCCTGGATGCCCCGCACATTCAAAACCGTCAATAGAGATGACGTCCACGCCTTTTTTTTCGGCTGATAAAGCATGGCGTACAGAGGTGCATTTATGAATAATTTTTATATCTGCTGCCTTAAATATTTCCCAGACATTTCGGACTTCCGAAGAACCTGCCGTCTCGACAACCTCAATCCCGTTTTCAACGCAAACCCGCGCATAGGCGGCGTGGTCAAGAGGTCTGATTGTTGGGAAAACTGTCAAATTTACACCAAAGGGTTTATCCGTCATTGTGCGGCAACGTTTAATCTCAGCACCTAGGGCCTCTGGCGATGACTGAGTTAGCGCCGTGAGCATCCCAAACCCGCCAGCGTTGGAAACAGCAGAGGCAAGTTCTGCCACGCCGACATTCTGCAATCCGCCCTGAACAATCGGACGTTCGATTTTTAACAATTCGGTTATACGTGTTTTGATCATAGGTAGTCTAACAACAGTTTTTGATTTACATCTTATATAACTTAGTTACCTATGATAAGCGAGCTTTATAACTACTACAAGCAATAGATAGACGTAAATTTTTCAGCAGCTATTGTGTTTTTACCTAATAGAGCAAACTGCTCATAAGAATAGGACTGACTATGGATATTTCACGACGTTCGGCGTTATCAGGGCTGGCTGCAGGATCAGCCGCAACAGGACTTGCGGCTTGCAATACCAAGTCTCACCCCCCCTCTAATAACACAATAAGACAAGCCGCGGCGGCTTCTCCAAACTTACCTGCAACGCCTACAACGCTTCTCTATAATAAAGCACGGGCGGCCGACATTCTTGCTGAAGAAAAAATTGACCTTCTGATCTGTTCTGAGCCCCGAAACATATACTATCTCACCAATCAAAAACCCATGACATATAGATTGGGAATGAACGATTTTTCCTATGCTACATTAGCCGCCAAAACACCGGATAGACCAACCTACATTATAGGACGATTTGGTGTTTTCTTTGGCGGCGCCGCTGATACAGACATTTTCAACCAAATAGATTATAAAATTTTCTCTGTGCCTGCAGACCCGGCATCATTTGCAGAACTTACAGACATAAATGATATAATTAACGCTCCAGTATCTGAAAACTTTTACCCCCGATTACATGAGGACGTAAGACTTGCTCCGCACATTAAGCAAAGGCGAGAAAGAGACGAAATCGCAAAACGTGAACATTTTGCGACGGTCGAGGGCGCGCTCATTAAACAAATTTTCGACACTGATCTAGAAAACAAAACGGTCGCCATAGACCACCCAAAGATTCGTGAAACCTTGGAGAAAAGTGGTTTGGATTTGCGCATCGTCGACGGAGAACGCATAATCAAAAAAATAAGAATGCAAAAGACAGCAGCCGAACTTGAGCTTGCACGTTATGCAATCACCGCAAATGCCACGGCATCCAGAATGGCTGCCGCATCCATACGTGCCGGAGCAACTCTACAGGATGTTCGCGTGGAATTTTCGCGCAATTGTGCAGAGCGCCTATCACAGTCAGTTTATATGGCGATAGACGGCATAGTCCCTGAGCTCGTTCCAGGCACAATTCCCAAAGGCCGTACCTTTTTAATAGACTGTGTTAGCGAGTTTCAAGGTTATCATGGGGACTTTGGACGGACGGTCTGTGTCGGCGAACCAAACCGAAAAATGCAAAGCATTGTAAACGCTCTCTCCGATACCTGGGACCGTCTGATGCCAATGTTAAAAGTAGGGACAAAGTACTCAGAAATATTTGCCGAAGGTGCCAGGCTCTTTAAGGAGACTGGGGTAGATGCAGGCTTTGCGATTAACCCACACAGTCTTGGCCTCCAGCATACTGATGAACCCAGCAAAAAAGATTTTGGATTGTGGGAAAAGGACAACCTTGAGCTTGTTGAAAATATGATTTTAAGTGTGGATATGCCGCTGCTTGACCACGGCATTGGCGGAACCGCTCATTTAGAAGATTTAGTACTCATAGGAAAAGATGGCCCTGAGCTTCTCAATAGTAGTGACGATAGATTTATTGTCGTTTAATCATAACTCAATAATGGGTGGTAACATCTGCGGATCTGTCACCCAAATCTTATTGGTTTTTTCCAAATGTAATCGCCAATGATTTTCCGCGCCGTCCACATCCCCCTTTTCTATATATGCGATGAGACGGAAGAATGATTTGATTCCAACTTGTGAGCGTTTGCGTTGTTGACCAGAAGTAAAGGGACGAAGTGACAAATGACGCACCTGATGCTCGCGCATAATATCATTTAGGAGCTCGACCAAAAAGTGAAGTGCTTGATTGCCTCCAACTTCGACTAAAACGCGATGAAATTCGGTGAGGCCAACTGTGACAGCTTCATGGTCTTCGGCATTATTCAAACTGTCGAGCCGTTCGGCTTCTTGCCTTAAGCGCTGTAGGACCTCTTTTGGACGTTTTTCCGCCAGACGCCGGACTACAAAAGGTTCAATGGCTAAACGTGCGTCATAGATTTCCGCAATCGTCATGTTTTTAGCGCGCATGACATAGCTCGCATAACGCGCCACGCTCTCAATCTTTGGCTCATGTACTGTAGCGCCCGAGCGAGACCCGCGCGAAACGCTGATAAGTTTTTCAGTCTCTAAAACCCGAAAGGCTTCGCGGAGCGTCGGCCGAGAAATACCGAAGGCCTCAAGGAGCTGGGCTTCAGGCGGAAGCGAGTCCCCCTCTTTTAGCTCACCATTTAAAATACGGTTTCGAATAGTTTCCGCAACGAGTTCTGCAACTTTTGGCACACGGATTTTTCCGCCCTTTTGGGTTGGCGTTACTTGCACAGGTTGAAAGCTCACGGCGGGATTTTCAGATGTTTTTGTCATGTCTATAGCCATTTATACCCTTAAACCGTTACTATCGCGCTCATCACGGTTTGCCCGTCAACACCGATAACCGCCAAATCGTAACCTTCATCTGACGGTTTCGCAGCCAAATGTATATCTTGACCGCAAAATGCTGGAGCACGACCGCGAAACGAAAATGTTTTCAGGGGATGACTTCCAGACAGTTGCGTCGCAAACCGAAGTAAAAGAGAGGCCATGAGTGGTCCATGGACAACCAAAGCTGGATAACCTTCTACATCTTTTGCGTAAGCTGCGTCATAGTGAATCCGATGCGTGTTAAAAGTCAATGCAGAAAACCTAAAAAGCATGGCTGTATTTGGCGTCAGTTTTTCGGTCGTCTCCCAAGATGATAAATCTACGGTTTTGGCTTTTGGCAAAATAACTTTTTCAACTGAGGCTTCGCGGTAAACAATTGTTTGTTTTTCTTTTACAGAATCCACACCATCCGCTTGGGTCACATGCTCAAGCTCTACAAAAAGAAGCTTGCCAGAGCGTCCCTTTTTTTCTGCGACATTCGCAATCATTGAGCGGCGGCCTATTTTTGCCCCAGAAAAAATTGGACTTAAAAATGTAACATCACTCGCCGCCCACATACGCCTTGGTAATGGGCTTGGCGGTAAAAACCCACCCGTTTCAGGATGACCATCTGCGCCCAACCCATCCATTGTCGCCTTTGGTAAACAGGTGCACCAGTGCAATCCATAAGGAACGCCATCTCTAGGCGAGCCTTGGCCGATGACAGCTTTATATCGCTCGACAAGCGACTCCGTCACCACGTCTTCGTGATTCTCTGTTCGTCCAATCCATTCCTGTAAGTTTTTGGCCATTAGTTACGACTTACCAATTTTCCTTTAGCCACGACTTGCGCCTGAATTTCTCCTGCCCCTTCAAATATATTGAGAATGCGAGCATCGCAAAGCACGCGGCTTATCTCATACTCTAACGCATAACCATTCCCGCCGTGAATTTGCAGTGCTGCATCAGCATTACTCCAGGCTGTACGAGCGGCAAAAAGCTTTGCCATCCCAGCCTCGATATCACATCGCCTACCCTTATCTTTTTCACGGGCGGAAAAGTAAGTGATTTCGCGAGACATAAGGATATCAACAGCCATCATAGCAATTTTATCCGAGACGCGCGGAAAGGCTAAAATGGCTTTACCAAATTGCTTGCGTTCTTGCGCATATGTGAGCGCGAGTTCCATTGCTCTAACAGCCACGCCAACGGCCCGTGCCGCTGTTTGAATACGCGCGCCCTCAAATGTCTTCATCAGATGTTTAAAGCCGCGCCCCTGCTCTGCCCCAAGCAAAGATTCTTCGGAGATTGTGAAATTATCGAAGCCGAGTTCATATTCCCGCATGCCTCGGTAACCCAAGACTTCAATCTCACTACCAGACATGCCTTTGGCGGGAAACAGGTTATCATTGGTCCCGCGCGGTTTAGGAGCGAGAAACATTGAAAGTCCCGCATAACCTTTTTCATCGGACTTTGTGCGCGCGAGGACCGTCATCATATCAGAGCGCGAGGCATGGGTAATCCACGTCTTCGCTCCTGATAAAACCCACTCGCCAGACTCTGATTGTGTCGCTTTGGTTTTCAATGACCCTAGATCAGACCCAACATCAGGTTCAGTAAACACCGCAGTCGGCAAGACTTCGCCGCTTGCAATTTTCGGGAGCCATTGTTCTTTTTGAGCGTCTGTTCCACCGAGTAATATTAGCTCGCCTGCAATTTCTGAACGCGTCCCTAACGACCCTGCGCCAATCCATCCACGGCTTAATTCTTCTGTCACAATACACATGAATAATTTACCTAACCCAAGGCCACCATGTTCCTCGGGAATACAGACGCCAAAGGTTCCAAGTTTTGCCATTTCTACGACAATACTATCTGGAATAAGTTCATTAGCGAGGTGCCATTCATGGGCATCAGGCACGATGCGTTCTTCCGTAAAGCGGCGATATTGCTCTCTTACGGCATTAAGTAATTCATCGTTAAATTTTTCGGAAACTCCTTGCCCTTCCGAGATTAGTTCTGCCAATCTAAGACGGTTTTCGGCACTATTGCCCTGCTCGATAAATGTCTTGACGCTTTGCTCGGATGCCAGTTTATTCGCCGCCTCACTCATGCCAAAGTCAGCAGGCCTAATGAATTCATTTTGCGCCATCGGAATGCCACTGACAATTTGAGCTAAATATTCACCAAACGCTATTTCGAGCGCTAAGCTGTCGGCTTTTTTAAGCGCGCTACGCTCTAACAAACCTTGCGCCCAATCACGCACGGACAAAAGCGCGGTAAATGTTGTTTCAACCCAAGCGTAACCATGTACTGCGCGCTGCTCACGATTAATAAGGTCAGATTTCGCACGCCCATCAACGACCACGCGCTCCTGCACCTGTGTCTTAATGAGGCCAACATAGTCTTCGACAGACTTTAAAGCTGAGTCAGCGCTAGCTAACAATTCAATAGGGTTCATTACTTATGCTTTCACAATGCCTTGGTCGATCAGAGAGGCTATTTCACCTGAGCCCATAGCAAGAATATCACTTAAAACTTCTTCAGAGTTTTGTCCTAATCGCGGGGCTATCTTTGGCACTTCGCGTTTTTCCCCGCCCAATGTCGCGACTGAACCCGGTGTTGGATAGCTAAATCCACTTGGATTTTTTAACGTTTCAAAAACCGGGTTACCACTTATGAGCGCAGGATCGTTTACCGCATCTTTCAAAGTCTGGTAAGCTCCCCAACATCCGCCAACGCCGTCAAGTGCTTGGCCTAACTCGGCGGATTTCCAGCGCGCGATCTTACTTTGAACGAGAGGATATAGAACATCTCGATGCTCGAACCTGACACCTTCATCATAATTAAAGCTTACATTTCGCTCCGCCTCAATGGCCGCGACATCATCGGCAATTTCTAACACCTTAACCAACCCCGTCCATTGTCTTAGTGAAATCGCCATAACAATTAGGCGTTGCCCGTCTGCAGTGGAAAAATCCTTACCAAATGCGCCATAAACTTCATTACCGTAACGCGGTCGATTTTCATCACTATAAAGAACTTCCGCAACTTGGCCCAAATTAGCCAGACTTGTTATTCCTATATCAGATAGCGGTATACGCACATCCGCGCCTTGCCCCGTTTCACGACGGCGGCGCTCAGCAGCGAGAATAGCAAAAGCGGTATACGCGCCAGCCAATAAATCCCATGCAGGAAGTACATGATTCACGGGCTCATCACCCAAAGAATCAGGTCCAGTCATATATGGCACACCTAGCGCGCAATTGACGGTATAATCCACTGCCGGCCCACCGTTTGCTTGTCCCATCACGCGCGCGACAATAATATCCTCGCGTAACTCTTTTAAGTTCTCATAAGATAAAAATCCGCTAACGGGGAAGTTGGTCAATAAAATACCTCCCTGCTCTCCGCTAGCGGCGGCGAGTCTTTTCAAAAGCTCTCGGCCTTCCGTTGTTTTTAAATTAACTGAAAGCGATTTTTTAGCTTTATTCAAGCCTTCCCAATAAAAGCTTGCCCCATTATCAGCCTTAGGCCAGCGATTATAATCTGGCCCACCTTTGACATGATCCACACGGATAACTTCCGCTCCGAGCTGCGCTAAATACATCCCCGCAGATGGCGAAGCGACGAAAGATGTTGCTTCAATAATGCGTAAGCCCTTTAAAAGATTATACATAGATTTAAGTCTGTTTATGAGCTCTGATCATTCGCTTTGCGATGACCAATTGTTGGATTTGAGTTGTACCTTCGTAAATTCTATAAATTCGACAATCACGGTAAAAACGTTCCGCTAAATACTCTTTAAGGTAACCTGCGCCGCCCAAAATTTGAACGCCGCGATCCGCAACGCGCCCGCACATCTCGGATGCAAACATCTTGGTGCAAGAGGCTTTGACAATGATATCTTCGCCCGTATCAGCCCGCCTTGTAACATCATCAAGCATGGATTCAGCTGCATAAATTTCGGCTTCGGAATCTGCGAGCATGGCTTGGATAAGCTGAAAATTCGCAATTGGTTCACCAAAAGCTCTTCTTTCCATCGCATAATCCAAGGCATAATCCAGCATGCGTTTTGCGTAACCAACCGACGCCGCCGCGACAGATAGGCGGCCATTATCAATTGATTTCATCGCCGCTTGGAAACCGCGGCCTTCAATACCACCTAAGAGGGCATCAGCAGGCACGCGTACATTATCAAAAATAATATCGCAGATAGGCGAACCGCTTTGACCCATTTTCTTATCACGTTTACCTAGGCTTACGCCTGGTAAATCCATCGACACTAAAAATGCACTCACGTGGGCATTTTTAGGTAGGTTTTCAGCATTTGTCCGCGCCATAATCATGCCCATTTGCGCAAAAGGCGCAGAGGAAATATAGCGCTTGGAACCATTGATGATGTAATCATTACCGTCACGTATAGCACGTGTTGTAAGAGCAGCGGCGTCAGACCCGCTATCAGGTTCTGTCAATCCAAAACATGTTATAACCTCTCCGCTTGCCATTTGGGGTAACCAATAGGACTTTTGCGCCTCTGTTCCGCTGTTCGTAATCGCAGATCCAGTCATGCCTACATTCATTGAAATAATTGACCTATAAGCAGGCAGAGCCCAAGCGAGTTCCTTGATGAATGTAATATATTGCGACGTCGAAAAACCAGAGCCCCCATATTCTTCAGCTATTGTCACGCCAAACAATCCCATCTCTTTCATCTCGGTCAATATATCTTCAGATATTCCATCATTTTCTATTGTGTCGTCTTCAGCAGGCACAAGACGTTCACGCACATAACGGCGCAATTGGTCTAAAAACTGCTCAAAAATATCATCACTCATTGAGGATTTCTTCATTATTCCAACCCAACAATCGCGATAGAACTAACGTTCTGAAACGGCATACCGCCAAGGTTATGAGACAAACATAGATTTGGCGCATCCTGGCGTTGACGATCTCCTGCGCGTCCTAAAAGCTGGAGATAATTCTCGTAGATCATCCGTAAGCCTGAGGCGCCAATGGGATGACCAAAGCATTTAAGGCCGCCATCAATTTGACAAGGGATTTTTCCGTCCGCATCAAATTTACCGTCCAGCACATCTTTCCATGCCTGACCGTCCTTAGAGATAAATAAGTCCTCCATCGTTACCAATTCAGTAATTGAAAAACAGTCATGGACTTCCGTGAGAGAAATTTCCTTCTCAGGGTCTGTAATTCCGGCTTCTGCGTAAGCCTTCTTGGCCGCCACACGCGTTGTATGCATATAACTCCCATCCCACCCCTTACCCTGCATTTCCCAGCCATTGGATGTGGCGAGTTGCAAAGCTTTAACTGTAACTATGTCTAGCTTACCAAGAGAGCGCGCAATTTCTGGCGTGGTCACAATTGCACAAGCCGCGCCGTCAGAGACCCCGCAACAATCAAATAAGCCCAGAGGCTCAGCGATCATCGGCGCGTTCATTACCTTTTCAATGTCGATTTTTTTGCGGAGATGAGCCTTAGGATTTTTAGCCCCGTTATCATGACTTTTGACCGAAATATGCGCCATTGCCCGTTTTAGATCATCAGCGGCGACGTTGTGTTTGTTTCTGTAAGCGGAGGCCAATTGGGCAAAATTCCCCGGTGCTGACCCATTTGTTCCGAGGATATCCCACTGCGTGCCGCGCGAGCGAACGGGTAATCCACCATAGCCCGTATCCTTTAACTTTTCGACGCCCATCGCGAGCGCAATATCAGCCGCGCCTGACGCTACAGCATAAACCGCGCCCCGGAAAGATTCTGTTCCACTGGCACAGTAGTTCTCGACTTTCGTCACGCCTATATTGGGCAAGCGCAGAGCGATAGAAGCAGGAATACCAGATGGTCCGATATTCTGACCATCAAAACCAACGCCTAACCATGCGGCATCAATTTCCGAGACGTCAATATTTGCATCAATGAGCGCCTCTTCGAAAGCCTCAACCATGAGTGACGACGCATCCTTGTCCCAACGTTCACCAAATCGCGCACAACCCATGCCTAATATGGCGACCTTATCTTTAATTCCTCTTGCCATTATTCTGCCTCGCTTTTTTGAACGTCCCGAATGGGTGTCGCTTTCCAAAAATACTTAATGAAATTACGGTTGTAATCGCGGGCCTTAATCCGGAATACCATGCGCATATCTCGGCCTACCTCAACGTCTTCTTCACTCACATCTGAGAATTCGGAGATCATACGGCCACCGCCTTCAAAATCAATCATGCCGTAATAAGTCGGCGGGTCTGGGGAGTAGGTTAAACGGTCCGCTGTAAAGGTTGTTATTTTCGCGACCTTATCTGCAAGCGGATAGTCTTCCTGCGTACCAATGGCGCGGTCATTTTGAGACACGGAAATATCTGTTTTCGGAAATTGCACTGTTCCAGTTTTCGTACATTTCCCGCCTATTAACCCAAGAGCTGCTTTGCGGTTGCGTGATAGGCTTGTTCCAGGTTGCTTTTCGTCAAACTCGGCGCGCATCCCCTTTTCCAAATCAATTTGGTCACGATGGAAAAGATAACGCATATAATTTTCATCTTCGAAACGTTCCACACTGTGGCCCTTGACCCCTTTACCAAAGCCAGCTTTGGAAATATGCGCAGTTGTTTTAAGGACAAGTACATCAGCGCCTTGGCCAAACCCAGCTAATAGAATTGTCTCATTCGGCCCTGCATTTTCGAGCGTGGACACCAACATTAACAAAGGATGAGCTGTGCCCGTATATCCAATTGTTGCATGGTATGTATTGCTAACAGCCTCTGGCGTAAAGCCTGCAGCATTTATGAGCTTAGGAGGCAAAGCCTTACCCGGCAAGGGAATCAAGACATGATCAATATCGCCTGCCGTAATCCCGATAGCCGAGAGCGCTTTCGCAATGGTTTCGCCTAAAATCCCCTGATAGCCCTCATCACGCACCCAGCGTTTTTCCCAATGGTAATCATAATCTTCACCTGCCGCTTTGAAGTGATCCACAAAATCGATTGTGACACTATGATGCCCCAAAAGCGTTGCGATAGGTTTTCCGGCCCCTATTAATATCGAGGCCGCGCCATCACCTTGCAACATCTCAGCTTCAGACCCAGGACGCGCCTTTCGGTTATCTGCGGCCATACAAAGCTGCGATGTTGCACCCTTTAAAGCTTGTATCAGGGCCGAGGTTCCAGCTCGCAGACTACCGGTCATATCGAGCGCAGCTGTGCTATCGGATAGATTGAGAGCTTCTTTCACAATGCCAGCATTTAAACGATCGGAGAATGGGAGTGTTGTGGAAGCAATCGAAATTGTTTCGGGTTGTGGCCCTTCAAAATTATTTAGACAATCACGACCAGCATCGACAGCCATCGTTACCGAGTCTTCATCCCAATTTGCGATTGCCTTCTCTCCCTTAGCCAAACCGCGCATATTTGGCGCGAACCATCCATTGGCTGCATGGATTGCTTGCCGCTGCAAACGACGGCGCGGGATATAGGCTCCGACAGCTAAAATCCCAAAATCGTCACTCATCTTTTCGTCCTATATATTTAAACTTTTACACCGGATGTGAAATTTCTCTTATATTACTTAGTAAGATATGTTAGGAAGACAAGCAATACACAAAAACGGTAATCATAACGGAGATTTTAGTGTCTGAATTTGAGCTAATTGAATACCAACTACGCGATAAGATTGCCTACATACGCCTAAATCAGCCCAAGACCCTCAATGCATTGTCTGGCGAAATGGCCAAAGAAATCATGCTCGCTCTCGATAAAGGCATAAAAGAATCCCGTGTTATAGTTTTCAGTGGAAATGGACGTGGATTTTGTTCCGGGGCTAATTTATCTGGCGGCGGAAACATTAATTTAGACGACCCTGATCGAGATATGGGTATTCGGTTGGAGCAAGTCTATAATCCTATGTTGTTAAAACTTCGCGACCTACCAATCCCTTTCATTACATCGGTTCGCGGCCCAGCCGTTGGATTTGGGTGCGGCCTCGCCCTAATGGGGGATATTATCATTACCTCTAAAACGGCTTTCTTTCTGCAATCCTTTTGTAATATCGGTCTCGTCCCAGATGGCGCAGCACCCTATCTTTTGACTCGCGCAATCGGCCGCATCAAAGCGATGGAGATTATGTTATTGGGTGAACGCTATCCCGCAGAAAAAGCTTATGCTGATGGTCTTGTCACCCGGCTCGTTGAAGACGAAGATTTAGAAAAAGTTACAGACGAGATTGCGCTCAAATTCGCAAATGGTCCACCTCTATCTTTTAGGATGATACGACAAATGACGTGGGCTGCATTGGACTCAAGCTTTGCAGAGGAGCTCGCCCTAGAAAGAGTCGCGCAAAGAACCGCAGGACGCACCGATGATTTCATCGAAGGAGTCTCGTCATTCCGCGAAAAGCGCAAAGCTAACTTCACAGGCAATTAAGCCACTAAACGACATATAGAAACGAAATGATATGACAGAGATTTATGCACCCGACCTCTTAAAAGGCAAAACCGCTTTTGTAGCCGGAGGGTCTTCAGGTATTAACTTAGGTATTGCCGAGCGTTATGCTGAACTTGGCGCAAATATTGTCATATTATCGCGTTCACAAGACAAGATAGACGTCGCCGTCAAAGGTATAGAAAGTAAAGGCGCAAAAGCCTTAGGTATCGCAACAGATGTGAGAGAATACGATGGGGTTGTAGACGCCTTTAAGAAAACGAATAAGCATTTCGGAGATATTCACTGCGTGATTTCCGGAGCTGCGGGAAACTTTCTTTCACCAATTCTTGGCTTGTCATCAAAAGGGTTTCAAACAGTCGTTGATATTGATCTTGTCGGGACATTTAATGTTTTTCGGGCAAGTTGGGATTACATAGCCAAACCTGGCGCCTCCCTTATTGCCATTTCAGCTCGCCAAGCGGTTCATCCGCGCCCCTACCAAGCCCATGCTTGCGCCGCAAAAGCTGGCGTCAACATGCTGTGCAAATGCCTCGCTCTTGAATGGGGACAAGCGGGCGTACGTGTAAATGCGATTTCTCCAGGCCCGATTGAGAATACAGAAGGCTTCTCTCGCCTTGTTCCAACGGAAAAAATTGCAGAAAAAATAAAAAAACAAATACCTTTGCGAGCTATTGGGACAAAAAATGATGTTGCCAATGTTGCTATATTCCTTGCCTCAGATGCATCGCAATACACAACAGGCTCAATTTATAATGTAGATGGTGGCAATGAGCTGGGTGATGCATCTCAGGATTTTATGACGCCATTCAAACGTTAGGATTACCGCAAGATGCATCCTAGACTATACGCCCAAAGCCACCCTGACAAACCTGCCTTAATTATGGCAGAAACAGGCGAGCGACGCAGTTATGCCGAGCTTGAAGCGCTAGGCAATCAAGGCGCGCAATTTTTGCGTAAATGCGGAGTAAAGAATGGTGATATTATTGCGCTCTGGGCTCGAAATTCACTGGAATTTTTAGATGTCTTTTGGGCCGCTCAGCGCGCCGGCGTTTATATTTGCCCTTTACCTGTCTATCTCTCCGTTGATGATGCAACTTACATATTAGAAAATTGCGGCGCGAAGCTTTTGGTGGTTTCAAGCGAGATTAAAGCGGGCGAAGCCTTCATTGAAGCGGCACCAGATGACCTCCCAGCTCGGAAACATATTTACTATTTGCACGAAGCCGTTGGAGAGACAAGGTCTTGGATCGCTAAGCTAGAGGCCATGCCAAACACGCCCATCGCGGATGAAGAATCTGGGTTTCATTTGATCTATTCTTCTGGAACGACAGGACGGCCTAAGGGCGTTAAACTGCCTCTCATTGGCGGCCCGCTCATAGCCGATACGAAATGGTCAAAACGCTATGAAGAGATTTATAATCTCACAGATAAATCTGTCTTCCTAGCATGCGCGCCGCTTTATCATTCGGCCCCACTCCTTTTCGCAACGAATTCGATGCGTCGCGGGGCCACAATTGTTATAACCAAAAAATTCACACCTGAAAGCACTCTTCAAGCTATTCAAGACTATGGTGTAACAATGTCTCAAATGGTGCCGACAATGTTTATCCGTATGCTACGTCTCCCCGAAGAACGACGAAATAGCTATGATGTATCCTCATTGGAGTATGTTATTCATGCTGCCGCTCCTTGTCCCCGCGAAGTAAAATTACAAATGATGGATTGGTTTGGAGATATAATAGAAGAATATTACGCTGGCTCCGAGGCAAACGGCCTTACAACGATTACCTCAGAAGAATGGCGTAAACGCCCGGGCTCAGTTGGTCGAGCTCGAAATAGTACAGTTCATATTTGCGATGACAACGGACGGGAATTGCCTGTCGGTGAAATCGGAAATGTGTATTTTGAAGGTGGTTATGATTTTGAATATCTAGGAGAACCTGAGAAAACTAAAAACGCTCGAAATCCGCTGCATCCAACGTGGTCCACGCTCGGGGATATTGGTTATGTCGATGAAGAAGGCTATCTATTCCTGACGGACCGTAAAAACTTCGTCATCATATCTGGTGGCGTGAATATCTACCCTCAAGAGACAGAGAACCTTATTATACAACACCCTAAGGTCTTTGACGTTGCCGTTATCGGCGTTCCCAATGAAGATATGGGAGAGGAAATGAAAGCCATTATTCAGCCCCGAGACTGGGCGGATGCCAACCACACCTTCGGTCAGGAAATCATTGAATTTTGCCGCGAGAAGCTTGGGCCCATCAAAACACCTAAGTCCGTAGATTTCAGCAAGGCTTTACCTCGCCAAGAAAACGGTAAGCTCTATAAGCGTTTATTACGTTCGCACTATTGGCCTGAAAAGACAACATAAAAAGCCCCGCATAGGCGAGTCTATCTAAACTCATATTGGAATAGTTTAGCTAACCACGCGCCATATAGACGGATTGCGGAGCCATATATTCCAACAAGCCTTCAATACCGT
>CAYXEB010000030.1:0-17792 GCA_964463835.1 uncultured Hellea sp.
GACACATGCACAGCAAGTCTCAATTAGCCTCAAACATCACTTTAAAGGTTAAACAAATGGATTTTTCATTATTCGCCCACATGGAAAGATTAACCCCAGAACAACCGCACGATGTTCTCTATGAAGAATTTTTAGGTCTGTGTACCATGGCAGATGAAGGCGGGATGCGCGCGATATGGACCGGTGAACATCATGGCATGGAATTCACCATCGCCCCCAATCCTTTCATAACGATAACAGATCTGGCTAGGCATACCAAAAGTATTCGTCTTGGGACGGGTACCGTTATCGCGCCGTTTTGGCATCCGATTAAATTAGCGGGTGAAGCCGCCATGACAGATTTAATCACAGGCGGAAGATTAGAACTTGGTATTGCGCGCGGAGCTTATTCCTATGAATATGAGCGCCTCTCCCCTGGCCTTGACCCGTGGGAAGCCGGACAGCGTATGCGCGAGACTACCCCCCTACTTCGCAAATTATGGAGCGGTGATTGCGAACATCAAGGTGAGTTTTATAACTTTCCGTCAACAACATCTGCGCCAAAACCTCTACAAGAAAGTGGACCGCCCATTTGGATTGCGGCGCGCGATCCGAATAGTCATGAATTTGGCGTCCATAATGGATTTAATATTCAAGTAACGCCGCTTTGGAATGGTATTGAGGAAGTAAAAACCCTCATTGAGCGGTTCAATGCCGCTTGTAAGAGTTATCCAGGTCCTCGCCCAAAATGTATGCTTTTGCATCACACATATGTTGCCGCGGATAGTGATGAAGCCGACAAAGCCTCACGGAAGCTCAGCCGATATTTCAACTATTTTGGCGCTTGGTTTCAAAATAAGCGGCCCGTATCTCAAGGCCTGATTGAAACACTATCTGACGCAGATATTACGGCGAATAAAATGATGGCCGCTGAAAACCTTCGGCGTGATTTAACAATTGGAACCGCACAAGAGGTCATCGATAGGATCAAGCAATATGAAGACTTAGGTTATGATGAGTTCGCATATTGGATTGATAGTGGTATGAGCGCAGACCAAAAACGTGTGTCACTCGCGCGTTTTATTGATGACGTTATGCCTGCTTTTACATAAGGAAAGATATGTCTGACTTACCGCATTACCAACTTTTTATTGACGGTGTTTGGTGCGAAGGCAGCTCTGCACAGATAATAGAAAGTGAAAACCCGGCCACGGGTAAGCCATGGGCGACATTTGCATGTGCGTCAGCGAAAGACGTTGATCGCAGCGTGGCGGCCGCTAATCGGGCTTTAAATGATCCGGCTTGGCGTGATTTAACACAAACCGCTCGCGGAAAGCTTCTTTATCGCCTCGCTGATCTTATTGAAGAAAGCGCTGAGATCATTGGTCGTGTCGAGACGTCTGATAGCGGTAAGCTCGCGATTGAGACGGTAGGACAATGCAAATATGTCGGTGATTATTACCGCTATTATGCCGGTCTTGCGGATAAAATAGAGGGCCGAGTTCTGCCAATAGATAAACCGAACATGCATGCTTTTACAATGCGCCGGCCTATTGGTGTGGTGGCTGCCATCGTCCCATGGAATGCGCAGATGTTTTTAACGGCCACAAAGTTAGGCCCTGCACTCGCGGCAGGCTGCACAGTAATTTTGAAAGCATCAGAAATCGCCCCTGCGCCCATGCTAGAATTTGCAAAACTAATTAATCAAGCTGGATTTCCGCCAGGCGTGATATCCATCATTACGGGTGATGCAGAAAATTGCGCTATCCCTTTAACTCAGCATCCCGACATAGACCGTATTGCCTTTACGGGTGGCCCTGAAACGGCACGTCACGTGATACGTAATTCAGCTGAAAATTTTGCGGTCACAACATTAGAACTTGGCGGTAAATCCCCTATTATTGTGTTTGAAGATGCTGATTTAGAGAGCGCCGCGAATGGATTGATTGCCGGAAATTTTGGCGCATCGGGCCAGTCTTGTGTCGCAGGTTCACGCGGTTTTGTGCAGCGTACTGTTTATAATAAAATTGTCTCGTTAATCGAAGAAAAGTCTAAAGACATAATCGTTGGTGACCCGCAAAAACAGAAAACACATTTAGGCCCACTCTGTACAGCGGCTCAAATTAACAACATAGAAAAGGTATTGAAAAAAGCTGTCAAACAAGGCGCGAAAATTCGTTTTGGTGGGCAACGCCCAGAAGGTTTAGTTGGAAATTACTTTAACCCAACTTTAGTGGAATGCCCCAAGCTTGATATCGAAACGTTTAAGACCGAGATGTTCGGTCCTGTGATGTCATTAATGCCATTTGATAGTGAAGACGAAGCCATCAGACTTGCGAATGAAAGTGAGTATGGTCTGGGGTCAGGTGTTTTTACACAAAATCTATCTCGGGCACACCGCGTATCTAATCGAATAAATGCTGGAATATGTTGGGTGAATACATACCGCGCGATTTCACCGGTTGCCCCTTTTGGCGGCCTTAATCAATCTGGTTATGGACGGGAAGCCGGACAAGAAGCCATCTTGGATTACACACGGACTAAAACAACATGGATAGATACTTCAACTAAGCCTATGTCTAATCCATTCGTAATGCGTTAGCTTCTTGATGCACGCGTATCTTTATAAATTGCCTTACCTAAAGAGAGGCACATAAGAACCATGACAAGCGAAAATGGCAAGGCGCCTATGACCATGGCTGTTTTGATGGCGTTGAGACCACCAATGAGTTGAAGCACGGCAACAACCAGACCCAATAAGACGCCCCAGAATATGATGTGCCGTTTTGACTTTGGCGCTTCACTCCCACCTGAATTGATCGTGTTGACAATTAAGATGGCTGAATCAGCGGAGGTCACAAGATAGGTCACAAGTAAAACAACAATGATCACGGCCATAGCCCAAGACAGGATAGAAGGCGCGGCGGATAAAACGACGTCAATGGTTGTAAACATTTTTGCGCCATCGCTTGCGGCAAAAATAACACCCTCCGCAATACCAGACAGCTCAAGATGTGCCGCCGTTCCACCTGCGAATGCAAACCACAACATAGAAATAACAGTCGGAGCCAATATTGCGCCCAATAAGAATTCACGAATAGTTCGTCCTTGAGAAATACGAGCGAGAAACAAACCAACAAAAGGTGCAAATGCAATCCACCACGCAAAGGTAAACACCGTCCAAGCGCCTTGCCATTTCGCCAAATCATCGCCAACCACGGTACCATCAGGGCTCCAAATATTTGTTGCCATTTTGGGTAGGTTCAGAAGATACTCTAAAGTTCCAATACCAAAAACTTTGACCCCAAACCAACTGGCACCAAAAATTAAGAAGAACCCCAATAAAAAAATACTTAATCCCATATTGAGGTTGGAGAGCCATTTAATCCCTTTGCCAACACCCGAAATTGCCGAGAGGGTTGACGCTGTAACGATTGTCAAAGCCGCTAAAATAATTCCAAATGACGACGGTTTACCCGCTTCATTTAAGAGCCAGTCTCCAAACCCTATACGGTGTAATCCAGCGACAAATTGTTCGACGCCAAATCCCAGTGTTTGGGATATGCCTAATATTGTCGCCACAACAGCGACAACATCAATGCAATGTCCTAATATACCTTCTAATCTAGAGCCAAATAATTCGGCCAATGACGAGCGAATAGTTAGCGGTAGATTTCGGCGATAAGCAAAATAGCCTAGCGTAAGCCCGCTAATCGCGTAACACGCCCACGCAGAGAGCCCCCAATGTAAATAAGCCCATTTAAACGCATTTATCGCATTATTGTCATTCCCAGCCTCGGCCATGCCTAGAATAACTTCTGGAGAATTTTGTAAATGATATAAGGGTTCGGCGACTGACCATGTCATCATGCCAACCCCTATGCCGGCGCCAAACATCATTGAAATCCAAGAGAATGTTGAAAACTTTGGTGTATCGTGAGCTTGTCCTAATTTTAACCGCCCTGCAGCCGGCCAAATCAACAATATAAGGCAACAAAGCCCAAAAAAGGCCATAACCCATATGTACCAAGCAGCAAAATTGACGAGAATAAAGCTATTTAAATCACTCAGAATTTCATTCGCTTTAACAGGAAAAAAAACAGCCCAAACAATCAATGCGACCAAAATGATTTTCGAGGGCAGTGCAACGCGCGGATTAATACCTGTATAAAAACCCGTACTTGCTAGCGGAATATTTAGATTAGGAGACGTCGCTTTCATTATATGACGTTATAGATGTTCATCACATGACGCAAAGCAATTCTGAAACAAGAACGGCAGACCGATAACCAAGGTGTAGGTTTGGCGTTAAATAACTGCACTTTCAATAATCGGATTTTTAGTAGAAACACGGCTATAGTTGAAAGGTGAGAGATCAAGAGTTTTATACTCATTATAAATCATCATCTCTGCCGTTCCCCGCCCCATTGCGGGGGATTGTTGTAATCCATGTCCCGAAAAACCGTTGATGAAATAGAAGTTTGAAACCTCATCATGTGGACCAATAATCGCATTATGGTCAAACGTATTATACGCATAATGGCCTGCCCATTCGTTCTGAACTTTAATGGCTTCAAATTGCGGAATGCGCGTCGCAAGGATTGGCCAAATATGGTTTTCCCAAATATCAAAATTCATCACGAAATCATCATAATCAACGGCCAAGTCAATCTCATCGTGACCACCGCATAGATAGGTGCCGCCGCCATTTTCGCGCACATGAACGCCAGACGGGTCAATTGTCAGTGGCAAGTCCTGATCAAGCGGCTGCTCTGCTGCAAATATCCAACTATAGCGCTTACGAGGTTCCACTGGCATACCAATCCCCGCCATCTGTGCGGTACGAGACGCACGCGGGCCCGAGGCGTTCAGCACTTGGCCGCAGGAAATGCCTTCACCGGATTTCAGCGTGACACTCTCGACCTTGGTACCGTCTTTGCTCTTGGTCATCGCAACAACTTCATTGGAAATATATTCCACGCCGTTTTTACGGGACTGTCGCCGCCAAGCATCAAAAACGGCTGTTCCGTCCCAATAACCTTCATCAACCAAATTAATCGACCCCAGAATAATATCATCAACATTATAAAACGGATATTTTTGTTTGATTTCCTCGGCATTTAATAATTGAGTTGCCGCACCAGCGCTTAACTGCACTTTTTGGTTCTCACGCAATACATTTGCGAAATCTTCATTATCGGCGAGATACATATAGCCGAAGTTCTGAATGGATAATGCCGGCACGAGATCATCCCCGTCCATATAGTCTCTGATATTTTTAACAAAACTTGCCGCGAATTGAGAAATTTGGACATTTAGCTTGTCTGAATATTGCTGACGCATACAAGAATTAGTATGCATTGTTGAAGATTTTTCATAAGTCGGATCACGTTCTACAACTAATATCGAGCCATCAAAATCTTCATTTTTTGATAAAAACCAGGCTGCAGAAGCCCCCATAATGGCGCCGCCAACAATAATAATATCGTAACTCTTAAGGTGTGGAATTTGTAGTTTTCGCTTCATTATGTATTCCCTTGGCCAAAAGTATTCAAGGCATCTCACAAATGCCAAAACACTTGAGAATGTCATCCCAGTTTAATATATCATTTGGTCAGTTAGTCTGTCTTACCTCTAATGCACCAATATAATCTGTTTAACTTATTTTACGACAGAATAACCCTTACTAATATAGCGAAGTCTATATTGCTGATACGGCGACTCCGTCTGCTTACAATTAGTGATTTTTATAGTAACTTAGGCCTATTGTTAGATATGATTTTTCGTTACGCTTAATCCCATAAAAAAGCTTCGACGAAGATCGAACATTAATGGGAGTGCGATAGATTGGGACAGCAAAGTTCAGATCCGCTTTTACAGCCATATCAGCTCAAACATCTGACCTTGAAAAACCGGATCATGACGACAGCGCATGAGCCCGCCTACCCTGAAGACGGCATGCCCAAAGAGCGCTATGCCGCCTATCATGCAGAACGCGCCAAAGCTGGGATTGCTTTGGCCATGACGGCGGGGTCCGCCGCTGTTTCAAAAGACAGCCCACCTGTATTTAACAATGTGCTGGCCTATAAAGACGACGTTGTTCCGTGGATTCAAAATCTAACGGATGGATGTCATGAGCACGGCTGCGCCGTTATGATTCAGTTGACCCATTTAGGCCGCCGTACCGGATGGAGCAAAGGCGATTGGCTACCCTCCGTCTCATCATCAAAACATAGAGAAGCAGCGCATCGTTCCTTTCCAAAGCTTATAGAAGATTGGGATATTGAGCGCATTATAAATGATTTTGCCGATGCCGCTGAGCGCATGAAAGCCGGCGGTATGGACGGGATTGAGCTGCAAGCTTATGGCCATCTTATTGATCAGTTCTGGTCGCCTTTAACGAATGATCTCTCGGGTCCTTATGGCGCCGATACTCTAGAAAACAGATTACGCTTTCCCTTGGATGTTTTAGCGGCTGTTCGCAAACGCGTGGGCTCAGAATTTATTGTGGGTATTCGCTATACCGCCGATGAAGCTCAAAAGGGCGGCATTACGCCAGAAGAAGGCATTGAAATTTCAAAGACCTTGGCTGCCACGGGACAAGTCGATTTTTTAAATGTTATTCGTGGCCGCATTCATACAGACCCAGCGATGACCGATATTATCCCAGTCCAAGGGATGAAAAGCGCACCGCATCTGGATTTTGCCGGCGAAGTTCGCCGTGTAACAGGCATGCCAACATTTCATGCCGCGCGTATTCCTGATGTAGCAACGGCAAGGCATGCCATTGCCAGCGGCAAGCTTGATATGGTGGGGATGACTCGCGCCCATATGGCCGATCCGCATATTGTTCAAAAAATCATTGAAAAGCGCGAAGACGATATTCGCCCCTGTGTTGGCGCGACCTATTGCCTAGACAGGATTTATCAAGCGGGTGAAGCCTTGTGCATTCACAACGCCGCGACGGGCAGAGAACTGACGATGCCGCATAAAATTCCGCCCGCCAGCGCCTCGCGAAAAATTGTAATTATTGGCGCGGGGCCCGCGGGATTAGAGGCCGCCAGAGTTGCCGCTGAGCGCGGACATGAGGTGACGGTTTTCGAAGCGCAAGTCGATCCGGGCGGTCAAATAAGGCTCACGGCGCAAAGCCCAAGGCGCCGTGAAATGATGTCGATTATTGACTGGCGGATGGCGCAATGCGCCGCGCGAGATGTCACCTTTCATTTTAATCACTGGGCTGAAGCCGAAGATATAATGAACCTTTCGCCAGATGTTGTTATCATCGCAACGGGCGGCCTGCCTAGTACCCAGCTTTACGAACAGAAATATGAGGCGAAAAATATTATCACCTCTTGGGACATAATTGCAGGGGACGTAAAACCTGCTGAAAATATTCTGATTTATGATGAGGCAGGTGATCACGCGGCTTTGCAAGCGGCTGAGATTGCTGTCAATGCAGGCTCAAAAGTCGAAATCATGACCCCTGACCGGAGTTTCGCGCCTGAAGTTATGGCGATGAACCTTGTGCCATATATGCGCGCGCTTCAAGATAAAGACGCCGTCTTTACGGTCACACGAAGGCTGCTTGAGGTGGATAGATCTGGCAATAAATTAATTGCTAAAATCGGAACAGATTATAGCGACCATGTCGACTTACGGGAGTGTGATCAAGTTGTTCTAAATTACGGTACGATGCCAATGGATGAGCTTTATCACGAACTTAAAGATGACAGCTCAAATGCTGGTGCCGTCGACCATGACGACTTAATTGCCGGAAACCCGCAAAACTTAATCCGCAACCCAACTGGGGCATTCCAACTCTTTCGAATTGGGGATGCTGTCGCCGCACGCAATACACATGCCGCGATTTATGATGCGTTAAGGCTGGTAAAAGATCTTTAATGGAGTGAATATGACCGAAGACGTAAAACCCAAACGCCGAGGTAGAAAAGCGCGTCAAGCCGCGCGCGCGGCCGAAGTCACCCCTCGTCTTAAGACCATACGTTACGGTATCAAGCCTATCGAACTCGCGAGCGCTGACCAGATTGAACGTATTCATCAAGCGTCCCTTTGGATATTAAAAGAGGTGGGTGTTGTCTTTCGTGATGAACCCGCACTGACTCACTGGAAAGAAGCTGGCGCAGATGTTCGGGGCGAACGCGTGCATCTGACTCCCGATCTTATCGATAGTTTAATGGCTACGGCCCCGCCTCGCTTTGAAATGACAGGACGCGGTAAGGACACACGGTTTGAAATTGGACAAGGGACAGTCGCCTTTGCACCCGCCCACGGGCCACCTTTTATTCGTGATCTGGATGGTAGTCGCCGCTTTTCAACCATCGGTGATTTGCGCCGCATAAATAAGATTGTGCAAATGAGCCCGGGTTTCCATATGACCACCGGCTTTTCTTGCGAACCGACAGATATTCCTGTTCCATGGCGTCACCTACATATCAATCACAGTAGCTTTGTTGAAGCAGACCTCGCCACATTTGGTATGGGGACAGGACAAGAGCGTTCCGACGACTCCGTCGCGATGGCTAAAATTGTCTACGGAGAAGAATTTCTTGAGAACAATGTGGTCATGCTCACTCACGCATCTGGCAATTCACCTCTCGTGTGGGACGCCTCTATGTTGGAGGGTCTGCGAACCTTTATTCTCGCTGGACAGGGCGCGCTTATTTCGCCCTTTGTCTTAGGCGCCGCCAATACGCCTGCGGATGTCGTCTCGACAGTTGCGCAGCTCAACGCCGAGGCAATCTCATGCATTGCTTATGCACAGCTGGTCAAACCGGGTGCCCCATGCATTTATGGACAATTCTCTGTCGCAGTCTCTATGAAAACGGGGGCGCCAATGTCGGGCATGCCAGAAGGTAATTTAATTAACGGACTCGTCGGGCAATTAGCGCGCCGCTATAATATTCCATGGCGTACAACGGCATCACAATCAGCGGGTAAAACTTTTGATGCGCAATCAGGCTATGAATCTGCCACATCATATATGGCGGGTATAACCGCCAATGCGAGTCTTATGCTTCATGCTGGCGGTTGGGATGAAGCAGGAATGGTTCATTGCCTATCCAAACTCGTCGTCGATGCCGAGCAAAATCAACTTATGGCGAAATATGCTGCTGGCGTTAATTTTGATTTACTTCAAGAAGGATTAGAAGCCGTTCGCCGGATCGGGCCAGGAGGTCATTATTTAGGAGATGACTTTACACTTAAGCATTTCCAAACAGCATTTACGACGCCAGAACTATTGGATTATGAAGCATGGGAACATTGGGAGATGAACGGGTCTCGCGATATTCAAACCCGCGCTCGCGAAAAGGCGGAAAAGCTACTTACAGAGTATGAAGCGCCTGAAATTGATATTGCCATCAAAGAGGCGCTCGATAACTTTGTCGAGAAACGGCAAGAGGAAATCTCACCGAGTCTTGCTTAAACATCGCCGTTTTCTACAAGCTGCACTTGGACATCGCGTCATAAACCCCCTTCAGTTAATGATTGGACTATTCAATATCCTGATTGAACGGTCTAAATAAATCTTATCCAGATAATCTTTATTTGTGACCCCGTCTAAAATGCTTATAGCGTGAATATGCGCTACTCGGCATTCAGGATAGCTAAAGAGGCTCTAACAGGTCACAAGGGCTGGAAACCAGTTTGGCGTAAGCCAGAGCCAAAGCCTATATATGATATCATTATCATTGGCGGGGGCGGACATGGGCTCGCCACCGCGCATTATTTGGCATCTAAGTTTGATCGCAAGAACATCGCTGTTTTAGAGAAGGGCTGGATTGGTGGAGGTAACGTTGGCCGTAACACCACAATTATTCGCTCTAATTATTTGCTAAATGGCAATGAAGCTTTTTACGAGTTCTCGCTCAAGCTTTGGGAAGGACTTGAGCAGGATGTCAATTATAATGCTATGGTGAGTCAGCGGGGCATTATTAACCTCTACCATTCCGATCCACAACGTGATGCTTATGTGAGGCGTGGAAATGCTATGAAACTTCATGGCGCGGATGCTGTTTTACTCGACCAAGACGGCGTCAGAAAACAATATCCGTTCCTGAATTTCGATGATGCCCGCTTCCCAATTCAAGGCGGTCTTTGGCAACCCCGTGCCGGCACAGTTCGTCATGATGCAGTCGCATGGGGTTACGCCCATGCCGCCGACAAGAAAGGCGTCGACATCATCGAAAATTGTGAAGTCACGGGCTTCGATATCAAAGACGGAAAATGCATTGGCGTACAAACTACACAAGGAAACATCGGCGCTAAAAAAGTTGGCGTTGCTGTGGCCGGAAATAGCTCCCGCGTGATGGCCATGGCAGGCATGCGCCTACCTATTGAAAGCCACGTCCTTCAAGCTTTTGTAAGCGAGGGCCTAAAGCCTATTTTGCCTGGCGTCGTTACCTATGGCGCAGGACATTTTTATATCAGCCAATCAGATAAGGGGGGGCTAGTGTTTGGAGGTGATATTGATGGTTACAATAGCTATGCACAACGCGGCAACCTCCCTATTGTTGAAGACGTCTGTGAAGGTGGCATGTCCATCATGCCTATGATTGGAAAAGCACGTTTGTTACGAATGTGGGGAGGCATTATGGATATGTCGATGGATGGCTCACCGATCATTGATAAAACTCATATTGAAGGTCTCTATTTCAATGGCGGCTGGTGCTATGGTGGATTTAAGGCCACCCCAGCGAGCGGCTATAGCTTCGCACATTTGCTTGCAACGGATGCACCACACATGACAGCCAAAGCTTACCGCATGGATCGTTTTAGCCATGGATTAATGATTGATGAAAATGGAGAGGGCGCACAGCCTAATCTACACTAATGATTATCAATCACCCCCTCCTCGGCCCGCGCGATGCCTCTGAGTTTTCCTATCTAGGAGATGCCGCTTTGATGAAGCGCCCAAATCCAAAATCAGAGACCGCAGCTCAAGATTTTTACGAATATCAATATTTACGCGAGAATACGCCGGGCGTGATGCGGGAGCTCTGGTACCACGAACAAGGTGATCGTTCTTGGCTTGTCATTACGCGCAATATCAGCACCCATGAAATTATCAAAGTTGAGTTAGCTCGTGACGTCGCGAGACAAGGCGCATGAGTTTGATCGACACATCACAACAGCTAAGTTTTACATTTGACGGAAAAGCCTATCAGGGTTTTGAGGGTGACACTCTCGCCTCTGCTTTATTAAGAGCGGGCGTTAAAGTTGTCGCTAGGAGTTTTAAATATCATCGACCGCGCGGCATTATGGGCGCAGGATCTGAAGAGGCTAACGCACTTGTTGAAATTCACGGCGCAGGAAGCTGTGAACCTAATCGGCGAGCTACAACTATTAAACTTTTTGATGGCCTTGAGGGGCGAAGCCAAAACCATATGGGAAGTGTCAATTTTGATCTGCTAGCGACAAATGACTTTATTCATCCGTTACTGGCCGCCGGGTTTTATTATAAAACCTTTATGTGGCCAAAAGCATTTTGGGAGAAGCTCTATGAACCAGCCATTCGCCGCGCTGCGGGGCTTGGAACACTCTCAAAAAATGCTGACCCTGATCAGTATGACAAGGGGTTCTTACATTGCGACTTGCTGATAATTGGCGCAGGTCCAGCTGGACTTTTAACGGCCCTAAATGCTGGGCGTGCAGGTGCTCAAGTCATACTTGCCGATGAAGATTTCTATATGGGCGGGCGCCTACTTTCAGAGCGCGTTGAGATTAATGAAGACGAAGGCGCAAACTGGCTTTTACACATTTTGGCAGAGCTCGAAAGCCTTCCCAATATTCGCTTGATGCGGCGAACAACAATTTACGGCGTCTATGATCACGGTATTTATGGCGGTATTGAAACCATAACTGATCGTATTGGTTTATCTAGCCCACGACAAATCCTTTGGCGCATCTATGCCGCCAATAGCGTGTTGGCTGCAGGTGCCACTGAGCGCCCCATTACCTTTGCCAATAATGACCGACCCGGCGTGATGCTCGCAAGCGCGGTTCGAAGTTACGCACATAGGTTCGATGTCGAAACAGGAAAAAACATAGCCTTACTGACAAATAATGATGATGGGCTACGAACAAAAGCCACTCACATAATTGATACGCGTAAGGGACAACATATTGTCAATGTTTCAGGTCGCAAAGGCGTTACATCAGTGACGCTGAATACGGGCGAAAAGCTAAAAGTTGATGGCCTCGCAATGTCAGGCGGTTGGAACCCCAATGTGCAGCTGACCTGCCATAAACGGGGACGCCCGAAATGGAGTGAGGCCCTCTCTTGTTTTGTACCTGACGCAGAAAACCTTTCGCCCGATATGCAGGTTATAGGATCTGCCAATGGCACCTTCTCTACTCATGGTGCTTTTGAGGACGCTAATAGAGTTTCAGAAGATCTAGGTTATAGTTCATCAGACTTACCGCTCACTGAAGATACGCCCCTTAACCTCTCACCTTTCTGGTTTGTAAAGGGCGTAAAACGCGGGTGGGTGGATTTTCAGAACGATGTTACTGCAAAAGATATTATCCTCGCTCATCAAGAAGGATTTTCTTCCGTTGAACATGTGAAACGATACACAACATTAGGGATGGCAACGGACCAAGGTAAAACATCGAACGTTACAGGTTTGGCTGTGCTTGCAGAAGCAACGGGGCGCACCATAGAAGAAACAGGAACAACTATTTTCCGCCCGCCCTATAGCCCTGTGCCTATAGGGGCATTTGCAGGACAGCATCGCGGGCAACATTTTAAACCTAGCCGTCTTACGCCAAGCCACACATATGCCTCGGAAACAGGCGCAACATTCGTTGAAACAGGCAATTGGAAACGCGCCCAATGGTTTGCTCGCGAGGGAGAGACAGGCTGGCGCGATAGCGTAGACCGCGAAGTTAAAATGACCCGAAACTCCGTCGGAATATGCGATGTCTCAACACTTGGGAAGATCGATATTCAAGGCAAAGATGCAGGTAAGTTTCTTAATAAAGTTTACGTCAATACTTTTAGCACGCTTAAACCAGGCAAATGCCGTTACGGTCTAATGCTCCGAGAAGACGGCATGGCCATGGATGACGGGACATCTGCGCGGCTATCGGATACCCATTATATCATGACAACGACGACAGCTAAGGCAGGCCTTGTTTTCCAACACCTCGAATTTTGTCGTCAAGTTCTGTTCCCAAATATGGACGTGCATCTCATTTCGACAACCGACCAATGGGCGCAATTCTCAATCGCAGGGCCAAATGCGCGTAAGCTTTTACGAAAAATTATTGACCAAAAATATGATATTTCTAATGAGGCATTTCCTTATATGGCGTGCGGGGATATCTCTATTTGCGGCGGGCTTCGGGCCAGACTTTTCAGGCTCTCTTTTTCGGGTGAACTGGCCTATGAAATTTCCATCCCTGCGCGTTATGGCGATGCTCTTATCCGAGAATTGATGACAGCAGGTCAAGAATTTGACGCCATTATGTATGGCACAGAAGCACTTGGCGTGATGCGGATTGAAAAAGGCCATGCCGCAGGCAATGAGCTTGATGGGCGACATACGGCAGCGCATCTGGGCCTTGGTGGTTTTGTATCCAAGAAAAAAGACTGTATCGGCAAAGTGCTTTCACAACGTGAAGGCCTCGCAAATGGTATCCGCATGGTGGGCGTTATGCCTGTCAACCCAAAAGACAAACTTACCAATGGCGCGCATTTTATGACGCTTGACGGTAAGGAGACACCTGAAAATGATCAAGGACATATGAGTTCAATAGCTTGGTCTCCTAGCCTACAATCCTATGTCGGGTTAGGGTTTTTGAAAGATGGCGCCAATCGAAATGGGGAAATTCTCAAAGCCGTGGATTACATGCGCAATAATCACGTTAAGGTTAAAGTTGTCAGCCCGCATTTCATCGATCCCGACGGGGAGCGGCTCCGTGTCTAAGTTAACCCCGACATTACCCTTAGGCGGGTTCATTAAAGAGTGGCCTGACTTAAGCTTTAAAGAGCACTTTATGGGTGAACTCATTTCACTAGCTTGTGTTTTAGGGAATGAGACAGAATTTAAGGCGAAATTTATAAGTACATTTGCGAAAGCTCCTCCAGAGCCAAATCAGATAATTGAAATCGAAGGTGGATATGCCATGTGGTCAGGACAAGACCAATATATGCTTATTATTACAGGTGAGAATATTGATGCTGACTTAGATTTGAGTAAAAATTTTAGGGGCGCTGCATATACCACATTACAAACTGATGGTTGGGCCTCTCTTGAGCTTATAGGCACCAAAAGCTTTGATGTGCTTGAACGCTTTATCCCGCTCGATATTCGCCGCGCGCCCAAACATTTTGCCGCCCGGACAAGCGCGCATCATATTGCTGTGATGGTTTTAAAGTTCAGCGAGACGAAATTCTTGCTCTTAACGCCGCGAAGCTCGGCCCATTCATTTTTAGACGGATTAGTGCATGTAGCCGAAAATGTTCTTGGATAATTAGCTTTCTGTTTGTGCCGCTAACATTTTACCGGCAACCCATTTGTGAAAAACATGTGTAGGCCCGTCCATAACAGGAGAGAATTTTCCGCCATCGAACATCGGTCCGTGTCGTCCCTTTTGCATCCCCTCAACAACACCAATGTCTTCTTGAAAAACATCCCGCCATATTCGAGCATTTTCAACAAGCATGTCTTCCCAATCCTCATTAAGATCCTGCGCGTAAAACAGGGCAACGCGTTCTTCGATTTCTCCATATCCTTTGGGCTGTAATATAACGGAATAACAGAAGTCGCGATGTACCCCCATCAACACATTCGGAAAAAAAGACACATATTCGGCGAGCGTATCCCATCTATCAGACACATCTTCAAAATCAGGAAATTTTTGTCCGTCCTCACCTGTTAATTGAATGTAATTCAAACTCCCTTGGCCAGAATAACCTTCACTCTCATCAATATTATAATGCACATCAATCGGCGAAATAACATTTAGTTCTGGATGAACCCATGGCAAGTGATAGCTCTCGCAAAAATTTTCAATCGCCAATTTCCAATTCGTCTTTAATGACATTGAAAACATACAGCTTTTGCTTGGAACCTTAAATGGTTTATCAAATTCTCTCCAGCGATGAATAAGGTTCTCATGTTCCTCTGTGAAAGGGCGCGCATCACCAGATAGGTTTATGAAAATTGTTCCGTGCCAAATATAATGTCTAACTTTAAATAGACTAAGCTCATCGGGCTTGACGGCCTCATGCGTATCAATATCGACACCACCAACATAGGGCGTTCGTATTAGTCCTCCGTTATGATCGTAACACCAACTATGATAAGGACATCGTATAGGCCCTTTTAGATGTGTGGGCTTATCCACTAAAATCATGCCTCTGTGACGACACGTATTTTGGAATACATTAATCTCCCCATCGGAATTTCGAACCACCAGCATGGGCGTTCCCAAAAAGTCTACAGGGTAAGCATCGTTAGCTTTTGGAACGTCAGCTTCAAACGCCAAAGCAGCCCAAGACTTAAAGAACAAATACTCGCGTTCATGACGATACATCTCTGGCGAAATGTAATGCTCGTTTGGCAATCCTTTAGCATCATCAATATCTTGCAAAACATTCTGAAGCGTCATTTACAAATCTAATCTAAACGTTTGGGCTGTTTATTTATTATACGCAAAACCAAGGGTTCGACAGCAAATTTTTTACTCATCAAGTTCTCTAATGCTCTGCAATTAAAAACAGCGATTAAATTTCTCTCCTATTGTGCAAGTAAGCCCAAGTAAGCCATAGAACTGCCAAACGTCACGGCAGGAGATTTTAATGGCTATTCCTCAGCACTCAAAATATGTAATCATTGGCGCAGGTATTCATGGGCTCTCAACTGCCTTTCACCTCGCGCAGTCTCTTAAAGCCACGGGCAAGGGTAGCGGGGATGACATTATCGTTCTCGATAAAAATGGAATCGCAGCTGGCGCGTCAGGTATTGCCTGTGGCGTTGTACGAAATAATTACTATCAACCCGCTATGCGCGAATTGATGGCGCACTCCGTGGCGGTGTGGGAAACGGATCCAGAGTCCTATTCCTATCACCCTGTCGGTTACATGCAAATTTCCTGCGAGAGCATGCACGAAGATGTCGCGACGATTTACGAACAACAGCAAGCCATCGGCTATGAAAGCGTGTTTATCGAAGGCGAAGCGGACTGCACGACCTATATGAAAGACATTTATCATGATTGGCAGGCAGGCAATATCACCTCTGTCTTGCATGAGAAAAAAGGCGGCTATGCCAATAATACAAAGTCTATGTATGGCCTCGCTGCCAAGGCCGAAGCGGAAGGCGTGCGGATTATCTCTGGCTTAGAAGTGACCGGCTTTAAGCGCGCAAATGGCGCGTCCTCAGCAATTACCGCCCTGGAAACCAGTCAAGGCGATATTGCCTGCGATTATGTTGTCATCGGCGCTGGCCCTTGGGTGCGCGATTTCTGGAATATGTTAGAGCTGCCGAAAACGGTTAGCATTAAAGGCACAGATGGCAAAACGTATGACGGCATAGGCATGTGGACATTTTGGCAGCTCGAAGAAGGGGTTCTCAATGTAGACCCTGACATGTTCAAAACAAATGATGGCAAACAACCTCCCGTCATGCATGTTGATACCGATGCTGCATTACACTCTACGGTCGATAGTTCTGTTATCACAGAAGAAGGTAACATCTGGGGACTTTACTATAAACCAGATTTCCATTTTGGCGGCGTACAAGGGGGCGCAATGCCCTATCCCGTCGAAACGCCAGTGGATGAGTTGCAACTTGACCCATATGGGCCCGCCTCGCCCGAATGGATTTCTTCGCCCGAGTTTGCGCATATGTGGATCTCTGCACTCGCCCATTGTCATAAACGCTTTGAAGGCACTATGGGGCAATATCACAAAGAACCGTCTGGGGGCGTCGGGTGCTTCACTCCGGATAGTTTTCCAGTATTTGATGAGTTTTATGAAAATTGCTATATCATCGCAGATAGTAACCACGGATATAAAATGCTGGGTGTTGGTAAATTAGTGGCAGAACATATTATAGGCAATACATCTGAATTGCTTAAACCCTTCCGCTTTGGGCGCTACGCAGATGGTGAATTACACCCCACATCCAACAGTCCTTTCCCTTGGAGTTAATACCTGACACTATGAGAGCTTTTGTCCTTACGGGACATGGTGATATGGATAACCTTGTCTATCACAATGATTGGCCTGTACCCCAAATCTCAGAGACAGAAATTTTAATTAAAGTTCACGCGTGCGGGCTAAACAATACGGATGTAAACACGCGAACCGCTTGGTATTCAAAAGGTGTAGAAGACAGAACAACAGGCGGCAGATTTGATGATGCTAATGATGACGATGCCGGTTGGGGAGGCTCCGCAATTAAATTTCCGCGTATTCAAGGCGCAGATGTTGTAGGCACAGTTTTAAAAGTCGGGAAATCGGCAGATCAAAGCCTTAAAGGTAAGCGCGTTATGATCGACACATGGTTACGCGATTGGGACGCACCAAATAAAAAAGATAATGTTGGTTATTACGGGTCTGAATGTGATGGCGGCTTTGCAGACTTTACCAAAATAGACCATCGGCACGTTCATACCGTCAACTCAAACTTAAGCAATGCCGAACTCGCGACCTTTGCGACCTCTTGGATGACAGCAGAAGGCATGCTGAATCGCGCCAATGTGAGTGAAAAAGATACAGTTCTTATCACAGGCGCTTCGGGTGGTGTGGGCTCGGCTCTTATTGCTCTTGCGAACTTACG
>CAYXEB010000030.1:17892-19817 GCA_964463835.1 uncultured Hellea sp.
AAGACTTACGCATAGCGCAACAGGCCTTTATCGACAAAAATCATGTCGGCAATATCGTTGTTACAATGGACGATTAAAACTTGCGATTGGTTTTCCGAATTTTGTTTCGTCAGGCAAAATTCCAAGGCCGCTACCTTTGGGCAAAGCAATGTGTCCACCCGTGATCTTTATGCCATTTGCCTCATCATAATGGCCGTCTATATAAGGCGCAGCAATCCATACACCTTCCAAAAGACGCGGCGAAACTGTGGACCCAATATGTGTGCACGCAGCGGCTATTATATCCCCGCCCCAACTATCGTCACAGGTATGGGGAATGTCGTTTGCCTCACAAATATCCCGGAAGGTCATCATTGGCTGCAATCCGCCTAGACGCGTAACTTTCATGCCAAAACCATCAATCCTCCCAGTACCAATCGACTGTGTAACAGTAGCAATATCAACGCTGTTTTCATCCATATAAATTGGATGGGAAACTTGCGTCCTGAGAGTATATAGATCTTGAGCCGTATTACAGGGTTGTTCCATGATGAAGGGAATATCCTGGCATTCGCGACTAACCCTTATGGCATCACGTTTTGTCCATCCTCGATTAGCATCAACGGCTAAGCGCATATTATTACCAATAGCTTCCCAAACCTTACGAATGACTTCAATATCGATTTCAACAGGACGACCGCCAACTTTCACCTGCAAGCGAGGATAACCTTCTTTCATCTTCTCCTTTGCTATACGCACAATATCGTTGGGAGCACCTACACCTGTAGCGTAATAAGATGGGACACGTTCAGTAACAGCGCCCCCAAGAATATCTGCAACATGTTGATGTGTCTGTTTGCCGATGATGTCATAGGTGGCAATATCAATTGCGGCTTTAGCATAATTATGCCCTTCAAGCAGACTATCCATATGTCGATGGAGTTTACGGATGCCATCGATTTCGGCCCCTATGAGGCCAGGTGCCATTTGTATGAGGGCTGCGCGTGCACCTAATACATGACTTTCGGCATATGTAGGCCCGACAGGACATGTTTCGCCCCATCCAAATACGCCATTGTCTATCGTAATTTTTACGAGTGTTGTGTCTAGTGACCATACTTCCGCATTCGCCATAGTGTAGGGGCCATTTTTCACGGGAAGTTTATGATTATATATGTCAATTGACTTAATCTTCATTCGCCTGCTCCTTTGCGTGACGCATCCGTAGACGGAACCAATAAACGGTCAGCAATTTTATTTAACGTAGCATATGCCCGCGGCGACACCACAACCCCCTCCTCCAACGCCCGCTCATACGCGGCCGTAAAATCCTCAGATGTCTTATAAGGTATTGTGTCATCTGTTAAAATAGCGCGTATATTTTTGATAACGAGTTCGGATGTATTTGCACAAATAAATCTAAGACCAGAACCACCCCGAGGCCCTTGGTGAACTTCGTTTAAAATATAATAATTGGGTAAATCACTTGAAGGTTGAAGCCATAGAATATGCGTTCGCTCTTCCCCTTCATCATACCAAATGGCGGCGGCATATAGATTAAGCCGAGCAGGTTTTTTCAAGACCGCAAATATATTTAGCTGGCCATAAACATTTAATATATCTATTTGCCCAAGCCCGTCATCTTGTGCAGCCGCAATAGCCAGATCAGCAGACGCATTGACGAAAGGAATTAAGCAACGCCCTTGTCCATCCAATTCAAAACAGCCCGTGGAAATTTCTGAAAGCTGTAATTCACCACAAGGCTTTTCTAGATCAGGCAAGCTTCGTAAAGTTAATCCTATTCCATCTAGTCCATGCGTCTCAAGCCACAAACACGACCTTGCCATAACGTCGAAATCATACCCATGATGATAAAGAGCTTCATAACTTCGCCGCAAAACTGCGCGCAATTCATTGAGTGACAGATGCAAACCCATCTTACGCGT
>CAYXEB010000031.1:0-19187 GCA_964463835.1 uncultured Hellea sp.
AGCCTAAAGGGCCGAGCTTTTTAATCGATGAAACTGGATAGTTTTCCGTCACAACTTGTACTGTCACGGCATTATAGAGGTTAGCATAGTAAGCAATTGCTTCATTTCGTCCAAGATTCTGCGGATTAATACCTTCAAGCTTTTTGATATAATTATCCAGCGTGGTCTTATCAGAAGGCGTCGCTTTCAACCGGCCATAATTAAAGTGAGTCAAACCTTGCCCATCCGGCGCGCTCACATATTTGCTTAAAATATTTGTAAAGGCCGAATGAGGTGATGAGATTGCTTTAACTGGCGCTTTAGATCCGGAACCATAATTGCTTTGCGCCTCTTTGACCACAAGTGTGTCATTTGTAACATCAGTATTTAAATTTACTGACTGATTCTCACTTTTAACGTCGACCACTTTTACTGCAGACGTGTTGACCACACGCGTGTCAGGTACATCATTAGTATTTAATACAACATCAGTATTTAAGATTACTGACTGATTTTCACTTTTAACGTCGACCACTTTTGTAGCAGACGTGGGTTGGCAACCCGAAGCCATAGCCATAGCTGGAACAACCACCATGGCTGCAGCTGTCAATAATAAGTAAGTGCGTTTCATAAAGCTCTCCATTAAAGTTTGACCCTAAATAACCATTTTTTTTCCAAAAGCTTCACACAATAACTCACAAATACGTGCATTTATAGTGAAACTAATGTTGAATGTAATAACATTCCAGGCCCTTCGGCCTATTTGAATCATAAAATGAGCTACCTTAAATAAATACAGCGCACTTCAATAGAAAGAATTCAACTAAAAGCAGTATAATCTCCGGCCATGAATTTACAAGAGGGTTTAATCATGGCCGGAGATCGAGGCAACAGGGTAGCACCTCTGTGAAGAATTAATAACATGGATATAAGAAAAACGGTAAATCGATTGAAGTTATGATTAATGTTACCCAAACGCTGATGCATCCTCTATAATGTATCTATATGAACTTACGCGACCTAGATTACATATGCGCCGTGGCAGACCACAAACATTTCGGTAAAGCGGCTGAGGCCTGTCATATTAGTCAGCCAACCTTATCTGGCCAAATAAAAAAACTAGAATCACAGTTAAAAGTGAAACTATTTGAACGCAGTCATAAAGGTATACGCGTCACAGATATTGGCGAAGATATCATTGCGATCGCTCGCGAGGCCAAAGACGCCGCGCGCCGTATTCGAAATGTAGCGGCCTCCGCGCAAGACCCCTTGGCAGGAAATTTGTCTTTAGGGCTGATCCCCACAATTGCGCCTTACCTTATTCCTCTATTTGTCGGCAGGCTTTCAAAACAGCTCCCAAAACTTGCAATGACTTACCGCGAAGATATAACTGAGCGGTTGACCGAAAGTCTACTATCGGGCGAACTAGACGTTGCTGTCCTCGCCACGCCGCCACTAGAAGGTACACTCGCCGCAATAGAGCTCTACACAGAGCCGTTTTGGCTGGTATTCCCTAGCTCGCACGAACTTAAAGAATTAACAAATGTACGTATGAAAGATGTCGACCAAGATGATATTTTGCTTCTTACAGAAGGTCATTGTTTTCGAGATCAAGCACTATCTATATGCCGGCCTTCACATCATAAACGCCGACAATCTCTCCGCGCAACGTCATTGGAAACTTTAATCAATCTCGTTGCGTCCGGTGAAGGCATTACACTTGTCCCTGCCTTGGCGATGCGAAACGGCGGGGCGCCAGATACAGGTTTGATGAGCCATAAACTCATTGATAAAGGCGCCGCGCGCCAAATATATTTGACCTATAGAAAACGTTTTCCACGCCTTAAGGCCGTCAACGCGCTGGCGCAGTTGATAAAGGACGGCCTTCCTAATTCGGTCGTGCCAAAATAGTCTGAAAAACAGCTTGTCAGGGACAAATCACACTATATAAGCCCCACTTCACGGATGCGGTCTATGAGTTCCCTATCGGCATGGGGTCGATATAGCTTATCAGAGCCATCACTAAAATCTCGCCTTCACGAGAATTGGTGCCGCACCCTCTAAATTGAAGGACGTTTTATGTCTCTTTATGAGCACATTGTCGTGTCACGACCGGATATATCATCGACACAAGTCGAAGAGTTTGTCCAAAACCTTGCAACAAAAATTGAAAATATGGGCGGGTCTGTAGAAGGCGCCGAATATTGGGGTTTACGAAACCTTGCATATCGTATGAAGAAAAACCGCAAAGCCCATTACTCTATGCTTAAAATTAATGCCCTGCCTGATACAATTCATGAAATTGAGCGGCAACACCGCATTAACGAAGATATTCTGCGTTATATGTCAGTGCGCGTTGATGAGTTCTCTGATGATCCATCGCCAATTCTTAAGAAACGCGAAGAACGCAAGCGCCGCGAAAATAGGGATCGATAGCCATGTCAAAAAATAAAAACGCGATTAAAATCGAAAACTTGCCATCACGGACATCGTTCCGTCGGCGCCGTAAAGTCTGCCCTTTCTCTGGTGATAACGGCCTTAATATTGATTATAAAGACCCAAAAATGCTCCAGCGCTACATGTCCGAGAAAGGCAAAATTGCTCCGTCTCGTATTACGGCTGTTTCTCATAAGAAGCAGCGCGAATTAGCCCGAGCTATCAAACGTGCACGCTATATTGGGCTTTTGCCCTATGAAGTGAAATAGGAGACGATCATGGAACTTATTCTCCTAGAACGCATAGAAAAGCTCGGCAATATGGGCGACGTTGTTAAAGTCAAGCCTGGCTTCGCCCGTAACTTCCTTTTACCGCAAGAAAAGGCACTTCGCGCAACTAAAGCAAATTTAGCACGGTTTGAAGCCGAGCGTGAATTCCTTGAGCAGCGTAATGCTGAAAACCGCGATAAAGCCGTGGCAGATGGTCAAGCCGTCGATGGGTCTGATGTCATCATCATTCGTAAAGCCGGTGATACTGGCCAGCTATATGGCTCCGTATCTGCTCGTGACATTGCTGAAAGTCTTACCGGTAAAGGCGTTAAGCGCAACATGATTGTGCTTGAACAGCCTATCAAAGCTTTGGGCATTCATACTGTTAAAGTGCGTCTGCATCCCGAAGTATCCGTTGATATTTCAGTTAACGTCGCGCGGACCACAGATGAAGCAGAACGCCAGGCTAAAGGTGAGGATGTCATCGCGACACAACTTGCCGAAGAGCAAGCCGATATCAGACAAGCCAATGAAGAGCGGTCTGAAAACGCTGTCGATATGTTTGAAGGTGATGCGCCGGAAGAGTTTTTAGCCCCTGAATCAGACGGTGAGTCAGACGCAGCTGAAGCGCCTGCAGCAAAATCAGAAGAAGAGTAAATCTCTTGTTATTAATTTAAAGAGCCTCGCTTTTAGCGGGGTTTTTTTATGGCTGAGCTAAGCCATGCAACAAGCTGGTTAGTGTTTCTGAGCCTGAACAATATGACCTTCTATTGTATCAGAGCCTAAAAGCTTCATAGCTTCAACCCGGTGCAGTCCTTCTTGCAGAACATAGCGGTCTTTCCCAAGCCTTACATAAATCGGGCTCTGCTGGCCATTTTCTAAAATATCCTCAGCCAGCGGCATTACTTTCTCTTCGTCAAGCGTCTTGCGTTTCGCAGACGGAATATAAATTTTGTCTATCGGGACATCGACAACACGCATTGGCAGCTCTCCTTAATTCTGATAGAGTAGCCGCAATTCCAACGAGGTAAAGAACAATTATGAATTTTGCTTTTCCTCCGGCGCCTCCCGTAAATCTACCCATCGCGGGCACGAAAAAACGCTTTCCCGTTCGTCGAATTTATTGCGTTGGGAAAAATTATGCTGATCATGTGGTTGAAATGGGAGGCACCGTAGAACGCTCCGAGCCAATTTTTTTCACTAAAGCTGCTGAGACTCTGGTTCATAGCGGGAACGAAATCCCTTTCCCTCCCCATACGCAGAACCTGCATTTCGAAGTGGAGTTAGTTGTCGCGATGGGTCCTAAGGGTATTTTTGGTTATGGCGTTGGAATTGATCTCACTCGCCGGGATATTCAGGCCAAAGCCAAAGCCAAAGGTGGTCCCTGGGCGCGAGCTAAAAATTTCCATTACTCCGCCCCATGTTCAACTTTAAAGCGGGCAGAGGATGTTGATATTTCTTCGGCTCATATAGTGCTGCGTAAAAATGGTGATATCGTACAACATTCAGCTCTCAATAAAATGATTTGGTCGATCGACGAAATCATCGATTATCTCTCAAAGGATATGGACCTGCAAGCCGGTGATCTTATCTATACGGGGACCCCCGCTGGTGTGGGCCCCGTCAAAATCGGGGATGAGCTTTCGGGCGGAATAGAGGGATTGAAACGAATTTCAGTTAGATTTGTCTAATCTGAATATTACTAATCTGTTGTGCGGAATGCTAATTTCCCTCATTTCGACCACTTGACTATCTTCGTCCTATCCCCAAATTGGGAGAAGGTTTCCTATAGGATAATAATATGAGTGATGCCGCGCTTGAAATAATCAAAGATAGTTCTGATAGGGACTTTATGGCTGATGTGATTGAAGCCAGTAATGATACGCCTGTCGTTGTCGATTTTTGGGCTCCTTGGTGCGGGCCATGTAAACAACTTATGCCAGCCCTTGAAAGGGCTGTAAAAGACGCCAAAGGTGCTGTCAAAATGGTCAAGATTAATATTGACGAAAACCCTGGTGTTGCTGGACAACTAGGCGTTCGTTCAATTCCAGCTGTCTATGCCTTTAAAGACGGTCAACCCGTCGACGGGTTTACAGGCGGCCAACCCGAATCTGAGCTTGCCAAATTCGTGGGGCGCCTCAGCGGTGCCTCTGACCCCGTCACCGAAGCCAGTATGCTGGCCACACGAGCCAAAGATAGTTTGGCGGCAGGCGATCCAGGCGGAGCGGCGCAAGATTACGCGCAGGCTCTAACCCTTGACCCTAAAAATGCCGAAGCGATGGCAGGCCTTGCTCGCGTCTATATTGAGAGCGGCAATGAGACAGGCGCGGTTGACCTGATCGCTAGCGCCGATGCCTCCATCGCGGAGCATCCAGAAATCGCGGCCGTGCGCTCCCAGCTAACCATCGCCGCAGAGCCAGCCCCCGCGCCAGATGAAACGGCAGAGCTACACGCCGCAGTTAATGCAAAGCCTGATGATCTAGATGCGCGGCTCGCCCTTGCCAAAGCTTTGGCGGCCTCTGGACGCAACGCGGAAGCCGTTAAACACCTTCTATATTCAATTTCTAAGAACCGCGCCCACAAAAACGAAGCCGCCAGATTATTTCTGCTCACAATTTTCGAAGCTGAAGGCCCAACATCAGATGTTTCCATAGATGGCCGCCGGCAACTTTCCTCCATCCTTTTTGCTTGATCAAACGTAGTTAAAATATGAGCGCCCATTATAAATCACTTACTCGGCGAACAAAGCCAAAAACAGTGGCTATATTCCCGCTCAGTGGGACAGTCTTATTACCCGCCTGCGACCTTCCGTTAAATATTTTTGAGCCGCGTTATTTGAACATGATTGATGACGCTTTGAAAAGTGACCGCCTTATTGGAATGGTGCAAAAGAAAGAAAAAAAGAGTAACGAAGTCGCTGAAATAGGTGGGCTTGGCCGCATCACGCAATTTGCTGAAATGAATGATGGCCGTTATATGGTTGTGCTTAAAGGCCTAAAGCGATTTCGAATCCTTAGCGAAGCAAAGGTTAAAACACCCTACCGTCAAGCCAGTATTAGTTTTGATGGTTTTGAAGAAGACGCAGATATTCACAATGCCAAACAAACTTCAGAAGCCCTATCGGAATCTGGACGCAGCGACCGAGCAGCTTTAACCGTTGCTATGAAAGCTTTAGCCAAACATTTAGGGGTTGAGATAGATTGGAAAGGTCTCTCCGAAATCCCTTTACCTGTTCTTATCAATCAAGCCGCGATGATTAGTCCCTTTGAGTCTGAAGACAAACAATCTCTTATAGAAGCGGAAACAACCGATGATCGGCGCCGTCTATTAATTGGCCTCATGCATCTTTATGCAAATAAAAATTTAAATCAGACTGGACCACAAGCGACGCAGTAAGATTTTATAGGAATGTTATGACCAACGAGAGCACAATTGATCCCAAAATGCTGAGCATATTGGTTTGCCCGAAAACACGGGGGCCCTTAACATATAATGCCGAGACTCATGAGCTTATAAGTAAAAAAGCAAAGTTAGCTTATCCTATTCGAGAAGGCGTCCCTATCATGCTACCCGAGGAAGCCCGCACGCTAGATTAATTGCTAAGGAAGCAGTTTGAGCTTGTAAAACGAAAGCTGCAAAATCCGTCTTTTCTAACTTTCTATTATAAGCTGATTGGGTTAGGCCATCCCTGAATTTATACCCCGTAAGCGAGTAAACTATGTTTGAAGCTCTTCAATCCCGCCCCAATGATGCTATTATGGAGTTAATGCAGCAATGCAAAGCGGATGACCGCCCTCATAAAATCGACCTCGGTGTCGGTGTTTATAAAGATGCTAGGGGACAGACTGTAATTATGAAATCTGTTAAACTTGCCGAAGAGATGTGGGGCCGAGAAGAAAGCACCAAAACCTATGTCGGAACAACAGGGAACCAAAATTATTGTACAGATATGATGGCCCTTATGCTCGGGGCTGACCATCCGGCTATTACGGAAGGCCGCGTTGGCGCGTCGCAAACAGCGGGCGGGTCTGGCGCTCTTCGTCTTGGTGCTGAGCTTTTGAAAGAAGTTGCGCCAGACGCCACAGTTTGGGCGTCAACACCGACATGGGCCAATCATATTCCGCTTATCTCCAATGCCGGACTTAAGATGGGAAGCTATCCTTATTATAACAGAGATAGTCTAGGCGTGGATTTTGAAGAGATGCTTGATTATCTGGATAATCATGCCAAGCGCGGCGATGTCATCTTGTTACATGGGTGTTGTCATAATCCAACTGGAGCCGACCTATCGCCTGAGCAATGGGACCAATTAGCGCCCTTTATACTGGAACGTGGCCTATTTCCATATATTGACCTCGCCTATTTTGGGTTAGGACGCGGCATGGCGGAAGATACTTATGGTTTGCGCAAAATGATTGAAATTTGCCCTGAGGTTCTCCTCGCGGCAAGCTGTTCAAAAAATTTCGCTTTATATCGTGAACGCACAGGCCTGATCGCGGCAATCACTCAAAGTCCTGAAAAAGCCGATGCCGCAAAAAGTCAATTTGGCGCTATTCAGCGCAAGATTATATCCATGCCACCTGATCACGGCGCGGCCATTGTGACTCGTATTTTGCGCGACGACAATTTACGTCAAATATGGGAAAGCGAACTTGACGAAATGCGCAACCGTATGCGCGGTTTACGGCAAATGTTTTCAGAAGCTCTCAATGTTCAAGGCGGTGAGGCTATGGCTCGGGCCGTAACAAACCAAAACGGTATGTTTTCAACGCTACCACTGTCTCAAGCGCAAGCGGAAAGTTTACGTAATGATCATGCGGTTTATATTATGAATTCAGGGCGAATTAATATCGCAGGCGCCAATGCTGACAATATTCCAAGATTAGCCGAATCTATTCTCGCCGTGATTTAAAACAAGCGGGCCAAGATAAGCCTTTTGGCTATGAGCGACTTTAAAACAGAAAAGGCGCACCGAGGCGCACCTTTAAATTACTATGAATTAAAGCCTAGAGAATCTTTTTGGCTATCCCGCCAAGAGCGCCTAAGCCTCCAATCGAATCCATAAGGGACCCACCACTACTTGATTTATCCACGATTTGCGGCAAAGCGTCTTTTAAGCTGTCAAGCAAAGAACCTTCGTCGGTTCCAAGTTGACTCGCTGCTTCCGCTATTTTTTCTTGACCTAAAACGTCCTTAAGTTGGTCCGCAGAAATTTCAGCATTCTCACCATCACCTAACCAAGAGCCAGCAACATCTCCAAGACCCTTGCTCTGAAGACCTTTAACAAGGCCACCCAGATCAAGGCCACCGCCCTGACCGCCGCCCAATAATCCGCTTAAAACGGCTCCGGCAGCGGCATTATTTCCGCCAAGTTTTTGGACTAGTAATCCTTTTGCTAAATTCATTACATCCATAGTTTTATCTTCCATTTAGTTTGGTTAATGTACAGGTAATGTACCAGAGTCTTTCTATATTACCTGACTAACTTTGTAGAGCGAATTATACAGTTAAAGTGAAGAAAGAAGAAATTCCTTAATACCCACAAAGAAGGGAGCGAGAACAATCAAAGCCTGCTGGAATTCGAATAAAATTTCCTTCAATCCTACGAATTTTTTTACTAAAATAGAATGATTATGACCATTAAACCGATCCTTTTATCATCCATTGTTGCAACAGCCTTGGCCATAACCGCCTGTGGAAAATCACAAGTAACTACCCCCGAGAAGACAATTGATCCACAAGCACAGGCTTTTGAAGCAGCAAGCCAGGATTATCCGATATTACTACAAAAAATCGCGAACGGCGTCTGGGTTCATACGTCGACATATACCTTTCCAGGCGGGAATGTTGTTCCGTCAAATGGATTGGTTATTGAAGATGGCGATCAGCTCATACTAGTTGATACGGCATGGGGAGAATTTGCGACACAAGCTTTATTGAACAAGATTAAATCGACAACAGGAAAAGAGGTCGGGAAACTCATCATTACACATCATCATCATGACCGGCTGGCCGGCGTCGATTTATTGGAACGTATGGGCGTTTCGGTTTTTACGCACCCTGATGCACCTGGTTTATCCGCGGAAAAAGGAACGCCTATTCCCGATACATCCGTAGCCGCGTTGAAAAATCCAGAGTCACGTACCAAATCCGGAACTATAGAAATCGCTTATCCAGGCCCGGGTCACGCACATGAAAACCTCGTTGTTTATGTTCCCGCCGCGAAAATTTTATTTGGGGGCTGTCTTGTTCGCGGCAATGATCAAAAAGGGCTTGGCAATTTACAAGACGCCGATGTCAAAAATTGGCCCAAAAGCCTAAACTGGATTAAACGAACCTACCCAGAGACGAAACTAGTCGTCCCAGGCCACGGGCAAGGCGCGGATATGGCCTTAATTGACAAAACCCTTGCCATGCTCGCAAAGAAAGTAAATGACGACGCCAAAGCGGCTAAAAAGAATTAGCTGTCCTTACGCGACACTTTAAGCGCGGCTAAGTCATCTACATCAGTTAGAGTTCTTAGGGTTCTTATGTCTCCGACGCGAGCACGCATATCTGATAATGTATGCTCACTTGACCAACGTACTCCGTCAAAAGTTGTAGGCCTAAGCGGGCCAAGCGCGCCCATAAGCCAGAACCCGCCATCGGAGGCGGGGCCAAAAACAAAACTACTCCTGCGCAAGGATTCAAATGCTTGCGCGATATCGCCAGCGTTTACTTGAGGGCAATCTGTACCAATCACAACACAGGGACCATGAGCGTTAAAAACCTGAGCCAATTTGGGTGATAGACTCCCAGAAACCTGGGGGACTTGAGACAAGCCAGCCCATTCAGGTACTTCGCCCATCATTTTAGTCGGCGTCACCATAAGAACCGTATTCCATTTCGGGTCCCGCGTATTACGGATAACACGGCTCATCATACGGCGATAAATCCGCTTGGCATGCGTAACACCAATATCGGCGGCTAACCGCGTTTTTGCCCGGCCCATTATCGGAGCTTTGGCCATAATGAAAAGCGTCGGGCGCGTCATCCTTCATAAGCCTTTCTGAGCGTTTCTAAATCTTCGCCGCGACGATAGGCCTTCAGTAAAGCTAGGTTTTCCCATCCTTTGGTCCAAATGCCTTTTTCCGCGTAACGCGAAATATCCACGCGCATATAGCCTTTGAGGGGGCGCAATTTATCGCGCCCAATTGTCTTGGAAATCTTATCAATCATAGCCACGTCTTCGAATAAAGATTGTTGCGGGTAGCCACCGACAGCTTCATATATCTTCCTCGAGATCAAAAGGCCTTGGTCTCCGTAGGGCAGACCCCACCACTGGCACCGCATCGCGACGCCAAAATCCATAATACGTGGCCATATGCCTTTGGCATCAGCACGATACCGAAAATATCCAACAGAGTTTGGGTGACGTGTAATATGACGCGTAACTGACGAGCGCCAATTGGGCGGCAATTTATTATCGGCGTGTATAAATAGTAGCCAGTCTGCATTCCCCGCCCAGCTTGCCCCTAACTTGAGTTGTTGGCCTCGCCCTTTTGCTCCGCCCGCAATGAGCGCGCCATGACCAATCGCGCAGGCCACAGTGTCATCAGATGACCCACAATCAGACACAACAATACGGTCAAGCTGACCTTTAAGCTGAGTCAGTACGCTGTCGAGCGAACCGCCTGCATTATATGTGGGAATAACCGCACAAATCATCCCGCTTTAAACCGTGCAATTTAGAATCAAGCAATAAAAAAACCCGGCCTTAAGCCGGGTTTTCAAACAATATTGTGATACTGAAAGCTAATTACTCTCAGTAAGCTCAACTGTCACAGGTTCTACCGCTTCAACAGAAACTGGGTCTGTTAGCTCTACAGGCGCTTCTACCGCAGGTTTTGGCGGGGCAGCAACCAATGTAATTTTACAGAAAACGCCATTATTCAATACGTCACCATTACATGAGTTAACACCAAGTTGTTGCCCATCATAAGCTTCATTGTCACGATATTCTTCGGGACGGATTTGAACCAGACACACAGTTGCGCCCTGAACGTTAAAGACTTCACCGCCTTCATTTTCGCAATCTGTAGCAGATGAGACTTGTGCAAATGCCGGCGCGGCAAAAGCAGCGACGGTCAAAGCGGTAGCAACAGCTGCTAAACGTAATTTTGCCATGTTATACTCCAATTTATATAAAGGCCTTTTATCAGACCTTTTTTACCCTAAAAAGCCCTAATCACATTAAAAATGCAGGATTCAGGCCAAATTCACCATGCCAAAAAACACTCCCGATTTATTTTTTGAGCGCCAGTGCTGCGGTCCCGTTTGCGGCGTCGATGAAGCCGGCCGAGGCCCTTTAGCAGGCCCCGTGGTGGCCGCAGCGGTCATTCTGGCGCCCGATAAAATACCGGAAGGACTAAATGACAGTAAGGTCTTATCGCAAACAAGACGTGAACTGCTGCTGAACGAATTGGCAAAAAATGCACAAATTGGTATCGGAATCGCAGAGCCAGAAGAAATTGACCGAACCAATATTTTAGGCGCTAGCCTTATAGCCATGAGACGGGCTGTTTTAGCGCTCCCCTGCTTACCAGATACGGCTCTGATTGATGGTAATAGACTACCTGACCTTCCCTGCGAGGCAGAATATGTTATAAAAGGCGATGCCCGTAGCCTCTCGATTGCCGCAGCCTCGATTGTTGCCAAAGTCACACGTGATAAATTGATGATTGAAGCTGATACTCGCTATCCTGGCTATGGCTTCGCCCAGCATAAAGGTTATGCCACTGAGCTTCATCGCGGCCAAATTGCCAAACTTGGTCCCTGTCCTATTCACCGCCGTAGTTTCGCGCCTATTAAACTCCTCTATTTATAGGCCCTCGTCTTCACTCTAAAGAATACCGCGAGCTTGCAGCGCTAGGATTTTTCCAAAATCAAGTCCTGAAGCAAGGCCGCATAACCTTCCCCGTGGGTCCAATAGGGCGTAATCTGAATCAAGGTCATAAATACGCCTTGATCAATTAAGGATTTAGGCGGCGCAGTTCCTAATCGTAAATCATGATATTGCAGCCAAAATGTAAAATGTTGGGCCAGCCGCCCCGCTAATGCCGCTTTTTCGCCTTCATCAAATAAGAGATGTCCGTCACTTTCGAGTGCCGATAAAAGGGAAAATCCTGTCTGTTCTTTAAGTCCTAATATTTTAGAAAAACGGTGCCTTAACACGGGAATACGCTGAACTAATTCAGATTGATTTTTGTAAAAAAAACGAAAGTCAAAAATCTCCTCAAAGATTATATACAGATAAACCCAATTATCTTCTATCTTGAGAGGTTCCCGAACAGATGATGACAGTACTTGCCTAATTTCTTCTTCGAAATCGGCAAAGAGCTCGATAATAATCTCGTCTTTGCCTTTATAATGGTAATAAAGATTGCCCGGACTGATACCCATAACAGAGGCAATATCTACGGCACTAACCGCGCTTTCCCCTTCATTATTAAAAAGAGCCAAAGCGGTCTTTAGAATTTTCTCTTTGGTTTTAGACCGAGATGCCACTTTTATTTTTTTGCAGTAGGTTTCTTTTTAACCGGTTTTTTAACGGGCACTGTCTTTTTGGTTCTGGAGGTCGTCGCTCTTTTAGGAGAAGGTTTTTTAGCTGTCTTTTTGGGCTCTAATAAACCTAAAATTCGGTCAAGCTTGGCTTCAACCACAGAAAGGCGTTCCTCCAAATGAACATCATTATCATGGCTAGTGGAAAGTCTTGAACGCATGGCTTTGATACGGTCATCAAGGTCAAAACTTGGGACCGCCGCCTTATCCATCATAGACTTACCTTTAAGCTCAACTACTTTTTCTATGACTTGTCCTTTTTGTACAAGGTCATCAAAAATTTCGCTGCCTTTCCCCGTGACATCTTTCAAAGCTTCCTGAGCTTCTGAAAAAGCGCGTCCATAGGCGCCAATACCCGCGAGCCAAATACGGCGGGCCGTTTCAGTATTACTACGCTTTTTATCATCCGTGTTATTATCGGTCGGTTTCTTATCTTCAGGCATTAGTCAGTTTCCAATCGTCTTTGTGATTAAAGGCAGACGCCACAGATGGCAACATAACGGGCTCTATATGCGGCATGGGCACTTCGGGTTCGCCAAAAAACTCTCGAATTATCTCAATTGTCTTATCCCGCTGTGTCAGCAAGAATAAATGCCCCGCGCCCTCAATAATTTTCAAGGTTGAGCGCTTAAGCATGCGATTCAAAATACGGCCATTCACAACAGGGACAATATGATCATTATCCCCCATAATGACCAAGGATTTTGCTTTAATACGGCGAATAAATGGTAATGTAGAATAGCCTGTCATGGCGCCTAATTGATAAAGATACCCCTTCATAGACGGCGGTACCATATTGATTGAAAACTCCTTCACACCTTTCTCAGCGGCATCACCGTAAAGGGTTTCAAAATTCTTTGCGAGAAAATCACGGTCAATATATCGTTTAGGCGATAACATCTTAGACAGCGCCTTCGGGTGTCCTGGTACCATTGTAACGCCCGTCGTTGTTGCGCACAGCACAAGTCGTTTAGTCATAGCCGCATTCTGCCAAGCAAATTGCTGCGCAGGACCCCCGCCCCAAGACACGCCCAAGACGTCAACTTGGCTATATCCATTTTCTTTCAAAATTTGTTTAGCCGCTTTTGCGACCCACCAAGGACGATAAGGCAATATCGGATCAGGCGAGCCACCAACCCCTGGCATATCAAATGTAATAAGGTCGCGACCCGTAAACGTATCTGCAAAAGCCTGGGCGATTTCTAGATTGGCGCCAATGCCATTGAAAAATAAAAGCGGAGTGCGTTTGCCGTCACCTTTATCTACCCCTGACCAAATAGCGGTGCGTAGCTTTTGATTACCGACTTTCGTAAAGAAAATTCGGGGTAAATTTGGCGTATGATCCGTCATAATGACTTTCTGTATTACTTTAATACGTAGGCGCCTTATTCTCTAAATGGGGTCTAAATCCTTATTTTAAAGGTTAGAACAAGACCCCTTAAATTATGTAAATACATACTCTCCAGGAGCTTGAGAGATAAGCGGATAAGCTTTATTCCCGAGTTTCTTTGGTGAGTTTTTCATCTCACCTGACCGCTCTCCAAGCCACTCATTCCAACGAAGCCACCAAGATTCATTTTTGCTTTCCGCGCCTTCGAGCCAACGATCGGCACGCGGCGGAAACTCTTTATTCGTAAAGTATTTTGCCTTGGGGTTTCCAGGCGGGTTTAGCAGGGATTGTAAATGTCCTGAGTTAGAGAGAATGAATTCCACATCACCGCCCATGAGCCGAACATTGCGGTAACAGGCCTTCCACGGCGTAATATGATCGGTGATACCAGCCACCATAAAGCCATCCTGCGTGACCGCGGACATATCAACCACATGGTCCATAAAGACCACATTTTTATCTGGACGGAAACGGCGGTCTTGAAAGATATCCAAATAATCTGAATGGAGCTGAGCGGGCAGGTTTGTACTATCATTATTCCAATACAGAACATCAAAGGGCGGCGGGTCTTCGCCAAGCAGATAATTATTAACGACGTAATTCCAGATTAAATCATTGGGTCTCATCCAAGCAAAAGACCGTCCAAGTTCTTCACCAGATAAAATTCCCTTTTTCTTACTATGGGCACGAGCTTGCTCGATGGCGGTGTCCGTAACGAAGAGGCCAACCTCGCTATCTGATTTTTTACCGTCAAGCACGCTTACCATAAGGGTATATGAGTTAACCGTGGCGTCACCGCGAGCGGCAAGTTCCGATAATAAGAGCGCTAATGTTATGCCTCCAGAACATGCGCCTGTTACATTTATGCGTGCGCTACGCGTGATTTTTTTCACAGCTTTCGTGGCTTCAATTAAGGCGCCAACATAATTTTCTAGACCCCAATGTGAGTGCTGACGTGTTGGATTTCTCCAAGAAACCGCGAAAACTTGATATCCACATTTTGTCAAAAATCCAATAATGGATTTATTTGGGGCGAGATCATTTGCATAAAATTTATTGATTTGAGGCGGAATAACCATCAACGGAATTTTATAAACTTGGTCCGTTTGAGGTTGATATTGAATGACTTCAAGCATTTCGTTTTTGAAGACGACGGCACCTTTTGAAGTTGCTAAATTTTCGCCGACTTTGAAGGGCCTACTATCCACTTGGCTTGGCAAGCCTCCATTATTGCGAAGATCGTCATAAGCATTACGCATACCCTTTGCGAGAGAAAGACCGCCAGTTTCAAATAAGCGCTTCATCGCCGCCGGATTGCCTAAAAGTGTATTGGTCGGCGCTATTGCATCTATAATCAAGTCACTCACAAACTTAGCCCGAACTTGGTCAGCAGGATGCATACGCGAGTCAGAAATCCAGCCATTTAATTCATTACGCATGGCGAGCCAGCTTTGCATACCACGCTTATATAGAGGATTTTTGGTCCATGTCTCATCTCGGAACCGGCGATCACGCTTATCCGGCGCGAGCTCTGAACTACCTTTTACTATGTCAAGCATTTCTGAGGCGTAATTTTTCAAGTGCTTGGCAAAAGGTTTGGGTTGCTTGGCAGCATAACCTGCCATGATGCCCAAAGATTTAACGACTTCGGACTTTCGAAATCCAACTAATGTATTGACTGCCGTTGTCGTTTGAGCTGCGCGCTTACCTACTTTGTCAGGATTCAATGCCATTTTTATAGGCCCCTCTATTTTCTAAATTCTAAACCTTCAGTTCTCTAAATAGCAAGACTTTCTCAAATTCCGCCTTACTTTAATAAATGGCGACACATGCGATAAATACGTGTGCCGCCAAATCATCAAAATAATTGAATGCTCAAGTCAATTTATTATGCGGCAATCGGTGTTGCTATTTTAGCAAGGATTTTGGCAATCGTATCAGCCTTAAGGTCATCAACTGATGCCTCAATGCCCATATCATTTGCAAGCGCCACGACGTCTTTTTCAAGCATTCTCGTTAGCGACGCCTTTGTAGGTGTTGTGTTTTCAATGCGCTTTTGCGTCTTAATTTTAGCTTTTTTAGGGGCTGATTTTTTAGCCATAGCCGCAATCTTCTTGTTCAACTTTGTCACTTCCGCTTCTAATTCTTCTACGCGGTCATTGGACGCTGTCGGCAAAACTGTACGAATTTTTGATGTCGTTATAGAAAATCTATTGGCGGCTTTAACCTGTGCATCTTTGGCAAATATGGTTGCTTTGCCTTCTATTTCTTCACCCTTAACGACAAGTGTGTCGAATAAGCCGTCTGTGGCGCCGCGAACTTGCTCAACGCGGAATTTTGCACGCTCATAAGCCGCGCCATAAAGACCGATATATGCCAAAGCGCCTTTGCGTAATAAGACTGTTGGCTTTACAGTTTCTTTTTGAATTTTTTTAGTTGTTTTTGTCTTTGCCATGATGGCCTCCTAAAGAGCAGATTTAACCTGCGGTGTTTCGATGAAACTCATTTAGGAGAAAAAATTAGAAAGCGCGTCCTAATTTAAGGTGAAGGTAATTTCGCTTGTTGGACAACAGGCGGAATAATAGATTTAAGAACGCTTTGGGCTTCATAGACATGAGGATCGGTTTTATTCCCGCTATTTAATAAAACCACTTCGATTGTTTCCGTCACTATGTGGCCTTCGACAGCCCTGACGACATCTTGGACGCCAATATCAACATGCGTACGATATCCCACACCCACATGACCACTAATGCGATTTGGGCCATTTCCAAAAGTATCGCCATTTATTATTTTAAAATGGCTATACCCTTCGATATCTGCAATTTGAGCCGCTCTTAAGAGCGCAAAATCACGAGATTCATAAACGTCACGACTTGTATAACTAACCCGAAAACGGTCATGTTGAAGCTTCGCATTTCGATATCCAAAATCAGATCCATAGGCAGGCCCATAGCCTTTTGGCGTGCTCGAACATGCGGTTAACCCCGCAAATAATAAAGAAAAAATAAGAATTTTTTTCATGACAGCTCCGTTTGTACCAATATATAGTCAAATATCGGGGGGATTAAAAATGAACATTTCATTACAAATGCTGAAGACTTGTCCATTAGCTATGAAACGTGTACACTGCGCTCACGGAGGCGTCCCACATGTTTAGCTATGATGATATACTGACCCCCCTCGCGCTTACGGTCATAATTGATTATAAAGTACGCCAACCGGAACTGATGTGTTTTACATTGCAAGCTAAAGGCCTTTTAGAATTATTTGAATTAATTCCTCTTCCAGAGGAAGAGCTCCTTGACTGGTACGCCGCAAATGAGGACAGCATTCGCAAAGCAGTATCTGGTAAGCGCAAGAATACAATAATTTTGAGGGCGTTAACGCGGTTCAAAGAAGATTGGCAAGTGGAAGCTCTTTATGAAGCTATGCTCGCCATTTCCATAAGTGACAAAGAATATCACGCTGAAGAATCAGATCTTATTAAGTCAGCAGCGTCAATTTGGGGATTTTCGCGTCCACCATTCAAAGTCATCCGTAGTTAAACGCCTAAGAGCTCGCTTCGAGCGCTTCCATGCGGCGCATTTCTTTTTTACGTTCATGCTCTAGTAAATAGCGTTTACGAAGGCGGATAGACTCTGGCGTAACCTCAACCAATTCATCATCGTTAATAAATTCAAGCGCATATTCCAGCGTGATTTGAATGGGGGTCGTAAGCACGACAGCTTCATCCGTACCAGATGCCCTGACATTCGTGAGCTGTTTGCCTTTTAACGGGTTAACAACAAGGTCATTATCCCGCGCGTTAATCCCGATAATCATGCCCTCATAAACTTCTTCAGCATGGCCGATAAACATCTTGCCGCGATCTTGCAGGTTCCAAAGCGCAAAGCCTGCCGCTTTTCCGGTTTCTTTCGACACCAAAACGCCTTTCTGGCGTCGACCAATGCCCGCTTTCGTTCGAGGCGCATAACGATCAAAATTATGGTATAATAACCCTGTCCCAGATGTTAGCGTGAGGAACTCGGATCTAAAGCCAATCAGACCCCGTGTCGGAATATCGTAATCCAGACGAACCCTACCCTTTCCATCTGGCACCATATCTTTGAGCTGACCTTTGCGCTCCCCTAGCTTCTCCATAATAGAGCCTTGATGATCGGCTTCAACATCCACGGTTAAAGTTTCAAAAGGTTCACACAACACACCGTCTATCTCTTTATTAATTACCTGAGGGCGTGAAATAGCGACCTCGTAACCTTCACGGCGCATATTTTCGATTAAGATAGACAAATGCAATTCACCACGACCGGAGACCCTAAATTTATCAGCCTCCTCAAGCTGTTCCACACGCAGAGCAACATTATGAATGAGTTCTTTTTCAAGACGGTCATTAATATTGCGCGAGGTCACATATTTACCCTCACGGCCCGCAAACGGCGAGTCGTTAACTTGAAATGTCATAGAAATTGTCGGCTCATCCACAGAGAGTGGCGGTAGAAGTTCTACAGTGTCCGGGTCACAAATCATGTCAGAGATACCGAGCTTATCAATACCCGTGAAGCAGCAAATATCTCCCGCTGAAACCCTGTCCATTTCGACTCGTTCCAAACCCATAAACCCATATAGTAATAGAACTTTAGCTTTGCGTATTGTCCCGTCAGGCTTTGCCACGGCGACTTGTTGGTTCTTTTTAATTGTCCCGCGTACAACCCGGCCAATACCAATAACCCCCGTATAGCTATTATAATCCAGCGCTGAGACTTGAAGCTGTAGAGCCCCGTCTGGGTCAACATCAGGCACAGGCGCATGTTTTACAATCGCTTTAAAGAGCGGCGTCATATCCGTGCCAATATCTTCAGCAATATCCGAGGCCCAGCCATTGAGCGCGGAAGCGTAAACAACTGGAAAATCTAACTGTTCATCTGTTGCGCCAAGGCGGTCAAACAGATCAAATGTTTGATCCACAACCCAGTCAGGACGAGCACCAACCCGATCAATTTTATTGACGACGACGATGGGTTTTAGGCCCTGAGCCAAGGCTTTTTTGGTTACGAAGGTTGTTTGCGGCATAGGGCCTTCCACCGCGTCCACAAGTAGAACAACGGAATCGACCATAGATAAAACGCGTTCTACTTCACCGCCAAAATCGGCATGACCCGGTGTATCAACAATATTAATGCGCCATGCGGTGTTTTCATCATCAGTCCAGCGAATAGCTGTATTCTTTGCAAGGATTGTAATGCCACGTTCTTTTTCAATATCATTACTGTCCATCACGCGTTCTTCGCGCGCGCCGCGTTCATCCAAAGTTCCAGATTGGCGCAGGAGTTTATCTACCAAAGTCGTCTTGCCGTGGTCAACGTGCGCCACAATCGCAACATTGCGCAAAGTTTGTATTGAATCTGTCATTGTGTGAAAGCCTAATTAGTCTCGCGCGTGGCCTTAAGGTAAAGCGGGTAAAAGTCCAGCTTTGTTTTTATCTCTTACGCAAAGCTATAAAAAAAGCCCCG
>CAYXEB010000032.1:0-18952 GCA_964463835.1 uncultured Hellea sp.
AGGTGAATTGCCGAAATTTTGGGCTGTGTAATAACTTGTATTTTGGCCCGGATAAATATGAGATGCTGTTCTCTGTGCGCCAGGATAAGAATTTCTATGGCTCCCAATTAGAAGCGTCCCAAGCGGGCCAAAGGCCATACTCGCGCCCAGCCCAGGGCCGCGGTCTCCAAAGCCAAGACTAAATCCCGGGCCAAAGCCCAGAAGTCTTGTACTCGCGCCAAGGCCAACACCACCGTCTGATAAACCGCCTTCAAAAGAGGCGCCTGTATTTCCAATACCCGCGCTTGTTCCAAGACCAAGACCATTACGGCCCAAGCCGCCATCGGCGGAGAAACCCAAGGGACCCACACCTGCGCTGAATCCTTGACCAAATCCGTTGCGATCAATGCCCGTGCCAACACCCGCGCCAACAGGTCCGACGCCAAACCCGACATTGGGGTTAAAGCCGCCATTTTGAACACCTAAATCTAAACCAAGGCCGACGGGCGGCTGTCCGAAGCTTTGCGGTGAAACGGGGGTGTAATACTGCGCAGTTGCTTCACTTGCCAGCAAAGCTAGCGTTGAAACCGCAATGAATGACGCTTTTACAAAGTAAGACATATAACTCTCTAATCTTAATCTCCGGCGGGTATATCAGTTTTTAAGACCTAAACAAACACCTTCGCGTTTTGCGCGAGTTACAAGAACCTACCAAAGCAAAAGCCTAAGGGCGAGATTAGTAGTCAATCTGGGCGCCTGCTTGGTTTTGCGGCGCGGCTTCTTTGAAGGCTGATAGGTTTTGGCACGCGGCATCGACTGCTTTTAATCTTGGGAATTTATCCATGTCGACGCCAAACCGTCTAGCGTTATAGGCCTGCGGGATGAGGCAGCATTCGAGCAGGCTAGGGGTTTTGGTCATTAAGAACGGCGTGTCATGAGATTGCGCTATGTTTTCTAGGGCTGTAAACCCGGTAGTGATCCAATGCGCTGCCCATTGTTTGACCTGCGCGTCACTGCAGTCATGTTCAGCGCGGATGTATTTTAAAACCGACAAGTTTTGGATGGGCGCAATATCGGCGGCAATGACCAGTGCGGCGGCGCGTATTTGAGCGCGCAGAACAGGGACTTTTGGTAAGAGGCTTGGCTCAGGAAAAGTCTCATCTAGAAAGTTTAAAATAGCCAATGATTGAGTTAGTTGCCGTCCATCGTCTAGCTCTAAGACGGGGACGAAGCCTTGCGGGTTGCGCGAGAGGTGGTCGTTCGCTTTTTGAGACCCATCGCGCAAGTTTACAGCGATGTGATTGACGGTAATGCCTTTGAGGGCGAGCCCGATACGGACACGGTAACTCGCCGAGCTTCTCCAATATCCATAAAGGGTCATCATAGGCTAAACTTTTGGTCCTTCATATTTTTCAACGCTATTTTGAATGCGTCCAAAAATGGAGTTTCCTTCTTTGTCATTCATCTCAATGCCGACTGTATCCCCAAATCTCATAAAAGGTGTTTTAAATTCACCCGTTTGAATTTTTTCAATCATACGGATTTCCGCAATGCAAGAATAGCCAACGCCTCCATCTTCGATCTTTTTACCTTCGCCGCCGTCAAACTTATTTGAAACCGTACCAGATCCAATAATCGTCCCCGCGCAGAGGTCGCGGGTATGAGCGGCATGGGCAACAAGCTGTGCCATGTTAAAGGTCATATCCGTTTTGACATTAGCTTTACCAAAGGGCTGACCATTATAATCAACGAGGAGCGGTGAATCGATTGTTGTATCTTGCCATAAATCACCAAGTTCATCTGGCGTCACTGCGACAGGGGAAAAGGCACTCGACGCTTTGCCGTGTACGAAGCCAAAACCTTTGCTCAGCTCATTGGGTATAAGGCCGCGTAGTGAAACATCATTAACAAGCATAATCAGCTTTATGTGATCCGCGGCGTCCTGAGCTGATACGCCCATAGGGACATCATCCGTGATAACTGTAAGCTCGGCTTCCATGTCGATACCGTGAGACTCATCTGTCGCGAGGATGGCATCACGCGGCCCAATAAAGGTATCAGAGCCGCCTTGATACATGAGGGGGTCAGAATAAAAGCTCTCCGGCACTTCCGCGCCGCGCGCTTTGCGCACAAGCTCGACATGGTTCAGATATGCTGAACCGTCCATCCAAGCATAAGCGCGGGGGAGGGGGGATTCGCAGTCCTCTTGAACAAAGTCAAAGCTTTCGCCTTGGCCCGCGTTAAGAAGCTCATAGTGCGCCGCGAGTTGAGGGGACGTAACATCCCATTCATCTAACGCAGCTTGCAGGGTCGGTGATATTTCACTAACATGAGCGGCCTTGGTCAGGTCACGGGAGACAACGACAAGTTTCCCGTCGCGGCCATCTTTAAGGGAGGCGAGTTTCATATTTTAACTTTCTTCTGCAATTTTTTCATGAAGCCATGCCGCGTGGCGCGGGGCTTTTTTTGTCTCTGACCATTCCGCGAGCATATCAACGGCAATCTCTTTTAGCTGGCTCATTTGCTCTGGCGTATGGATATTGGCCGCGAGTTCTAGGCGGTGTCCATTGGGATCAAAAAAGTAGATGGATTTAAAAATTCCATGATGAGTCGGCCCAAGAACATCTAACCCCGCGCTTTCTAGCCTCTCTTTAGCGGCGAGAAGCTCATCAAGGCTGCCAACTCTTAAGGCGATATGCTGTACCCATTCTGGCGTGTTGTGGTCACGGTCCATGTCTGGCTGTTCTGGCAGTTCAAAAAAGGCGAGAACATTGTTATTTCCGGCATCGAGGAAGATATGCATATAAGGATCATAAGCCCCGGTGGAGGGCACATGGTCTTCCGCGATAGCGAGCTGAAAATCCATGTTCAGGTGTTTTTGGTAAAACTCAACTGTCTCTTTGGCATCACGGCATCGATAGGCCACATGATGAAATCCGTCGGTCTTGATGGTCATGCCTCTACCTCTAAAACGCCGCGTTCAACTTGATCTCGCTCGATAGATTCGAACAAGGCTTTGAAGTTACCTTCGCCGAAGCCATCTTTATAATCGCCAACGCGTTGGATAAATTCGAAGAAGACAGGACCAACTTGCGGTTCGGCGAAGATTTGCAACAGGAGCTTTGGGTTTCCATCTTCTGTCGTACCGTCGAGTAAAATGCCGCGTGTTTTAAGTGCTTCTTCGTCGCGACCATGTCCGGGCAATCGCTCTGATAGCATTTTGTAATAGGTTTCGGGCGGGGCCGTCATAAAAGGAACGCCTTTTTCTTTTAGCTTATCCCAGCAGGCAATGAGGTCATCACAGATAAGGGCGATGTGCTGAATACCTTCGCCATTAAATTCGCGTAGAAACTCTTCGATTTGTCCGCCGCCGCTTTTACCTTCCTCATTAAGAGGGATACGGATTTTTCCATCCGGCGCGGTTAGCGCTTTAGAGGTGAGGCCTGTATATTCGCCTTTTATATCGAAGTAGCGAATTTCTCGAAAGTTAAAAAGCTTTTCGTAAAACTCGGCCCAGTATTTCATGCGTCCGCCGTAAACATTATGGGTTAAGTGATCAATGAGCTTGAATCCGTAGCCCACAGGATGACGATCAACGCCGTCCAAATATTCAAAGTCGATATCATAAATGGACAGTTCATTATTTCCGTTATCATAGCGGTCAATGAGATAGATAATCGAGTTTCCTATCCCGCGAATGCCGGGAATATGAAGCTCCATTGGACCCGTGGCTGTTTGGATGGGCTCCGCGCCTTGGCTTAGCAGATGGCTATAAGACTGATAGGCATTTTGGACGCGAAACCCCATGCCGCAGGCACTCGGCCCATGCTCACGCGCAAAGTAGAAAGCGGGACTGTTGGGTTCGTAATTGGTAATGAGGTTGATGCCGCCTTGGCGCCAAAGCTCGACATCTTTGGAGCGATGCCGCGCTATTTTACTAAATCCCATCGTCTCAAAAATGGGTTCTAATATACCTTTTTCTGGGGCTGAAAACTCAATAAATTCAAAACCGTCTAAGCCAGCTGGATTTTCAAATAGGTCTGTCATGGTCTCTCAAATAGTCAATTTATTAGTTGTGATTACAACTAACTTATTTTTGTTGCAATCGCAACCTTATTCTTGCACCATCTGTTTATGAGTAAAAACACGACCTCGCATATCGAACTCGACACGTTCTGGCCCTACCATGTTATTGTTTTGGCGGATCAAATAAGCCGGCATACGGCAAGCGTAGCAAAAGCAGAAGCGGGCCTAAATTTAAGTCAGTGGCGCGTGCTCGCAGCAGTTGCCGATAGGCCGGGAAGAACAGCTGCGCAGGTCGCTATGATGACCCCAATGGATAAGACCATTGTAAGCCGAGCGGTTAGCTCACTTATTGAAATGGGCGTTATTAAGAAGTCTGCTTATAAGGACGATAAACGGCGCTCTTCATTGCATGTTACGCCGAAAGGGAATCAAATATATTTAAAAATTGCAAAGCCACTCAACAAAGCAGTTGACCAATCAATTTTTAAAAGTATTGAGCAACAACGTTTTATTGCTGAGCTTAAAAACTTTAATTCGAAATTAAACCAAGTCCGTTAATTCACTCAGAGACCTTTAGAGACATGCAGCCAGTTTAGATCAACATAATTTCTGCGGTTTCATTCATATATCCGCATCTATTTTTGGCTTCTCAGAAAGGAAACAATGTTTGGTGCAGTAATCCGGGCACAACAAAATATAAAGCACCGATCAAAGCGGCGGCTAATCCGCCAAATAAGAATATTTTTGAATTTTTAATTTCAAAAGGCGATTTATCCTATCAACGTCGTAATCACGCCTACCCTGGCATCAAAATTTTGTTTTTCTAGATTTGATGCTAACTTTGTTCCATATTCGCCACAAATTTTGTTACTGATATTTACTTTAGCCCCGCAACTTGTACAAAAGTTCTTTTGGTATGCGCCCTCCGGATTTTTTTCAAAATAATTTAATTTAATTAATTGACATCCAAAGAGCAAGCTTATGCCCGCTTTTACGGGCTTAAGTATCAAACTCGAACATAAGTCCGCGCGTTTGCCCAAAAGCAGACGGTTTTTTGATATATTACACTCACCCCGCTTCATCAGCGCAATCCCGAAATCTTGCTCGAACAGATATAAGAGATGACGCGCGGCTTGCCCTCGAGCAGAGGAGAGTTCGGGGTCGGATTGGGCGAGGTGCCTTGCGTCTTGCACGGCTGTTTCCAGAAGGGCATTGTGTCGGTCAAGGTCAGCGAGTTTGAAATCGGGCAGACCGCTTTGCCGCGCGCCAAGCAGACCGCCTGAGTCGCGGCGATGCTGACGAGCTGTAAAAAATTGTCAAAGGTCATGTTGAGCCAAACCGTGATCGCGGCAAATGTTCGCTCTCACCGACACCAGCATAGACTGATACAATTAGCTGCCAAAGTCTTTCGCATCGGCAAAGCCTTTGATGAAGCCTTCACGTTTTGAGACGCGGGACATATAGTTTTTGAATATAGGGTCTTGGCACATTTTATAGGCACGAGCCCAATTGATGTTTTGCCCAATCATGCAATCTGCGGCGGTGAAATCTTCGCCGCATATATGGGCGTGTTTTTCAAGGCGGGCTATGAGCTGTGGCTCGACTTCGTTCATAAATTTATCGCGATTAAAAGCGGCCACTCTTTCGCTCCGTACGGCTTTGGGTAGCAGGTCTTGATGTAGGCGGATTTGCCAGAGCATCATATCCATCCACGCGCCGCCGAAATAAATCATTTGTAAATAATCCGCCCGTGCTAAGAGGTCTTCGGGCGAGGGGGCGAGGCCTTTTTCCTTAAAGGCATCAGCTAAGAGGAGTATCATCGCGCCGCTCTCAAACATGGTTTTAGAGCTGCCGTCAGCGAAATCTATATCAAGTACAGGCACGGCGTGGTTCGGGTTTTTGGCAAGGAAATCTTCGCTATAATGCGCGCCTTGCATCAAGGCGACGCGCTCGGTTACAAAATCATCGCCTAAAAGCTCATGTAAAAGCCATTTTACCCGCGCCGAACGAGAAAGCGGATAATGATAAAGTTTGATAGACCGAATGCTCATAGCGGAATATTAGGTCATGGCGGGTAAAAAGAAACTAAAATGTGATTTTTACAAGATTATTCATCGCGCTATCAATTGTTGTAAATTTGAACTTATATCCAGATTCAAGAGTGCGTTTTGGTCTCACCAATTGGCCTTGCAATAAAATGGAAGACCGCTCTTCTCCAACAAAGCGTTTAATAACCCAAGCTGGAACTGACCATCTAATGGGTCTCTTTAGGTGCTTTGCGAAACTTTGAGTAAAATCATGATTGTTCACAATACCGGGTGAGACGGCATTATATTTTCCAGTTAAATGCGTATGATCTATGACGTGGAGTAATATTCCCGTCATATCGTCCAAATGAATCCAAGGAAAAAGTTGTTTCCCAGAACCGATGATGGCGCCAAACCCCAAGCAGAAGGGTAAGCGGATAATTGGAAGAAAGCCTCGAGCTTTTCCGATACGCCACAGTTTTCCGATATAAGATTTACGTTGTATAGCGCCTAGGACAACGCCAATTCTAAGCTGAATGTGCCTAACACGTGATGTATCAACATGTTCTGCGGCTGCTTCCCATTGGCTCACAAGTTCAGCTGGAAAATCCATACCCATTGGAAAGGAATTCTCATCCAATTCTGGATAGGCTTCGCCATCGGCCATCTCTTTTGTTCCGTAAAAGCATTTTCCTGCAGTCGAAATAAAAGTCTTTGGCGGTGTTTGCATTTCATTGATGGCATCAACCAATGTTTTTGTCGTTTCAATGCGTGAATTTATAACTTCGTCACGATATTCGGCGTTCCACTTTCGTCGAATGTCTAAAATATGCTGTCCTGCAAAGTTAATGACTACATCACAATCCGGTAGACCATTTTGCGTAAGCTCGTCCCATGTCATACGGTCCTTACCTGATGTACGTGATATCCAAGTCACGCGGTCGCCACGTTCACGCAGTGCACCCGTCAGGGCGGCTCCGATAAACCCGCTCCCTCCGCCTATGATAATATGTCTTTTGGCTCTCTGCATGTTTTTGTCTAACACGGCTGAGTTTACATTTTCTATACGGGGAGCTTTTACTTATTTTAACAGTCGCAAAATTCCTCAGACAGGTAGGTTCTTGTTTTGGGTTTGGCTAACTTTGAAAACATATGATCGCAGGACCCCATTTCTATGACTTCTCCATCGCAGAGGAAGAGTACGTTATCTGCAACGCGCCGTGTCTGGCGAATATCGTGGGTGACCATGATAATCGTGTAGTCATTTTTGAGCTCTTTAATCAAAGTCTCAAGGGCGCGGGCTGAAGTTGGGTCAACGGAGGCCGTGGGCTCATCGAGTAATAAGATATCAGGTTTTACCGCTAAGGTTCTGGCGATACATAGTCTTTGTTGCTGTCCCAGTGAGAGATTATGGGCCGGGCTATCCAAGCGGTGAGAGACTTCTTTCCAAAGTGCGGCTGATTTCAAACTCTCTTCGACAAGTGCAGCTTTATCTAATTTGCCCAGAGATTTATTTCTAACACCAAAGAGAACATTGTCTTTGATGGAGCAGGGAAAAACGCAGGGGCGTTGAAACACCATGCCGACTTTGGAGCGAAGCTGGGTGATGTCTTTAAAGTCATTGTGCGCGCAACTATTTTGGACAAAAATTTGCCCCTTCATGGCATAGCCAGAAACATCCTCATTTATACGGTTAATCCCCCGCAAGAGAGTAGATTTTCCGCTGCCAGAAGGACCTACGATACAGGTGACGCCATTAGCGGGTAGATCGATCGTCGTATCATGAACGATGCAGCTCTCGTCAAACCAAGCTTCAAACCCCTTAAGGCTAATGGCGGGCGCTAGCTCGGGCGCGCGAACAAGTTTAAGTTCTGGTTTTGGCATTAGATCGACCTTTTGGGTTGAAGTTTATGTCTAGCAATAAAGGCGAGAAGGCTAAGACCCATTACTAGAATTATTAGGCTAAGGCTAGCGCCCCATGCATTTTTAAGTGCATTCGGGTTAGTGGCTTGTTGGGCAAGGGCTAGAATATGTGTCGGCAAAGTCGAAACGGGTTCAAAAATTGTTTGCGGCCATGTCACGCCAGAAAAGGCGGTGGCAACGAACATGATAGGCGCTGTCTCGCCAATTGCACGAGCCAGGCCGATTAAAAGACCAGTCACAAGACCATGTAGACTTTGCGGTAGAATGACTTTTCTAATCATCTCAGAACGGGTTAAGCCCAAGGCGAGCGCGTTTTCTCTATAGCTATTGGGGATGGCTCGCATGGCTTGATAGGTCGAAACTGTTACTGTGGGTAAAATCATCATAGCCAGCAAAATTGAACCGATTAGCCATGATATACCCATTCCGAAAATATTAACGAAGATAATCAAGCCAAAAAGACCATAAGTGATTGACGGAATGCCATTAAGACTAAAAATTGCGAGATCAATGCGGCGGCCTAGACGTTCGGAGCTTACATATTCCGCGCGGTAAAGGGCTGTGCCTAGGGCAAATGGGAGAACCAGTAAGGCCGCAACCGCTATTAATATTAGGCTACCGACCAGTTGATAGCGAATGCCGCCTGCTGCGCCAAAATCACGGGCCTCTAAGGTAATGAAGTTTGGAGAAAGTGCTTTGAACCCCTCAAATACAATCGATCCAATTAGGAATACTAAAATTGCAAGGCTTATGAAAAGCGCAATTCGCAGCGCCCCTGTAAAGAGGGCATTTTTAAACGCGCGACTAGGCAAGGTTGGCGGCTTCATTGAATAATTTTTGCGCCATGACGGTTAGAATAAGCGTAAACGCGACGAGAATTAAACTCATGAAAACCAAAACGCTAAAGTGAGTGGAGCCAAAAGCGGACTCGGCTACTTCCCGTCCGAGCTTTGAAGTTATCGTTTGGCTTGATGACAGGACATTAAATAACGGTGAAGGGAGTCTATCAAGTGAACCGATGACCAGCATAACCGCCATAGTTTCGCCAAGCGCGCGCCCGAGCGCGAGCAAGGCTGCGCCCATAATATCTTTCTTGGCAACAGGAAGGACAATGTCTTTGATGACTTCATAATGATAAAGGCCTAAAGAGGAGGCATTCTCACGATAATCTCGAGATACGCCCGATATCGAGTCTTCTGAGAGGGTCATGATTGTTGGGAGTATCATAAGCGCGAGGAGGAGGCCCGCCGTTAAAATAACGCGGCCCGTTTGAAGTTCGAATCCGTCTGCAATCCAGAGGCTGAGGTAAGCAACGCCGATAAGACCGTAAACAATGCTGGGGATGCCCGCCAGGACTTCGAGCGAGGATTTTAGAATACGTCTTAACCGGTCTGAACGTGTTTCGGCGATGTAAATGGCGGACAATATACCTAAGGGCAAGGCAAGGGCCATTGCAATACTCATGACAATCAGAGTTCCAAAGACCATTGGGATAATGCCATATTCATTATTGTGCGGGTTCCAAGTTTTTGAGAAAATTTCAATGTTGGAGCTAAACATCGAAGGGGTGCTGTGAACCATTAAGGTTCCCAAAATTATCATAATCAGCGCAGAGGATATCCAAGCCGAGCTAAGCGCATATGTTTTTATCCCAGCCCACTTAAACTTAAGAGGCAAATTGCGGCGCGGTGAGTTTGAAAGGGTGTTTGCCATTAATTGATTTTTATATATCCGGATTGTTCAACAAATTCTTGCCCTTGAGGACTTAAAACAAAATTCACAAAATTCTGGGCCTCTGGCGGAATGTCATCACGAATGACGATGACGAGCTCTCTGGCGATAGGGTATTGTCCCGAGGCAATCGTTTCAAGGTCAGGCTCTATCAGCTGGTCGCCTTGTTTTATGGTTAGGCCGCGAACATCTTCATTCATCCAGGCGAGGGATATCATACCGATCGCTGAGTCACTTTGGGCCATGGCAGTTTGTTCTTCATTATTTGCGCCAAGAACGAGGTCGGCTCCAGGCGCGAGCGCCGTCGAACTGCCCATGACAGCCTTCATAAAAGTGTGCCGTGTTCCTCGGCTGGCTTCTTTATCAATAACCAAAATATCCTTATCCGGTCCGTTAAGCTGCGACCAATTATTGATTTCGCCCTTATAAATAGAGGCGATTTGATCCAAGCTAAGTGCTGTCACGCCAGCCTCATAAATCTCGGAGGAAACGACAGGTATGACTGCGTCTACGCCGACAGCGACAGGAGTAAAGCTATGATTCGGATATTGGGCTTTTTCTTTTTCTGTCATATCTCGGGACATCATGCCGATATCTGTCTTGCCCTCGGCAAGTTGATTAAATCCAACGCCGGACCCGCCAGAATTTACAATAACGCGCTGACCAGAGCTGTTTGAATAAGCTTCAGCGGCTCTTGAAATTACGGGCAGGACTGTGGATGAGCCAGAAATTTTGACTGTCGTTGGAGGTCCTGAACAGGCGGAAATCGTAGTAGTGGCGACTACACAGGCCGATAGAAGGAGTTTAGGTATCATTTTGTCTCAAATTTGTACTTTTGCGCGATCTAAAGGGTAGCGGAGATGAACTGGAAATCAACTAATTGTTATCGAAACTTTCTGATAGAATTTTTTTTTCTTATGACACAGTTTTTTCACGATTCCGTCATTTGAATTTGCGCGCAAACAGGGTATGAGGACGAAACAAACGAGAGCTAAGGACCTTTCCATGGATGATTTAACTGGTGTAGATGCAACAAATGCGGATGTGCGCGATGACGTTCAAGAACGTTATGCGGCGGGTGCCAATGCCGTCGAAGCGGCTCTGTGTTGCCCAATTGATTACGATCCCCAATATTTGAAAATTATCCCGCAGGACGTACTCGATCGCGATTATGGCTGTGGAGACCCTTCTCGCTATGTGCGCGAAGGTGAAACTGTGCTCGACCTTGGGTCTGGGGGCGGAAAAATTTGTTTTATTGCGTCTCAAATAGTTGGTCCAGAGGGTAAAGTCATTGGCGTGGATATGACTGATGACATGCTCAACCTTGCGCGCAGTAATGCACCTGTTATCGCCGAAAGAGTTGGCTATGCTAACGTTGAATTTAAGCGCGGTCATATCGAAGATTTGAAGCTCGACCTCGATCAGCTTAATGTGTGGTTAAAGAAGAACCCAGTCAAAAACGCTGGCGACATGGAACGTATGGAAGCGGAAATTCTACGCATGAAGTCTGAAATGACGATGATTGCCGATAATTCTGTTGATGTGATTGTCTCCAATTGCGTGCTTAACTTGGTTTCTGACTCTAAAAAGAAACAGCTCTTTGCTGAAATGTTCCGCGTCTTGAAAGTTGGTGGACGCGTGGCGGTTTCTGACATTATCTCTGATGAAGATAGTCCTGAAGAGCTTAAGAACGATGCGCGTCTATGGTCTGGATGTATTTCTGGTGCCTTGACGGAAACAGGATTTGTCGAAGCCCTTGAAGATGCAGGGTTCCATGGCATTACTATTGATAAGTTTGAAGATGACCCTTGGCAGATCGTTGAAGGTATAGAATACCGCTCTGCAACTTACTTAGCTTACAAAGGCAAGCAAGGTGAATGCCTCGAGAAGAACCAAGCCGTGATTTACAAAGGACCTTGGAGCCACATTAAAGATGATGATGGCCATGTCTTTATTCGCGGCGAGCGTTCCGCAGTATGCGCCAAGACGTTTAATCTGCTCCAGCAAGAACCTTATAAAGGTATGTTCTACGCAGTTGAGCCAAGTATCCCAGTTACAGAGCGCATCGAGTGGCCTGCAGAAGATTGCGGTGTGCGTCGCCGGGACCCTCAAGAAACGAAAAAAGGCGCACCTCGGCTAACAACGGATCCAAGCCAGAGTAGTTGTTGCTAAAACGCAAAATTTTTTTGAGTGCTGTGGGGAGCGCATTAGGCGTTCTCATTCTAGCAGCCTGTGCTCCAGTTACCTTTTTAAATGGGATTACCCCTTCGGGTAGTTTTTCTAAGGCTAAGAATATCAGCTATGGCGAATTAGATCGCCAAGCTCTCGATATTTACAAAGCTGATAAACCTCGCGCCAATACGCCTGTCATTGTTTTTATCCATGGTGGGAGTTGGTCCGAAGGCAATAAAGATATCTATAAGTTCCTTGCAGAAGGGTTTACCTCCGAGGGCTTTGATATTGTCGTTCCAAATTACCGTCTTTACCCCGAGGCCGTTTATCCTCAAATGATTGAAGACACCGCCAAAGCCATTGCCTATGCGTCACAAAAATATGCGGATCGTCCCCTTATCTTGATGGGCCATTCCGCCGGGGGGTATAACGTACTCATGGCGAGTTTGAATAAAGATTATCTTACGGCTGAAGGTGTATCCGTGTGTCAGCGTATTTCGGGTATTGTTAGCCTCGCGGCTCCGGTTGGGGTGGAACCCCTGGTCAGAGAGCCATATATAACAATTTTTCCAGACCGGTTTCAGAAAGATGACGCGCCAATAGCTTATACGGATCAACCCTCTCCAGCGGTCCTTGTGATCCACGGAACTGAAGATACGACGGTTAACCCAAAAAACGCCAAAGATTTAGCAGCAAAAATTCAATCGCGCGGCGGGCAAACCGTTCTTAAAGTTTATGAAGGACTAGATCATACAGACGCCGTAAAACTTCTCTCGCGTCATTTCGACGATGATGCTCCGTTGAAGTCTGATATTATCAGCTTTGTGAATAGCCTCCCAAGAACAGGTAATTTTTGTAAATAGGATTACTTATTGTAATGGCACGTTAACCAAGCACTTTAATTCAATATCAGCTATTCGATATTATACCTTATAAAATAAGGGGTAATTAAATGGCGCAACAATATACAGCACAAGCACCTGTTTTTGGTAAACGACAAGGGGGTATGGCGCCTCCTAGGCAATATCAAACGACTCAACCTAACGTCCAGCCAAATGTCCAGGCAGCAATTCCAGTCCAACAAAATCCAAACTACGCCGATATCGTCGGTAATGGTTTTACAGGTAACGCAGGGTATGACGGAAATAGCGCAGGATATGGCAGCACAATTAATGCGCGCCCCGTAAAAGGGCTGCGCTTTGCGTCTGGCCTCATAGATTTCTGTATCTCTTCCGTTATCGGTGCTGTCATTATGATAGTTCAGCATGGACCAGGGACATCTTTTCTGGATTTGTTGCAGAACGGCGGAATATTGAAATATTACTTATGGTTCGGAATATGTTGTTTCATTTACGGTCTATCCATGGAATCTGCATTTCAAGGAACGTTAGGAAAATTGGCAACAGGGACCGTTATTGTCGATAAAGATGGCCAGCGCATGTCAATTGGTCAAGCCATCGGACGAAATCTGGGGAAATGTGTGTCCTTCTTTTCACCTTTCGGTATTGCCTACTTCATGGTTTTATTTACGAAAGAGAACCAAAGTTTACATGATAAAATGGCAGGTACGTTGGTTTATCGCAAAAGCGACTTGCGTTAGACTCATACACGTTGCCCTTAGAAGCTTCTTTAAAAAGTTAAGGCGTCAGAGAAACCACGTCGATTACATCGCCTTCGGCCCATGGCCCTGTATTGGGCGGAAGCCTAAGGAGTACATTAGCTTTGGCGAAAGGTGTCATAAGCGAGCTGTCTTGACGGGGGAAGGGCGTAACTTTAACGGCTCCATTATCCGAAATTTCGGTTCGTCCCCTTGCAAAGGTTTCGCGCGGACCGTTGGCTGAAAGAGCTTGGGTGATGACGGCCTTTGTTGTGACAATGTTCTCTGCGCGATACATCAAGATTTTTAAAAAGAGATGGGCGCAAACCGTGGCTGAGGCTGGATTTCCCGGTAGGCCTAGCACTTTTTGCTCTCCCAGCATACCAAACCATGTGGGTTTGCCAGGACGGACAGCAATTTTTTCAAATTTTAGCTCTAATCCCGCCTCTTTAAAAGCCGTGCGCATATAGTCGTAATCGCCTACAGAAGCGCCGCCGATGGGGACAATGATATCGGCCCCGCTCGCAGCTTCGATTAAGACTGTTATGCCCGCAACGCTATCCTTAGCGATGCCCATATCCATAACCTCGCCGCCCCAAGATTGAATGAGCGCCCCCAGACCTGCTGCATTAGAGCTTATGATATCACCGTCTTGGACAGGGCTGCCTGGCTCCTTGAGTTCATCGCCATTGGCGATAAGGGCAATGACGGGACGTTTGTAAATGGGCAGGGTTCCATGATTGGCTGCTGCCGCCAGCGCGATATGGGCAGGAGAGAGCTGCGTGCCAGCCGTTATCAAAGTCTCGTCTTTGGAAAAATCGATGCCCGCTTTTCGGATATGACGCGGCGTTTCATTATCAGTTGTCGTCGTGAGCGTGTCTCCCTCGCGCAACGCGTTTTCCTGAATGACGATATGGTCTGCGCCAATTGGAACCGCGCCGCCTGTAAAGATACGCACGGCTTCGCCTTGCCCAATTTCGCCGTCAAAAGGGGACCCTGCGGGGGCTTCACCGATAACTGTCAGCTTGGCACCAGACTTACGCACATCCGTAAACCTAACCGCGTAGCCATCCATGGCGGACGCATCGCGAGGCGGGAGTGTCACTCTGGCCAAAACATCACGTGCAAGTCTGCCGCCCAGAGCTTGTCCAAGCGGCGTAAAAATATCACCGCCAGCGACGCGGTGTTGAATAAGGACAGAAATAGCGTCTTGCACGGAAATCATATCAACTGGATATATCGGAATATCTGCTTTACCAAGAGATGAATGAAGCTATGCCACTTATATGAGTAAATTCCACCACGCCGTTGATGTATTGCGCTTTGCTGTGAAAACGGATGAGCCCTGTGGGCTTGTCTGCGTCACAAATATAAGTGGCGGGTCAATGCGGGCCAAAGGCGCGCTTATGGCGGTCACGCCGACCCGAGCCGCAGGCTATATCTCAAATGGCTGTGTGGACGGGGATATCCTCTTTCAAGCCCGTGCCGCAAAGACGCCGCAACGGCTTTTATACGGTGAGGGCTCGCCCTTTAAAGATATTGAGCTGCCTTGCGGCGGATCTATCGAAATATTGATTGTGCCGCGGCCTGACCGCGCGCTCCTTCGCAGCGTTTTAAACAAGCTGGAGAAGCGGCAAAGCGCGCAGCTTTCCCTTCCAGAATTTGACTGGGAGTATAAACCAAAAATTAGGCTACGTATTGCAGGGCGCGGGGCGCCGGCGCTTGCCTTAGCCCATCAAGCTATGCAGTCTGACCTCGAGGTTCACCTGCAATCCCCAAATATTGAAATGGCGGGATATGCTCGGTTCGATCACTTGCAAGACCCAGCCCGTCCGCCTGCGGTCCATGATGACCCATGGTCAGCTGTTATCCTGATGTTTCATGACCATGACTGGGAAGAAGCACTGCTTGAGCAGGCTTTAAAAGGCGATGCCTTTTATATCGGTGCGATGGGCAGTCCGCACACACATGAAAACCGGCTGGCTATGTTACAGGCCAAGGGTATTACGCCAGAGGCTCAAGCTCGTATACGTGGTCCCATTGGCATTATTCCGTCGATGCGAGACGCTAATCTTTTAGCACTTTCGACCTTGGCGGAGATTATTAAAACGGCACAAGAAATGGAGCGGCTGTGAAGGCAGAAAATTGCGCGCTCTTTATCTTGGCTGCTGGTAAATCGACTCGCTTTGGCCCAGAAGATAAACTCATGGCAGAGCTGGGCGGCCAGCCAGTTTTAGCTCATGTCATTGATACAGGCGCACCGATCCAATTTGGGGCCAAATATGGCATTATTCCGCCCAGCTCGGTAAAACGAAGAGCCTTATTTGAGCGTCGAGGATTTTCATTAGTCGAAAATGACGCGCCAGAAACCGGGCAGGGGAGCTCCCTCATTCTCGCGGCGCAGACAGCCATTGCGCAAAAATATGAGGCGATATGCATTCTATTAGCGGATATGCCATTTGTACCGAGAAAGCATTTGGAAATTTTGATAGACACGCTTTACGATAAGAAAACGGCGATAAGTGTCTGTAATCAAACAATAATGCCGCCCATGGCGGTGCGAAAGTCTGTTTTTAAAGCTCTATCTAAGATTAACCCCAAAGGCGGTGCCAAGGCCTTGTTTAAAGATGGAGTTACGGCATATCTTCCCTTATCAAACCGCGCCGCGCAGGATATTGATACCCCTGAAGATTTAGCGTGGCTTACCGCGCAATTAGGTGCATGATGGATATATTGTTTTTTGGACGTTTAGGAGATGTATCGCCAAATATTTCGGCTGCGCTGCCTGATGGCGTGTCGGATACGGATAGTTTGAAAACGTGGCTCTCAAAAAATAATGAGGCTCTTGCCACTGAGCTTTCCAAAACCGGAAACCGTATTGCCGTGAATAAAACCATCGTAAATGAAAACACCGTGCTATCCAACACAGATGAGGTGGCTTTTATGTCACCTTTAAGCGGGGGATAAATGAGCGCGCGCCTTGTCCATATCGCCAGCGAGGCTTTTGACCCAGAAGACGCCCATAAGGCTTTTCGCGGGGCGGTGAGCGGGGCGGGAGCTATCGTCGCCTTTACAGGGCTTGTACGAGGCGGGGGGCAGGACTTAACCCTAACGCTCTCGCATTATCCTGACTTTACTGAAGCTGAAATTGAGCGTATCGCGAAGCAGGCAGATGAGCGCTGGCCTCTCACGGGGTGGCGAATAATCCACCGCGTAGGCCCTATGACAGCGGACGAACCGATTGTCTTTGTTGCCACAGCAAGTCAGCATCGGCGGGAGGCTTTTGAAGCAGCTGACTTTCTTATGGATTACCTCAAATCAGAAGCGCCATTTTGGAAATTAGAAACAGTCGAAGGTAAACAAAACTGGATCGAACCGCGCGCGCAAGATATCAGTGATAAGAACAGATGGAGATCCTGATGGCGGGAATTGACGAAAGCCTAGTTTTCAAAGCCGTGAGCGTGGCTGTTTTGACCGTATCTGATACCCGCACGCGCGCGAATGATACCTCTGGAGACATTTTGCAGGCCCGTATTGAAGCGGCGGGTCATAAACTAGCGGGCCGTGAAATTGTTCGCGACACCATAGGGGGCGTTCGCGCGCAGATGCTAAACTGGATGGATAATCCGGATATAGACGTTGTTATTTCGACGGGCGGTACAGGGCTGACGGGGCGTGATATCACGGTGGAAGCCGTAACGCCCTTATTTGATAAGGTGATTGACGGGTTTTCTGTGATTTTTCATCAGGAGAGCTTTAAAACCATTGGCTTATCGACCTTGCAATCACGCGCTTGCGCTGGGCTCGCGGGCGGCACAATTATATTCTGCCTACCGGGATCTAATGGTGCAGTGAAAGATGGATGGGATAAGGTCATCGCCGCGCAGCTCGATAACCGCCACCGCCCGTGTAATATGATCGATCTCATGCCGCGTTTCGGAGAGAGCTAATGTCTAAACTCACCCATTTTGACGAGACAGGCCGTGCAGCCATGGTGGATGTGTCCGCCAAAGCTGTCACCACCCGTAAGGCGGTCGCGACGGGACAGGTTAAAATGGCCGCCGAAACGCTGGCTCTGGTTCAGAAAGGCACTAATAAAAAAGGCGATGTGTTTGCTGTTGCTGAGCTCGCGGGTATTATGGGCGCAAAGAAAACCAGCCATCTCATTCCGCTCTGTCATCCGCTACCGCTTTCTAAGGTCAATGTTAGGATTGAAATTGATGCCGACTTACCTGGCCTGACAGTTTCCGCCGAAACGAAAACCAGCGGGCAAACAGGGGTGGAGATGGAAGCACTTACTGCCGTCAGCACGGCCTGCCTCACAATCTACGATATGCTCAAAGCCGCCGATAAGTATATGATTATCGGAGAAATTATGCTTACCGAGAAACAAGGCGGTAAATCTGGAGATTGGCGTAGGGGTGCTTCATAAAGAGTGAATTTGAACAAGTTTATCGTAATTTCAGGATGTTCTGGCGCCGGTAAATCTACGCTTTTAGAAGCCTTAGGCTCTCAAGGGTTTAATGTCATCGAGGAAGCTGGAAGACGTATTGTTAAAAGTGAGCATCAAAAAGGTAGCGAGGCATTGCCATCTGAAAATATGCCTCTTTTTTTAGAACGCGCGATAGCAATGGCTATTAAAGATTTCGACAAAGCCTTAACTCGTTTGGGACCAGTTTTTTTTGATAGAAGTTTGGTTGATCTTGTTATCGCCTATGAGCATTTTACGGGTAGTTCAAGATTTACGGAAATACTTACCAAATTCCAATATGCGTCTAGAGTTTATCTTACGCCGCCATGGCCAGAAATTTTTGTAAACGATTCCGAGCGGCAACATTCTTTAAATGATGCAATAAATGAATACCACAGACTTGAAGCTGGTTACCCAAAATTTGGATATGACATTCAAATTTTACCAAAGGCGAGCGTCCAAAAGAGAGCTAAGATTATAATCGATGCTCTTTAATTTCGCGGGGAGGTTAATTGCGGGGGAGGCGCACTCTCCTTAATGTTTAGTCCTTTTTGCGTTTCCCAAACCAGCGGCGACGTTTTGGTTTTTCCGGCACGCTTGTTTCGTCGAGCGTTTCAGCCGAAGTCTTGCGCGTAGGCGCTTTACGTCGGGCTGTAGAGGTTTTTGCGTCCGACTGTGCTTCCTCTGGTTTCTTTTCCGCCGGCTTTTCTGCAGGCGCGGCTTGGGTCTTTTTAGCCGGAGTTTTACGCTTTGCCTTTGGCTTTTCAGTCTCGCTTTTCGGCGCAGGCATTGCTTTTTTGGCGGGCGATTTACGTCTTGCTTTAGACTTTGGTTTTGGACTTTCCGCCGTTTTCGCTTCAGTATCTTTGGCCTTAGTTTTAGACGACGACGTTTTTGCTTTAGTCTTAGAAGGAGCCCTAGCTTTTGCTTTACTCTTGGCAGGGGTTTCTTTTTCGTTTGCTTTCTTTGTTGGGGCTTTTCGGCGAGCTGTAGATTTAGATGCCTTTGCCTTAGGGGCTGCTTCGT
>CAYXEB010000033.1:0-18819 GCA_964463835.1 uncultured Hellea sp.
CGAAAGTCGACATCCAAAAGGTCAATGTCCCCGGCGCGTTAGAAATTCCGCATGTTATCTCTATGGCGGAAGCTTCCGGATCTGGCTTTGATGGTTATGTTGCTTTAGGCTGCGTCATTCGCGGGGAAACAACCCATTATGACTATGTTTGCGGGGAGAGTGCGCGGGCGATTATGGACCTTGCTGTTAATCAGCAGCTAGCCATAGGTAACGGCATTATTACAGTTGAGAATGAAGACCAAGCTTGGGCGCGAGCTAAGAAGGACGAGAAAGATAAAGGCGGATTTGCAGCTAACGCAGCGCTGAAAATGATTAAAATTCGCTCTGAATTGCAATTCGCTAAATCAGCCAAAGCCACATAATGTCTAAAGGCCCGCATTCACAACTTCGCCGCGGCGCGCGCACGGCAGCTATCCAGGCCTTATATCAACTTGATATGAGTGAAGACCTGAGTGGCACAGTTATAAAGCAATTTGTGGAACATCGGTTTGACACAGAAGATAGCGCGCCAAGCGTGGACACCGATTTTTTTCAAGATGTCGTGGAAGGAGTAATCAAATTTCAAGATGATATTGATAACGCCATTTCTCAGACCCTTTCGGAAAAATGGTCTCTTAAACGCTTAGACCTGACGCTTCGCGCTATATTGCGGTCTGGCGCCTATGAAATACAGCGCCGTCCGGACATTCCGGCCCTTGTCATAATCGATCAATATGTCTCAATCTCTGCCGATTTTTTCGAAGGAAAAGAACGAGGCTTTGTTAACGGTGCGCTGGATAAAATAGCCAAGGATGTTCGTAAAGCAGAATTTGACCTTATAGCTCCCTCAATTGGGCATGAATGAATTTGATTTCATCGCAACTTACCTCGTGCCGTTAGCTGGGCCTGGCGGTTTAGGGCTAAGAGATGATGCCGCTATTCTTACGCCTCATGCCTGCAAAGACCTTATTCTAACCAAAGATACTATGGTTGAAGGCATTCATTTTCCAGAAGGTCATTACGGCGGTGATAGCGCTGAAAAACTATTGCGGGTCAATCTCTCTGATCTCGCAGCCAAAGGCGCGCGTCCAGTGGGATATCTACTCTCAATAGCATGGCCGCACGGCATAGATGAAACCTCTTTCAAAGGCTTTGCCGCAGGACTGAGACAGGTCCAAGAGGTCTATAGCTTTGATCTTTTGGGCGGTGATACCGTATCCACAACGGGACCTATGGTGATAACGGCAACAATAATTGGTGAAGTTCCTAAGGGTGACATGGTGCGGCGCAGCGGCGCCCGAATCGGGGATGATGTTTGGGTGACGGGAACCATAGGCGATGCCTATTTAGGCCTGCAATCTGTATTAGGGCACAAGCTATCGCCAATTCCGTCTGCTCATGCGCTTTTGCACTTTGAAGAGGCTTATTTCTATCCTGAGCCGAGATTGTTATTCCGAAAATCTTTGAGAGAATATGCGAATGCCTGCGCCGATGTTTCTGACGGACTAATTGCAGATGTTGAACATATTGCTAAAGCTAGCGGCGCGGCCATAATTCTGCAGGCCGATGAGATTCCTCTATCCTCACATTCTCAAATATGGCGGGAGGGGCAAGTCGAGCCGATTGCGGCTTTAACGCAATTGATTACCCATGGCGACGACTATGAGCTCGCCTTCACGGCAGAAAGTGATCATCGCGCGGCTATTGAAACGGCGGCTAAAACAATCGGATTACAAGTGACTAGAATAGGTAAAGTTGAGAAAGGCGAGGGCGTCATTGTGTTGATTGACGGTGAGCCAATAGACATGGATAAAACAGGTCATACACATTTTTAAATTCGGCTTATAAGATTAAAAAAAGTCCTAAGCAATTGAATTGTTTAGGACTTTTTAATGAAAGGCTGTATCGTTTTACCGACCACCAGGCCCTCCGCCTCCCCCGGGAATATCTTGCTGTCCTCCAAGCTGACCTGTTGGCAGTCGTCCGATTGTTCCGAAAACTTGTTCAAGCGCGGTTAGCTCGCGTCCACGTGTTGGCGTTTTTCTATCGACGTAATTCACATAGCGCCCGTCTTCGATTCCGTACTCGGCTACTTTAGTGACCTGTCCATCTTCATTAAACGTAACGGCCGTTATGTTTCTATCTTCAATCTTTGGCCGCAAATATGCATAACGTTGGCGGACTGAATTCATATAATACCAAGTATCTTCGGCAAGGTCCTCATCAAATGTCGTTTTAATCGATGGATTTCCAAGTCGGGCGAGGACAGTCGCCTTCGTATCTGTGTCAGGGTTTACTTCTTGAGGCTTATTATTAGCCGTCGGTACATATCCATGTGTCCTAAGGATAGGGTTACAACCGCTTATTGCGAAGGCTAGGCCTATAAGTGCGACAGTTTTAACAAGTCTGTGTGACATAAAAAACTTTTGTTCCTTAGTTAGTGCGCCTATGCGTATCGAATGCTGTTAAGGCTTGCAATACCCTTATGTAAATTTAATGGAGCCGAAATGACTGGAATTTTCAGCCGATTGCTTGGAAAAAAAGATACGGCGCTCGTAGATGCTAGGCGTATTTATTCGCGCGTGATGCGCGAAGCTCGCAATCCGGCTTTTTTTGGCGAACGGAAAATCGCAGATAATTATGATGGCCGAATAGATTTACTCACGCTTCATCTCTCCGTGGTGCTGGCCGCTTTACAACGCCACGGCACGCATGGAACAAGACTTTCACAAGCGCTCTATGATGTCATGCGCGATGATTTTGAAATTGCAATGCGTGAAGAGGGGCTATCGGATACGGGTATAAAGCGCCGTATTAAACCTATGATGCAGCTCTTTTTTACGCGCGTAAAAACTTATGTTGAAGCCCTACAAAATAACTCTGACCTAAAGCCTATTTTTTCAGAAGGAATTTTAAACGGCGGGTCGTCAGAGGTGATTGCTACTCTAGATAAACATATTTTGCAATTTGAAGCAGATTTGTCTGAAAAAAGCCTAGGTGAAATTGCAATGGCTGAGTTTTCATTAACTAAATAATACTCGCCAGCGCGCCACCCATGCCTTATAGCCAGCGCGGAGTGAGGAGCTGAACAATCTATGTTAGACGGGTTAATACTGTCAGTTGATGCAATGGGAGGGGATAACGCCCCCGAGATTGTCATTAAAGGTATTGAATATTTTCTCAAACATGAGGGTAAAAATCGTCGTGCGCGTTTTTTATTACATGGCGATGAAGCAAAATTAAAACCGCTTTTGGAAAAATGTAAACAAGCGGGCCAAAGATCTGAAATTAGGCATACCGAAAGTGAAATAGCCATGGATGAAAAGCCGTCTGTTGCCCTTCGTAAAGGGAAGGGCTCTTCCATGTGGAACGCCATCGAAGCCATCAAGAATAAAGAAGCGAATATCGCTGTTTCTGCCGGAAACACGGGGGCTTTGATGGCGATATCTAAGATTCGTTTGCGCAACAAGCAAGGCGTGCAGCGCCCGCCGCTTGCCGCGAGTTGGCCTAATCCTAACGGTATGGGAGTTGTTTTGGACGTTGGCGCAAATATTGATTGTGACGCCGCACAGCTCACAGAATTTGCTGTTCTTGGCGAAGCTTATTTTAGAGCCCTTTACAAAGTTGAAAAGCCGCGTGTTGGCCTGATCAACGTGGGGTCCGAAGAAAGCAAAGGAAATGACGCCGTTAAAGCTGCGCATGAACGGCTATCACAAAGCCAATTAGGCTTAAATTATGTCGGCTATGTTGAGGGAAACGATATTTCGACAGGTGGGTCTGATGTTTTTGTTACGGATGGATTTACGGGCAATATTGCGCTTAAAACCGCCGAGGGCACAGCCAAGTTAATCGGGACTTATTTTAGCGCTGCGTTAAAAAGTGGGGCTTGGTCAAAATTTACCGCTTATCTTAACGGCGTCGCTCTACGTAAGCTAAAAAAACAAATTGACCCCCGAAACGTAAATGGAGCCGTATTATTAGGCCTTAAAGGCATTGTGATTAAAAGTCATGGCGGTACAGATCATATAGGTTTTGCTAACGCTTTGAACGTTGCAATTAGGCTTGCAGAAAGTTCGTTCCTTGATGAGATTGATCGCACTTTGGAGGCGTTACGAAATGAAGACGATAATATCGGATTTATTGCGTGATAAAATCAGTCATTAGAGGTATCGGCAGTTATTTGCCAGAGCGTATCCTTACGAATGAGGAGCTTTCCAAGACCGTTGAGACTTCTGACGAGTGGATTAGGGAACGCACAGGTATTGGTCAGCGCCATATTGCGGCAGAGGGACAGTATACATCCGAATTAGGCCTAAATGCAGCCAAGGCGGCCTTAGAGCATGCTGGGATGTCCGCTCAAGATATTGACCTTGTCGTCGTAACAACAACAACGCCCGATTATACATTTCCGTCTACAGCAACCATCATTCAAGAAGGGCTCGGGATAAAGAATGGAGCCGCCTTTGATCTACAAGCGGTGTGTAGCGGGTTTATATACGGCATTAATGTTGTGGACTCATTGCTGCGTACAGGCACTGCCAAAAATGCGCTCTTAATTGGCGCTGAGACCTTTTCTCGTATTTTAGATTGGGAGGATAGGACAACCTGTGTCTTGTTTGGAGACGGAGCTGGCGCTGTTGTTATGTCGGCCGAGGACAATCCCGATAATGGTGTTTTAAGCACCTTTATTCGCTCTGATGGCGCGCATTGTAAGCTGCTCTATGTAGACGGTGGACCTTCGCGCACCCAAACAGTGGGTCACGTCCGTATGGTTGGCAATCAGGTATTTAAATATGCGGTAAAAGATATTTCGGCGGCGATGAATTCTTGCGCAGAGAAGGCCGGAATTGAAATTTATGATATTGATTGGTTTGTGCCGCATCAAGCTAATCAAAGAATTCTAAATGGCGTGGCGCGGCGGCTCAAATTAGACCCCAAACAAGTCATTTCAACCGTCGAGTTTCATGCCAATACTTCTGCCGCTTCAGTTCCACTCGCTATGGATATAGCTGTAAAAGATGGGCGTATTAAACGCGGCGACTTGGTCATGCTTGAAGCATTTGGGGGCGGATTTACCTGGGGCGCTGCGCTGTTTAGGTACTAATTAGGACTTAAGCTCCAGCTAGCATCATCGGGATTTTGGCCCTTCGTTAACGATTGCTGTGCCAGATATACTAGAAAATCTTACTAAACATTCTGTTTTTTAAGGACTTTTTACGATTTGGCTTGATTAAAATGGTTAATTTTTGCATCTATAGCTTTATCAATCGCTATCATCAGTGGGGTAATTAAAATGAGCAGCGGTACAGTAACGAGAGCAGACCTTTCTGAGGCAGTTTATAAAGAAATTGGATTATCACGTTCTGAAAGTGCGACCTTGGTTGAATCTGTCATAGATCACATTAGTGACTCGCTTTTAAAGGGGGAAACCGTCAAGCTAGCGGGGTTTGGAACTTTTTCATTGCGAGATAAAAAAGAGAGAATAGGACGCAATCCTAAGACAGGGAAAGAAGTCCCGATTACCTCGCGAAGAGTATTGGTCTTTAAACCCTCACAAATAATGCGCGATCGCGTCGACGCATCCTTAACAACGCATAAGTCGTGAGATCACCAGAGCCCCGTAACTCCTATTTGATATGCAAGCAAAAACCACAAGAGCCTTTCGTACCATAAGTGAAGCTGGTGAAGAGCTTGGGCTACAACCCCATGTTCTTAGGTTTTGGGAATCCAAATTTGCGGATATCAAGCCGATTAAACGCGGCGGGGGACGACGTTTTTATCGTCCCGAGGATATCGAGTTTCTTCGCGGCATTAAAATTTTACTCCATGACGAGAAACACCCGATAAAGGATGTTCAAAAACTCATCCGGGTGAAAGGCGCAAACAGCGTCGTCGCATTAGGGCAGTCCTTGCAGCGCGCCTCTGAGGCGAAAAAAGTTAAGGAAACAGTCCTCATACCTGAACGCATTCAAAAAGCACCACCACCCGCACGGCCTAAGTCCAAGCCTTTGAACTTGAGGCCTTCAGGGGATGAAAAAGTTGTGCATTTCGCGGCGAAACCCAAAGAGGAAACGCCTCTTGAACTTCATGAGGTCGTCACCGAAGAACCTATTGAAGAAATTGAAATACCGTCTGCAGTGGACGAGGTTGAATATGAAGACGTTTCAGCCTTTGATGAGGGGGGTAGCGATGCTAATATTGAGGTGGAAGACCGCCGCCTATCCCAAACCGAAAAAGAAAATCTCGAAGGGGCATTAAACCGATTGGAAAATTTGAGAACACGCTGGATTGACTTCAAAAAGTCTGAATCTTAAGCCTATTCCTATTGCCTTTTCCAAAGGTGAGGTTATTACCCCACTTGATGGTTTCGGAGTATGGCGCAGTCCGGTAGCGCACTAAGCTGGGGGCTTAGGGGTCGCAGGTTCGAATCCTGCTACTCCGACCATCATTTTTCAAAATTTACAAAAAATATTACGCGCTACGCCGTTATATATGTCATATAAAACAAATGGCTGAGATGAGTTTAAAGAGATCTGACCGTGGCGTCGAATATTGGTTGTTTTTTGTCATGGTTCTGGTCATGGCAGTGATTGTTATCGGGGGAGCGACACGCCTCACCAATTCTGGCCTTTCCATAACTGAATGGGCGCCGATAAAAGGAGCGCTACCCCCGCTTTCTTTAGAGGCTTGGGAAAGTGAGTTTTTAAAATATCAACAAATTCCGGAGTTCACGGAAGAACATCCAGATATGGATTTGAACGGATTTAAGTTTATCTATTTTTGGGAATGGAGCCACCGGCAATTAGGCCGTGTTATTGGGCTAGCCTATGCTCTACCGTTCTTCTTTTTTTGGGCTAGGAGGCGCCTAAAACGAGGGCAAGAATTTAAGTTTTTCGTGATTATGTTGCTCATTGGTATACAGGGTGCGATCGGCTGGTGGATGGTATCTAGCGGGTTAACCAATGACCGCGTTGATGTTAGTCAATATAGGCTTGCAACCCATCTGGGTATAGCCTTTATCATATTGGGGGCCTTGTTATGGCTTTGGCAAAATCAACGGGAATTATGGCCGCGAAGTGCCTTAGACAAGACGTATAAAAATCGAACGACGCTCTTAGCGCTGCTGGTGTTTTTACAAATACTATCAGGGGCCTTTGTGGCCGGATTACATGCAGGCAAAACCTATAACAGCTGGCCTTTAATGGATGGAGACATCATCCCCGTTGGATATAACCAACTGAGTCCCGTTTGGAAAAATGCGTTTGAGAATATTGCAGCGGTCCAGTTTAATCACAGGACACTCGCCTATATTATATTAGGGGTTGCCATTTGGGTCTTATTATCAACCCGGGTCAATCGGTATATTTATAAATACGCAAAAGTATTTTTCGTATTCCTAGTCTGGCAAATTATATTGGGTATATGTACGCTCATTGCGGGCGATCCGCTTTGGCTTGCTTTGCTGCATCAATTCTCCGCAATCTTCGTATTTTTAGCCGTCATCGCGATGATGCGCGCGGCCCGTAAACGCAACTTTTAACGTTGGACAGCATCCTTAAAATAATCCCGGGCAATAAGAACTATCCGGCCAGAGTTTTTCTCATTAATTAAAACCACGCCGTCTCGGTATACGCTGCCCATATTCGCAGTTGTCGCGCTGGCATAGGCAGGATTGGAAATGCCCGCGATACTCAAACCACTTGTTATAGAGACAGTCTTCGTTTGCCCCTTTGTCTCAATGGTAAGGTAACGCGCCTTGACATCTACGCTGATGGATTGATCCTCATCATAGGTGAGGGGTGTACAGGCAGCTCTCCCAACATTAGTTTCCATCGGATCAATTGCGACAGAGGCGTTATCAGTAATAAGGACGTTATACTCTGTCACATCGCCGCCGCTGTTTACGGCCCAAATCGAGTTAGGACTTGGAGTGGAGTTTTGGCAAAAAGCGGTGAGGCGGGTACTATCATCAATGGAGACAGGTAGAGGTTTGAAGTTGCCCTCATTATCAGACTCAATAAAGGCTTTCAGCGTTCCCTTTTTATTTACAGCGAGGAACACGCCAGGGTTCTCAATTCGGCCGAGACCAATGGCTGAAGTGAAGTTTCCTTTTTCAACCAAATGGGTTTGCGAGTCTGTTGTTGAGCGGTGAAGGTTTCCATCCTCATCAATCATGATGATATGACCTAGCCAGCTTGCTACGCTATTCGGAACGAATGTTGCGAGGATAATTGGTGCGGGGGCCGATAGCTCTGAGGTTGAATTGACTATAATGTCTGTAGATGGGAGGTCGGATGTAGCCGCTTTAGTGTGCGGATCGCCGCAAGCCGTTAGGAAGACGGTTAAAACCGTAAACGTAATCAAAGAAAATTTCATGGTATTCGTCCTAGAGAGTTTTATGGATAAATACAGATTTTTTTGAGCCGGTCGTTGTTTTTAACGCATCCATAGTTAACCCAGCCTAAGCTGGGTTACGCAATTTAAAAAGATAAGATCAATTAAGATCTTAAATGATGTTAGTGAAACCCTCTTGAGAATCCTCTACCGCCAAATCCTCTGCGGCTAAATCCTCTGGATCCAAAACGGCTAAACCCTCTGGATCCAAAACGGCTTCCGCCGAATTTGCTGGAACCGAAACCACGTCCGCCAAATGAATTAAATCCGCCGCCGAAAGAATTAATCCCAACACTAAACGAATTAAACCCGCCGCCGAAAGAATTAAATCCAAGTCCGAACGAGTTAAACCCACGATTGTTAAATCTGCGGTTATTAAATCCGCGATTATTAAACCCAACTCCGAATGAATTAAAATTATTAAACCCGCGTCGATTTACGAAACGTGAATTGTTGAAGCCTCGCCGATTTACGAAACGGCCATTATTAACAAAGCGCGTATTGCTAAAGCCTCTACTTTGAAATCTCGGACTGAAACTTTGCGAATTTACACCAAAGCCGCCGCCTCTAAATTGAGATGAGCTTTGAGCTTGTGCTTGAACAGCTAGACCACCCACCATAGTCATAGCTATCAGAGTAGATTTTATCAGTTTTGACATATTGAACTCCTTTAGTTCGTCGTTAACAAAACCTTTATAATATAAATCCACGTAAATTACCTAACACGAAAGCGTCATAATGCAGTTGGACCTCGTGTAACTTCATAAAATTTAACCTACATTATGTGGTAAAATAATACCCCTTCATTAAGTATCTGTTTTTATTATATTTTTAAGAGAAGGTTCTCGCTTTTATGTGTTGACGCCCTAATTGGACCTCTGTACATAGCGCCATCACGAAAGAAGCGATGCGAGTTATTCGTCCTGCTGAATTCATAGAGGATAATATGAAAACCACAAAATTCGTCAAAACCGCCGAGGTTGAGAAGAAATGGATTTTGATTGATGCCGAGGATGTCGTTGTTGGACGCCTTGCAACATTCATTGCCATGCGCCTTCGCGGTAAACACCTTCCGACCTACACGCCCCACATCGATCACGGCGATAATGTCATCATCATTAATGCTGAGAAAGTTGCTTTCACAGGCAAGAAGCGTAATGACAAAGTTTATTACTGGCACACAGGATATCCGGGCGGCTTGAAAGAGCGCACAGCGGATAAAATTCTTGATGGCCGTTTCCCAGAGCGCGTTATGCGTAAAGCCGTTCAGCGTATGTTGCCAAAGGAAAGCCCTTTGGCGCGTAAACAGCTTTCAAATCTGCGCGTATATGCTGGTTCAGAGCATCCACATGAGGCTCAAAACCCAGAAGTCATCGATTTTAAAGCGATGAGCCCTAAAAATGTGAAGGGAGCCTAAGACAATGGCTGAGACTAAAACATTAGAAGACTTGAAGAATGTCATGGAGGGTACTGTTGCCGCTTCTGACGTGCCGGCCGTAGAATCAGCGCCGCTTCCAGAGCCTAAAATTGACGCGCAAGGTCGTTCTTATGCGACAGGAAAGCGTAAAAACTCTATTGCCCGCGTTTGGATTAAGCCTGGTAATGGAAAAATCACAATCAATGGTCGCGACCAAGAAGTTTACTTTGCTCGCCCTGTTCTGCGTTTGATTATCGCGCAGGCTTTTCAAGTTGCCGAGCGTGTTGATAGCTATGACGTTGTTGCCACAGTCAAAGGCGGCGGATTGTCAGGTCAAGCTGGCGCGGTGCGTCACGGGATTACCAAGGCGCTAACCTATTACGAGCCAGCCCTCCGACGACCCCTTAAAGCCGCTGGCTTTATTACGCGCGACTCGCGTGTTGTTGAGCGTAAGAAATACGGTAAGGCAAAAGCTCGTAAGAGCTTCCAGTTCTCGAAACGTTAATCAGAAAGCTTACTTTCTTCCCAGTTTGGGTAATACGTTCCGAGTTCTCGAAACGTTAAAGATTAAGATACATATATCGGTCTATAATCAGGCGTTTCGAGAGAGTCGGGACGCCTTTTTTGTTGACCAGATTTAAGATTAGAAAAGTTAAACATGAAAAATGCAGTTATATTAGGCGCGTCGGGCTATACAGGTGCTGAAGCCGTGCGTCTTATTGCGGCTCATCCCAAGTTAAACCTTGTTGCTTTGACGGGACATAGCCGGGCAGGGCAACCTTATGGGGATATATATCCTAATTTCATGGCCTTAGGGCTCCCTGATGTCGTGACCGTGGATGAAGTCGATTTTAGCGGTGTTGATGTTGCTTTTGCCTGCTTGCCTCACGGCGCAAGCCAAGAGACCATCGCCTCAATCATAGATAAAGTTGACACAGTCATAGACCTCTCGGCAGATTTTCGGCTTAAAAGCCCTGATCTATATGCGGCCACTTATGGGCGACCGCACGGGTTTCATGAGCTATTGGAAACGGCTGTTTACGGCCTGACCGAATATGCACGAAAAGATTTGAAAGGGGCAAAGCTCGTCGCTTGTCCTGGATGTTATCCCACCAGTACCTTATTGGCGCTCTTACCAGCCCTTGATGCGGCTATGATTGACAGTACGGATATTATTATTGATGCCAAATCTGGCGTTACAGGTGCGGGGCGTAAAGCATTGGCCTCCCTAAGCTATAGTGAAGTAAGCGACGGAGCGCATGCTTATGGGGTCGCTACTCACCGTCATGCGCCCGAAATAGATCAAATGGTAAACTATATCAGTGGTTTAGATGGAAAAGTTAGCTTTACCCCACACCTCATTCCCATGAATAGAGGTATGATTGCCACCTGCTATGTGAATTTGAATGACGGGGTGACCGTGGAGAGCCTGAGACAGGTTTATGAAGCGCGTTATGGAGGTGAGCCCTTCGTTCACATTGAAAAAGCGGGTGTCGTCCCGCAAACTCGGCATATACGCGCCAGCAATCACTGCCGTATAGGTATCTTTGCAGATAGGCGTGAAGGCCGCGCGATAATTATCAGCGTTATTGACAACCTGACAAAAGGGTCTTCTGGACAAGCCATTCAGAACTATAATGCTGTGCAAGGGTGGGATGAAACAACAGGCCTTATAAATCCCGCTGTCTTTCCATAATGAAATGAAATTTATAGGTGACCTGATTAAAAATTTCGCTCATATCTTAGCCAATACAGACTCACGAAGGTTAAACATGAATTTCCGCATCCTAAATCGTATGATCCTTTTGATCGCGGCGTTTAACTTAACGGCCTGTAAAACGGTTAAACTCCCAGACTTTGAAAAACTAAAAATGTCGGGCTGGTTTGACGAAATACGCAATGTTGAAGGCTATCCGGATATTTCGGCTGCGCCAGCCGCGCCAAATGATTTGCGGTCATTATCCGCATGGGATGAAGATGCAAAAGAACTCGTGAGGTTACAAGATGGATTTGGGGCAGTAATTTCGGGAGAAAGCCTTGGAGGAACAGGTGACGTTGTGCAAGATATCGAAGCCCTTCGCGCTAAAGTGCATGCCTACAAAGCAGATGATCCTCAATAGATTATAAGACCTATTCATGCCAAATTCAGATTATGAGGAATTTTACAGAATAAAGCGGCTCCCGCCTTATGTTTTTGCTGAAGTGAATAAACTTAAGGCAAAGCTTAGACATGAGGGCATGGATATTATCGATTTCGGGTTTGGTAATCCAGACTCGCCAACGCCTCAACATGTCATCGATAAATTAATTGAAACCGTTCAAAAACCGCGGACAACGGGCTATTCCGTCTCGCGGGGAATTTTGGGACTTCGGCAGGCGGCGGCGCGCTATTACAAACGCCGTTTTGATGTCGACTTAAATCCTGAAGACGAGATTATCGCGACAATAGGTTCCAAAGAAGGGTTTGCCAATTTAGCCCAAGCCATTACGGCGCCGGGCGATATTGTTTTTGCGCCCGATCCATCATATCCGCTTCACGCTTATGGGTTTATTATTTGCGGCGGCGTTATTAAACCGATTTCGGCTATAACTGCGGAGGAGTATTTAGCGGGCGTCAAGAAAGCCCTCGCAGAGGCTGATAAGCCACCTCTCGCAATCGTTGTCTGTTTCCCGTCAAACCCGACCGGAAAGACCGCCGATTTGACGTTTTATGAACAGATTGTCGCCATTGCGCGGGAGCACGATATTATAATTTTATCCGACCTTGCTTATTCTGAAATATATTTTGGTGATCCGCCGCCTTCCATATTCGAAGTGGAAGGCGCCAAAGAGGTCGCGATCGAGACCATATCTTTATCTAAGACATATTCTATGGCGGGGTGGCGTATGGGATTTGTTGTGGGTTCCAAGCGTTTGATTGCAGCATTAGCGAGAGTAAAATCATATCTGGATTACGGGGCCTTTACCCCAATTCAAGTGGCCGCTTGCGCGGCCTTGGACGGCCCTCAAGATTGTGTTGCAGAGTTTCGAGAAATCTACCGAACACGGCGTGATGTTTTAGTCGAGAGCTTTGCTCGAGCTGGATGGGACTTGCCGCCACCATGCGCGGGAATGTTTGTCTGGGCCCCCCTGCCCGAAGGGCTTGGAAACATGTCGTCGTTAGAGTTTTCAAAAAGGCTTATGGAGGAAGCTAGGGTCGCCGTTTCGCCCGGAAATGGATTTGGTGAAAACGGCGAAGGTTACGTGCGCATAGGCTTAGTCGAAAATGAGCAGAGAATCCGGCAAGCTGCGCGTAATGTTAAACAGTTCTTGTCATCCATTCGGCAGGAAGCGGCTGAATAAATATGCTAGAAGCATATAAATGATTCTTATAGGCGGACTTATTTCATGTCAGTAATAGGATTTAACCCGGGACTTGCGTTGCAAGCGGCTCTGGTGACCGAAAAAGCAGCGATAGCGGCGTCCTATATGGTAGGCCGGGGTGACGAAAAAGCGGCCGATCAAGCGGCGGTTGATGCCATGCGGACTTCGCTCAACGCAATGGATATACGCGGACGTATTGTAATCGGCGAAGGCGAGCGCGACGAAGCGCCGATGCTTTATATCGGCGAAGAGGTTGGTAAAGGTAAGGGCCCAGAGATAGATATCGCGCTAGATCCTTTAGAAGGCACAACGCTCACAGCCAAAGCTATGGCCAATGCACTAGCGGTCATAGCTTTTGCGCCCAAGGGTGGCCTTTTATATGCGCCAGATACTTATATGGACAAAATAGCCATAGGTGCTGGGTTTGCGCCTGGCCTTGTTGATCTCGACAAATCGCCAGCCGATAACGTGAAAGCTCTAGCTAAAGCCAAAGGCGTCAAGCCATCCGAGATTACCGTCTGCGTTATGGACCGTGCGCGCCACGCCGACATCATTGCAGACCTTCGTAATATCAATGCGAGTATTTCATTGATTACTGATGGAGACGTTCAGGGCGTGATTGCAACGATGGACCCCGAAACAGGGATTGATATCTATATAGGACGCGGCGGTGCGCCAGAAGGCGTGTTAGCGGCGGCAGCATTGCGGTGTGTCGGCGGTCAAATGCAAGGTCGGTTACATTTTCGCAATGACGACGAGGTTGCCCGCGCCAGACGCGTTGGGATAGATGTCCTTGATAAGAAATATGATCTTGATGGATTAGCAGCTGGCCCGACGATTTTTTCTGCAACGGGGGTCACGCAAGGCAGCCTTTTGGACGGCGTAAAAATCCGCGGAGACCGAGTTCATACCCATACGTTTATCATGAATTCTGTTGATGGCGCGATTCAACGCATGCGGTCTGATCGCCCCGTCTAGTCACATTGATGAGAAACCAAGTTTTCTCGATGTGCAATCATCTTGCAGAGGATTAAAATGGCATATGCGCTGCCAAGACGAGACGCAGATTACGGTGCTCGAGCAATCCGGGGGCTTAGATACTCTAACCGCTCGTCTCTTGGCAGGGCGTAACATAGACGCTGACAATATAGAAACATTCTTAAAGCCCACCCTACGCGGCCTATTGCCAAACCCTTCTACACTTCGAGATATGGATATTGCGGCGAGCTTGATTATGGACGCGGTCGAGGCAAAGCAAAAGATAACTGTCTTTGCAGATTATGACGCCGATGGCGGCACATCAGCCGCGCAGCTCATTAAATGGGGCAGGGTCTTTGGCGTAGAAATTGGCTTATATGTCCCGGACAGATTGAAAGAAGGCTACGGCCCTTCCATTGAATCCTTCCGAAAGCTCAAGTCCGAGGGCAATGATCTTATAATTACAGTTGATTGCGGCGCAGCGGCGCGAGGACCGCTAGAAGAGGCCCGTGATTTGGGCCTGACTATCGTGGTTGTCGATCATCACCTTATGGACGGAGACCTTCCGCCTTGCGCGGCTTTGGTCAACCCGAACCGTTCAGATGACACATCAGGCTTAGGGCACCTCGCGGCCGCGGGCGTAACCTTCATGGTTTTAGTCGCGCTTAACCGCGAAGCTCGCAGGCGAGGATTAGAAAATTTACCTAACCTATTGGACTTTATAGGTTTAACGGCATTAGGGACCTTGTGTGATGTTGTAAGTCTCACGGGGCTAAACCGCGCCTTAGTTTCGCAAGGTCTGAAAGTGTTATCTCAGGGCGGCAATATAGGTATAAATGCCTTGGTGGATATTGCTGGCGTCAACCCGCCCTTCACGACATATGATTGTGGGTTCATTTTAGGGCCCCGAATTAATGCTGGTGGACGTATCGGCAAAGCAACAATGGGCGCGCAGCTTTTATCAACAGAGAACAGCCAGCTTGCTTATTCCCACGCCGCGGAACTAGATCGTGTCAATCACGAACGAAAAGCCCTGCAAGAGCAGATGATAAACGAGGCTCTGGAAGAGGCCTATAAGCTCCCCAATGAGACGGCTGTGATTGTTGTGGATATGACAGGCTGGCATCCCGGCATAATTGGAATTGTTGCAGGGCGGCTTAAAGAGCGTTTTAACAAACCCGCCATTGTCATCGGCGTGAATGATGAAGGAATAGGCAAGGGCTCGGGGCGGTCTATGCATGGCGTTAATCTTGGCGCGGCGATCTCTAAGGCCCGCGACGCAGGTGTTCTTATCAGTGGGGGCGGACATGCTATGGCAGGCGGCCTAACAGTCACGGCTGACCGCATTGCAGAGCTAACAGCCTTTTTAAATAACGAGCTCTCTCCTGAGGTGGACGAGGCTCGCAAGCATCTATCTATAAAAATTGACGCCTTACTTGCGCCTAGCGCTATATGTCCCTCTATTATGGAAGTTATCGATAAAGTCGCGCCTTATGGGGCTGGGAACCCACAACCCATATTTGCTTTTCCGGACCTGCGTATTGCCTATGCTGAGCGTGTTGGAACGGGGCATGTGCGATTCGCATTTGAAGATGGAATCGGCGGACGTCTATCGGGTATTTGTTTTCAAGCTAGCGAGTCCGGTTTGGCGGACATTTTGCTAGACCCCAATGCCCCAAGAGTGCATGTTGCCGGGCGTCTTAAAGCTAATAATTGGCAAGGCCGTAAATCAATAGACTTACAATTGGTTGATTTGGCAATTTCTCAGCCGATAACATGAAAAATATCGAAATACCCTCTTGCAAGCGAGGCAAGGCCTAGATATATCGCCGAACAAGTTGATGCGGTCCCTTCGTCTATCGGTTAGGACGCCAGGTTTTCAACCTGGAAAGAGGGGTTCGATTCCCCTAGGGACTGCCAATACTTTCTCATCCTTTTTGTCACCTACACCTTAGCCTCAAAAGCCTAGAGGTTTTTAGGATATAAATGATTAGGCTCTAAAACTGGGCCTTTGCTTGAGCCCATCTTTCCAACGTTTGGTATTTGTCATCTCATCAGTGATGCGTTTGCCTACGGCCTTGGCAAAATCAAAGGTACAAGCTGCCGTGATATCTGCAATGGATATATGATCGCCGGCAATAAATTCTCGGCCTTCAATGTGTTTTTCAAACATCTCAAAGAAGTCATCAATTTGTTTTAGCCCGCGCTCGCTCAGGGCAGGGATTTGTTCGTAATTATTTGGCCCTGGGAGCGCGCGGTTTTTCATGTCGGGATTGGTGTTGCGATAAGCATGGGCTACAGCCATTGAAAACCCTAACTCAAGTTTACTTTGCCACGTCGCGACTTCAGCTTTTTCGAGCGGCGTACGGCCCATAAGCGGGGGATCTGGATAGGTATCTTCAAGATAAACTGCGATGCCCGCATTATCTGTCAAAATCGACCCGTCATCGAGTTTTAGAGCTGGGATAGTACAGTTAGGATTAATTGCGCGGTACGCGTCAGAAAACTGCGCCCCCGTCATCATGTCTATTTGAATATTTTCATGTGGCACGTTCTTTTCAGCCAATATAATTCGTGCCCGCCTAGGGCTAGGAGCCATTTTATAATCATAAAAAGTGATGGTCATAAAATTCCCCATTTTAGCAATTATCTATATACCTATTATTAAAAGCAACTTTAGTCAAAAATCACAAGATTGCTCTCAATCCCTGCATTCCTTAATCGGGAACAGCATTAAGTAAGCTTAGCAGTAAAATTTGGCTGGCGTTCGCGTGTCCATAGGAATTTGGCCCCGCGCCAAATATCTGCGCCAATGCCGTAAAGGGCTGGGACGAAGAACAGCGTTACAAACAAGGCAAAGAGAACACCGAAGGCCAGGCTAATCCCAATGGGGATGAGCCATTGCGCTTGAATGGAGCGCTCCAATAATAGCGGTAGCAGGCCGATAAAGGTTGTTAGCGATGTTAGCAAAATAGGACGGAAACGACGGGTTCCAGCCTCGACTAAAGCTTCAGCACCGTCCATACCGCTATCTCGCAGTTTGTGAACATAATCAAGAAGCACCAGATTATCATTTACGGCAACCCCCGCAGCCGCGAATATGCCAAGGCTCGATAATATCGACATCGGATGATCCATAATGAGATGTCCAAGAATGGCTCCCGTATAACAAAAGGGAATTGCTGCTAATAGAATTAAGATGGGTTCAGAGTAAGATTTAAAAGACACGGCGACGAGGAAATAAGCCACGCCTATGGCAATCATTAAAAAGAGCTGCATTTCATTTTGCATGGTTTCTTGTTCGAGAGATCCACCCGTAGAACCGCGGCTTACGGCGGGATGACGGCGATCGAAGTCTTCAAAGAAATTATCTTTTAGGGCATCGCGTACTTCTTGGGTGCGCTCTGCGGCAACTTCCGCGCTTATAACCACGGCGCGCTGACGCTCGCGCCGGCGGATGCGGGAAATGCCTTCTTCGAAGCGCAAGTCAGCCACGGCGGACAAGGGCAGTTCACGGCCATCAACAGTTCTAATGTGCATCGATTTTAGGAAATCTAACGACTCCCGGTCTTCCCGAGGGAAACGGACATAGACACGAACATCTTCGCCGTCGCGCGGGAGGCGCTGTACTTCCGCGCCGAAAAAACCTTGGCGGATTTGACGGGCGATATCTTCAGTCGTGACGCCAAGCGCGTTCGCCCCAGGCTTGAGGTCAAATTGCACTTCTTGGGCTGCGCTTTGGCTATCATTGACGACATTAAAGACGCCGTCAAAACTGCGTAGTTTTTGCATCAAATCAGCAGCCGCAGCCGTGAGGTCATCCGGGTTTTTGGCGTTAATCACATAGGCAAGGGCAGGGCCATTATTTTGATTGCGGTAATTCACGGTGATGGTTTCTGCGTCAGGGACTTCGCCAATTAATTCCCGCAGGCGCTCCGCCGTTTCTTTAGCAGTTAATGTGCGTGTTTCAGGGGGGACGAGTTTGACTAAAGCCAAAACGTTATTGTCGCGTGAGCGCGTGTACCAATTTTCTATTAGCGCCCCGTCGCGCTTTTTTATTTCTTCTTCTAGCTGTTTCTCAGCAAATTGGATTTGTTTAAGAACTTCTAAGGAGCGTGTATAGGGCGTACCCTCTGGTAGCTGCACATTAATATCAATTTGATCGGATTCGCCGGAGGGGAAAAACTCGGATTTTACAAGACCATTCGTCATTATACCCACGGTTAAAATCATGAGGGCGACAAATACTGAGGCGGTTAGGTAACGTCTGCGCAGCGCTGTTTTTATGACGGGTTGGTAAACATGGTTGGCCAGCCAAATTAGGCTGTCAGATAATTTTGCTTGAAAGCGGGTGATTGGATTTTGCGGATCGACAGGTTTTAAATGCGCTAAATGAGCGGGCAAAATAAATAGCGACTCTACCAATGAGAAGAACAAAGCTAAAATTACCACGAAGGAAATAGCTCGGGTGAACTCACCCATGCCGCCTGAGAAAAACATATTGGGCATAAAGAAAATCATCGTCGTTAAAACGGCAAAGATAACGGGTTTAATCACCATGGTTGTCCCATTTACAGCCGCGTCCAATCCTGTTTCGCCTTGTTCGGTTTTGAAATGGATAGCCTCGCCGACTATGATGGCGTCATCGACAATCACGCCGATGACTAACAAAAAGGCGAAGGTTGAGA
>CAYXEB010000034.1:0-16283 GCA_964463835.1 uncultured Hellea sp.
ACCCGCGAGGCCGAGCAAGCGGCAAAAGAGGCCCTACGGCTAAAACGCGAGGTGTAGTATGAGAGCGATCAGTCCACGCCTTATCCTTATAGCTAGCAATCCTTATAGCTAGCAAGAAGGCTCTAGAAATAAGGCTGGGAGCGCCTATTTAAGCCAGCTCTCCCGTCAGCGAGTTCCGCCCTGCCCCTGTAATGAGCACGGGCACGATTTGCCCGACGAGGTCTAGCGGGCCGTCAAAATGGGTGCCTTGGAGATAGGGCGAGCGGCCAAAGAGCTGTCCGTCATCGCGCCCGCCATTTTCGACCAGCACATCAAGGGTTCGCCCGATGAGAGACTTATTAAAGGCCATCTGCTGGGTATAGAGCAAATCTTGGAGGCGTTTGAGGCGCTCTGATTTTACATCTTCGGGCACTTGGCGCGGCATGGAGGCTCCCGGCGTTCCGGGGCGGATGGAATATTTAAAGGAGAAGGAGCTGGCATAGCCGATCTCTTCCACGCATGTCATCGTTTGCTCAAAATCAGCCTCTGTCTCGCCGGGGAAGCCAACGATGAAATCGCCCGACAGCGCAATATCAGGGCGCGCGGCGCGGATTTTGGCGATGAGAGATTTATAATCCTCATAGCTATGGCCGCGGTTCATCGCGTGGAGCACTTTGTTGGAGCCCGCCTGTATCGGCAGGTGCAGATAAGGCATGAGTTTTGTCTCGCGGCCCAAAACCGCAATCAGCTCATCATCCATGTCGCGTGGATGGGATGTGGTAAATCGCAAACGGTCAATCCCTCCAATCAGGGCGACATGTTCGATGAGCTCGCCCAGCCCCCATTGCGAGCCGTCTGGACCTTCCGAGCGGTAAGCATCTACATTTTGCCCAATCAGCGTAATTTCGCGCACGCCTTGGGCGGCGAGATTGCGCGCCTCGGCCACAATTTGGCTAACAGGGCGGGAGACCTCAGCCCCGCGCGTATAGGGCACAACGCAAAAGGTGCAGAATTTATCACAGCCCTCTTGGATGGTCAGAAAGGAGGAAAAGCCTTTGGGTTGGCGCATCGCTGGCAGTTGGTCGAATTTTTCAAGCGTGTCAAATTCGGTCTCAAGCACATCACCCATGCCGCGGTGAACCTTGGCAATCATTTCGGGCAGCTTGTGATAGGTCTGCGGGCCGAGCACCATATCGACGACAGGAGCGCGGCGCATAATCTCCTCGCCCTCGGCTTGGGCGACGCAGCCCGCCACGGCGACTTTCATCTCCGGCTTGTTTTTCTCCTTATGCTGGCGAATACGGCCCAGCTCTGAATAGACCTTCTCGGCGGCTTTTTCCCGGATATGGCAGGTATTGAGAATGACAAGATCGGCATGGTCAGGCGCCTCGGTCGGGGCGTAGCCAATGGGAGCGAGCACATCAGCCATGCGCTCGCTATCATAAACATTCATCTGGCAGCCATAGGTCTTAATGAAGACCTTTTTGGTGTTTGTGTTTGGCGAAGGCCCGTCTGCCTTTGGGTCACCTTTGGCAATCACAGGCTTATTTATATCTCGGGGTTTATCAGATGTAACATTGCCGTCCTTAAAGGCCTTAGCCTTCTTTGGAACGTCAAGTTTACGGGACGCGTTTTCATCGCGCGGTAACAGGACGGTCATAATTATCTCACATAAGGTGTGAGCGGGCTATAAGCCCGAATAAGACCCACCGCAAGCCTTAGTGACGGTTACCTAAATAAGAGTTTGGACCCGAAAAGCCTAGAAAGAAAAACACGCCGCCAAAAACGAGTATCAATAATATGGCGGGGAGGCTCATTGAACGATCAGCCCATGTCGCAACCTTAATGGCAGGTGATGCTTTATCTGCGACAACGCGTTTTACGATATATCCTTGAGGTTGGAGATTACTCTGAATTTCTTTCGCCTTATTGTTAAGGTTTTGAACATTTTCATCAAATTTGCCTGCAAGCTCAAGAACAGGTTCGGCTTTTTCTTCAACCAGGCTTGCCGTCGCATGAGACTGGGTTTCAATGGTTTGCAACATAGCATGACCATCAACACCGCGCGCTTGAAGCATTGAAACGCCGCCCCAGATGAGCGCTAAAACGAGGACAGGTTTTAAAATTTGTTTCTTAAAATTGGACATAACTGAAGCACCTTAAAAAATTCAGTTATAGCCAAGCAATTAGGATGCCAATTTAGCGTTTTAGGAGAATTTTTTACAGAATTTCCCTAAAATTGGAAAATTAGGGTGCAGGTGGCGTGTCTAAGCTGGGGATTTAACCTTACGCCCATAAAGCTCAAGTCGGTGATCGACCAATTCATATCCCAGTTTCGCGGCAATACGTTTTTGAAGTTCCTCAATTTCATCATCGACAAATTCAATGACTTCACCGCTGGTCACATCAATCAAGTGATCATGATGATCATCATCTGCTGTTTCATATCTCGCTCGGCCATCGCGAAAATCATGGGTTTCAATAATGCCCGCTTCTGTAAAGAGGCGCACAGTTCTGTAAATAGTCGCCAGAGATATATTTGAATCAATCTTAGAGGCACGCGCGTAGAGCTCTTCCGCATCCGGATGATCCTTGGCTTCTGACAGAACTTTCGCAATGACTTTGCGTTGATCTGTCATGCGCAGCCCACGTTCAGCGCATTTTTTCTCTATCCAACTACCCATGCGAATCTATTACTCTGATGTACGATTATAGTCTAGTTGTTTAGCGCAAAGCTTTTTTAAAATTCAGCGCGGCAACACGGCCCATTTTGCGCTTATAATAGGCGGGGCGCCTGCCTATCGGTTTAAAGCTGTGTTTTTTATAAAACTCTTTGGCGGGCTCATTATCCTCAGCCACCTCAAGGAACAACAGTTCAACACCTAAATCTAAGAGCTCAGTCTCTGCAACATCCAATAAAGCCCCCGCAATGCCTTGCCTGCGCGCACTTCTATCAATCGCGATTGTGAGTATTTCGGCTTGACCGCCTGCGTGCCGCAATATCAGAAATCCGTCTAAGGGCCGCCCATGACCAAAACACAGATCTTGGGTAACATGTTTATGCATCTCTGCCGCTGGCCAGCCCTTGTAGAAAGACTGCGCGTGAATTTCTGCCATTCGGGCGGCATCTCTAACATGCAAACTACGACTCATTTGAGCATAATACCGCTTGGTAGCTTTGCATCTGGCCCGCGCGAATAAAGCGGGTGGGCAGGATAATCATCTGGATTAAGGTGAGCGCAGACCCAAGCCAAAACTCGGGCATCAACCACGCCGTCTTCTATTATATTATCTGGTGATAATCTAGCGATGGCTCGACGCGCGGCTTCAACGTCTTGCGTGATAGGGCCGTGTATCATAACGCCCTTGAAAATTGCTGCCCAGCTTATTTGTCCGCGGCGCACATCCACGCAGGTAACAATATTTTTTTTCCCTTCTGGGTCATAATGAGCGGCTAATATCCCCAAAGATGACAAGCCAACAACAGGCAGCTTTCGCGGGAGCGAAAATCCTTTGGCAAAGGCCAACGCGACGCGCGTCCCTGTAAAACTACCAGGGCCCGTACAAACCGCAAGCCTATCAATTTCTACGGGTCGCAATCCCGCCTGCGTTAAAGTCTCATCCACCATAGGTGCAAGACGTTCGGCATGACCGCGGTCAATTTTTTCGGTTTTATAAGCCAATACCTTAGCAGTATCGCAAATTGCCGCTGTGCAATAAGGACCTGTACTATCCAGGGCAAGGATGCGCATTACTGGATGGCTTGCTCGACCCGCGTAACTTCTGGCACATAATGTTTCAGCAGATTCTCGATACCTGATTTAAGGGTCATAGTTGAGCTAGGACATCCCGCGCAGGCTCCACGCATTTCCAAATAAACCGAGCCATCAGCGTCATCAAAATGTTTAAAGACAATATCTCCGCCGTCTTGGGCCACAGCTGGCCTCACTCTGAGCTCAATGAGTTCTTTGATTTGCTCGACGATTTCCAAAGTCTCGCCTTCATAAACATGGTCATCAACCTCGGCGTTAGCCAATTGGTCCAATAAAGGAACGCCGCCTGCAACATAAAAATCCATAATCGCGCCCAGAACGGCTGGCTTTAGATGTTTCCACTGCGCGTCCTCAGATTTTGACACCGAGATATAATCGCTACCGAAAAAAATACGCGTCACATCAGGTATCATAAATAACATTTCGGCCAATGGCGCAGCTGAGACGTCTCCGCCCCGCTGTATATCAACGGGCGGCTGGCCCTCTCCCGTGACGTCTTTACCGGGTAAAAATTTTAAGGTTGCGGGGTTTGGGGTATCTTCTGTTTGGATAAACACCATGTGCTCCTATATGCAGGCTACAAATCTAATAGGTTACATGGCCCCTAACGGAAAGTTGTGCAAGAGGCGGATTGACGCCGCGGCTCAGATTTGCATCATACTATTATGAAGCGTGTCTTAATATTTTCTCTGTTTTTAACGGCCTGTGCATCCATACAAACTCAAATTCCTGGGATTTCCCAAAGCACAATATCGACCGAACAGGAACTTCAGGAAAAGTCCGCTTTTGACAATATCGAAGTCCTTATGGCCCGGCTCAATAGAGTGGCTGCGCCAATCCTAGAGACCAATAAAGAGCTATGTCCAAAAACCCGGTTGGATATTGGGGTTACAACACATAGCCTGAAGTCCTATTCCAAATATCTTAAAGACGCCGCCAAGCGTGAGCTCGGCGCTAAAAAAGATGTTTCAATTTTACATGTCAGGCCAGGATCAACCGCTCATAAGGCTGGGCTAAGACGCGGAGATATAATACTTAGCTCCACAGAAAAGCCCGTCAGCGCAACAGGGAAACGTTTTCAAATTCTATTGGAGGAAAACCCCAAAGAAATAAAAGTCAAACGTGGGGACGACACTTTTTCTGTCAATGTCAAGCCCGTCGAAATTTGCAAATACCCAGTTCGGCTATCCCAAACCTCAACTATAAATGCCTATGCCGATGGAAAAAAAATTACCATGACGGCCGGCATGATGAATTTTGTTAAAAGCGATGACGAATTGGCGCTAATCATCGGGCATGAACTCGGCCACAATACGATGGGGCATATTCGCAAAGTCGTGACCAACTTAATCGTGACCCTTGGCAAGACGCGCTACACGCGGCCCTTTGAATCTGAAGCAGATTATGTTGGCATGTATTATATGGTCCGCGCGGGATATAACCCCAATAACGTGGAAGATGTTTGGCGGCGATTAGCTCTAACCAATCCCAAATCCGTCGTGCGGGCTAAAACCCATCCAGCTTACCCCGATAGATATTTAAGATTAGCCGCCACCCGGGATGAAATCAAAAAGAAACAAGCAGCGGGCGAAGCCCTAATTCCAAATTTCAAGATTGGCAAAGACGTCCCGTAATTTATTAATTGCCCGAATGGGAAGAGCCATAGCCCGAACCGGGCGCCTCTTCATCATGTCGTTGAATATCCACAATCAGAGTCACAGGCTCAGCATTTTGATAATTCAACGTCAGGGGAATACTGGTCTCATCCTCAGGCAATTTCGTCTTAAACATCATCAAATGATAACTGCCGGGTTTGAAAACCACTTTTTCACCAGGAGGCAAATCAATCCCGTCAACGCGGCGCATTTTCATAACGCCGTCTTCTTCAATATGGTTATGTATTTCTATCACCTCACTGACAGGACTTGAGGCCGCGATAAGTTTGTCCGCCTTTGACCCGTGATTTACAATTTCAAAATATCCTGCGGAGGTGTCGCGGCCTGGGAAAGGCGGCAAAACCCGCGCAGAGGAAATAACAATTCCCGCATGTGATTGATGCGCTTCATGCGCGGCGTTATCGCTCTCGACCTGACCTGAGCAAGCCATCAAAAAAGCGGCCGTTATTGGCATCAGAAATTTTTTCATTTTAAGCTCCACAAAAACCAATAATTTTGCGCACATCTGCGACAATTGGGTCCGCAATTTCAGCGGCCTTATCTGCCGCCTTTGATAAAATGAGGTTAAGCTCCTCAGGGTCGGACAAATAACGTTTCATCAAATCAGTAATTGGCGCCATCTTTTCCACCGCCAAATCAGCCAAGGCGGGTTTGAAAACGCCAAAGCCTTTTCCTTCATATTCGCTTAAAACGTCGGTATCGGATTGGTCTGATAATGCGGCATAGATACCAACGAGATTAGCCACCTCAGGACGGTCTTTAAGATCGTCAATATGGCCCGGGATTTCGCCTGCATCTGTTTTTGCTTTCCGGATTTTTTTGGCAATGATGTCTGCATCATCTGTCAAATTAATACGAGAATTATCAGACGGGTCAGACTTGGACATTTTTGATGTCCCGTCCCGCAAGCTCATCACCTTGGCGCCTGGGCCTTTAATTACCGGCTCACACAATGGGAAAAAGCCTGGCGCATTAAAATCGTGATTAAACTTGGCTGCAATATCACGGGTCAATTCCAGATGCTGCTTTTGGTCCTCACCTACAGGCACATGGGTGGCTTTAAACGTTAAGATATCCGCGGCTTGTAATACTGGGTAATCATACAAACCCACTGACATTTTTTCTGAATTTTTACCCGCCTTATCTTTGAATTGCGTCATACGGTTAAGCCAACCAATACGCGCGACACAATTAAAATACCACGCCAGCTCAGAATGAGCGCGGACCGCCGATTGATTATAGACAATCGCTTTTTTGGGGTCGACGCCGGACGCTAAATAAGCCGCAGCGATGTGGCGTGTCTGTTCGGCCAATATATTCGGGTCCTGCCAAACCGTAATCGCGTGTAGATCAACAATGCAATAAACGCATTCCATCTCATCTTGCAAAGCAACAAATTTTTTCAGAGCGCCGAGGTAATTCCCTAAGTGCAAATCCCCTGATGGCTGGACCCCTGAGAAAACTCTTTGAGGACCGGAATAGCTGTGTGCGTCATATGACATTATGCGGCTTTCTTTTTAAAGGCGTCGCGAATATCACTCATATCCACTGCCCGCAAGAGGGCAGCGGAGAGTAGATAGACAATAAACCCTATCGCGCAGACACCGATTAAAACGGTATAATCAACGATAATCATATTTTGATAAAAGAGCCGCGCTTTCGGGGCGAGGTAATATAAAGCGAACCCCATTATCGCCGAGGCTAGAAAAATTCGCGGAAGCTTCGTCATAAGCCGTTCGTCCAAAATAAAGAACTTATCGCGCATAAGAACCGCCGCCAAGCATATCACATTTGTCCAAGCCGCAATTGTTGTTCCAAGAGCTAAGCCATAAAATCCTATTGTGAAAAAGAGGCTGGCCCCGACAACCAGATTGATCACGGCGGAAAGACCCGCAAAGACCATAGGCGTTTTAGTATTTTCCCGCGCAAAAAACGCCGGCGTGAGGACTTTAAGTAAAACAAAGGCCGGAAGACCAAAGGCGAACATCCGAAGCGCCTTGGCGGCCTGAACCGTATCTATGGATGTGAACAGCCCGCGTTCAAATAATCCGGCAATTAAAAACTCGGGCATAACGGCTAAAGCAACCGCTGCTGGCATTGTCAGAAACGCCGATATCTCCGCCGCTCTATTCATGCTTTGCATCGCGCCAAGGTCATCGCCAGAGCGCAAGCTTCTTGAAAGGCTTGGCAAAAGCGCAATCCCCATAGCGATTCCAATCATACCCAAAGGAAGCTGATAAAGCCTGTCTGAATAATAAAGCCAGCTCGCCGCGCTATCCATTGTCGTCGCAATGGAATGGCTCACCATCAAGTTAATATGCGTTATACCTGCAGCGATAACACCCGGTATACCCAATGTAACGAGCCGCCGAACACCGGGGGTCAGTCGCGGCCGAAAAATTGGGAGTTTTATCTTAGCCTTTCGAATGGCCCAAATTAATAATGCTGCCTGAAGCACGCCAGACACAATCCAGCCTATTGAGATATAAAGGGCTAAGGTTTCAAGATTATCGACTAATTTTGAGGCGACCAATAAAATACTGATCAGTACAATATTCAGCAATATTGGAACAAAGGCCGCCGCTGCGAAATAACCCCGCGTATTCAGCACACCTGAAAACAAGGCTGCTAAAGCCATCAATAATAAATAAGGCATAGTTATGCGGGCATAAAGAACCGCAAGATCGTAAGGCGCACTTGCGCCCCCTTCGCCTACACGATCAAGGCCAAAGCCGATCATATTTAAGGACCAGGGCATGGTGATTTGAAACACAGTGACAATAGCTGCGACTAATAAGAACAGAGCCGCCATAGCCTGGCCTGCGAAGCTGGCGGCGGCGGCGTCACCTTCCTCTTCAATGCGCCTAGCATAGAGCGGGACAAAGGCGGCGTTAAAGGCGCCTTCTGCAAACATGCGCCGGAAGAGGTTTGGCAATTTTACGGCCGTGACCAAGGCATCATTGATAACCCCTGCGCCAAGGTATTGCGCCATTAATATATCGCGGACCAAACCGAGTATACGGCTAATTAAGGTCCAAACTCCAATGATTGCCGTTGACTTTAAAAGGCGCATCAAGCCGCCTTCTTAGGCTGTTTTAATTCTAGCACTTCCAGCAATTTAGTTTTTAAAATATCTCTCTGCTTTTCAGATATTTTCCTATGGGTCCCTTGATTGCAAACATAAAATGCGTCCACGGCTTTTTCGCCCACGACCTCGATATGGGCCGAGAGAACATCGATATCGAAATCTCTTAAAGCTTCGGCAAGATGACAGAGTAAACCAGGACGGTCTCTAGCCTCTATCTCTATGATTGTTGACTCGCGAGATTGACTATCTAAAAACCTAACGCGAGGTTTTACCGGAATAGCCCCCGCGCGTTTAGATCTAATTTCCTTAGGAATTTTCATATCAGCCGTATCGCCATTAGCCGCTTTCCTTGCGCGCCGCCTTAAGGTCTCAAGCGCGTGATCACTTTGACGCCCGAATGCATGTCCATCCGGGTTTTGAAGATAGAATATATTCATCACTAATCCGCCCTTACCCGTGTGTAATCTTGCCCCTGCTATCGAGGCCCCACAGGAAGATATAGCCCGCGTAACATCGGCGAAGAGAGAGGGGCGGTCATATGTTAGAACCCAAAGCTCGGTAATATCATTGGATCGATCCCGTCGCGTCTGAACCGCTGTCTTCTGTTTTGCTTCAATCACTTGATCATAAAATCTTGCATGAAGCAGGAGTTGTATCATGTCGAAATTAAGCCAATATTGTGTTCCGAGCCTAGAAGTGATCGGCGTTATACGGTCTTCCATCCCGCCGGGTAATTTTTCTCTAAACTGCTCCTTTGCTGCTTGAGCTCTGGCGAGCGGGGCAAGTTCGGTTTTACCGTCAAGGTAGGCGGCTGTGCTGTGATAGAGGTTGGTGAGTAAAACCGCCTTCCAATCATTCCATATGCCGGGCCCGACGGATTTGATGTCGACAACAGTTAAAACGGTCAGCAAATCAAGGCGTTCTTTGGACCCGACCAATTCAGAAAAATCTGCGATTGTGTCGATATCGGAAATATCGCGCCTCTGAGCCGTTTCAGACATATCCAAATGTCTGCGAACTAACCAAGACACTGTGTCGGTGACCTCCTGATCACATCCAAGCCTACGGCAGGCCCGCCGCGCGAGCTGCGCTCCTTCAACGCACTGATCGCCTTGCCCTTTCCCCGTATCATGGAGTAAACAGGTCAAATAGATGATAAGCTTTTGCGTCTCCGAAAATGACTTGACGATGGCTGTGGAAACGGGATGCTCCGTCTCTTTGTGGCCTGATAAAATATCATGAAAGTGATCGACCAAGCGCAGACTATGTTCATCGACAGTATAGGCGTGATGCATGTTAAACTGTGTGCGCGCCACAATGCCCCCGAATTCAAGTAAATATCGGCCTAGCAAGCCCGCCTCATTCATAACTTTTAAAGTCGCATAAGGCGCTTTGGCTCCGAGTAATGTCTTTTGAAAAATTTGCGAAATTTCAGGGTCGCGGCGAAATTCGTTATCAATCAGGTTTTTACGAAAATCGATTGCCGAAAAAGCATCTGGATGAATATCAATATTACGCCTTCCAGCAGTTTCAAAGATTTGCATAATGACAGACGGTTTCTTCTTAATCGCCAAGGGGTCTTTGAACATCAATCTTCCGTGGTCAAAAATGAAATCTTTATTTTTGAGATTACGCCGCGAATTAGGCAATAATGCATCAAGACCCTTGGGTAATAAAATCGCTTTTTCAGCTTCCAGTTTAGCGCAAGCAATACGCGTTAGTGCGCCAACTTGTTTAGCGTTTGTAAAATATTCGCGCATGAATTTTTCAACCGCAACTTCAACAGGGCCTGACGCATATCCCATTTTACGCGCCAACAGAGTTTGCTTATCAAAACTGAGCGTATCAGTCGCGCGGCCCGCGAGAAAATGTAGCCATATGCGCGAGCGCCATAAAAAATCAGCCGCATGAACAAAACGCGTTGCCGCGCTTGCATCAAACAATCCCATCTCAACATAATCGCTTGCTTGCTGCGGGTCTGTTATACGGCCTTCTTTATCCAGAAAACGGGCAATCCAATATAGAACATGAAGGTCTCTTAAGCCGCCTTTTCCCTCCTTGATATTGGGCTCAATAACATAGCGAGAATTTCCTTCGCGCTCATGCCGGGCATCTCTTTCGCTCAATTTTTCCGCGATATAAGCGCGGCCCTTCCCCTTGGTGATATCTTTGCGAAAGCGCGCATAAAGCGTTTTGGCCAATGTTTCATCGCCCGCTAAATATCTAATATCGAGAAGCGAGGTCAAAATCGTCTGATCTTCCTTAGCCAGTTTAATAGACTGATCAATCGTTCTGACAGAATGTCCAACTTTCAGCCCCATATCCCACAGCATATAGAGAATATACTCCGTCACCTGTTCCGTATGGGCCGACCCTTTTTTATCTGTGACAAGAAAGAGAAGGTCTAAATCAGACTCTGGCGCCATTTCTCCGCGGCCAAAACCGCCGACAGCGCAGAGCGAAAGATACTCCGATTTCGTAGGATTTGATACCCGCTGAATATGGGTTGTTGTGAAATCATATAAGGCTCTTACGGTATCATCATGAATTGAGGCTAGAAGCCGCGCGGTTTCTAGCCCGTCCAACCGCCCGCGTTCAAACCGCTCTTTTGCCGAGAGCTTGGCGCTTTCAAGCGTCGTCTTAAGCAATGTTAAAACGTCAGGGCGAAGGTTTTTTGATGTCTTAGCAAGCAGGGTTAACCGCTCACGCAATTGCGCGCCGTCTATATTACTTTGCGGCGCATTCATACGCGCTGGTATTTCTTGAATTTTTGGTTTTCTAGCCACTAGGTCAGCTTTGCTTTAAGATCATAAATAAGGTCAAGCGCCGCGCGCGGTGAGAGCTCATCCACGCTAAGGTTCTTCAAAGCCATTTCAATCTCTGACGGTTTAGGCGCGGTTTTAGGCAGCGCGGCCGTAAAGAGCGGGAGCGCGCCCAAACTATCCTTCTGACTATCGTGTTCCGTCTCAAGTTTATCGAGAACTTCGCGGGCTCTGGCGACCGCAGCAGGCGGCAAGCCCGCCAGCTTTGCAACTTGAACACCATATGACTTATCCGCCGCTCCAGGTTTAACGTCGTGTAAAAAGACTAAATCTCCGTCCCATTCCTTTGCCCGAAGGCTCGCATTACTCGCCCCGTTCATACTCTCAATGAGATCCGTGAGCTCATGATAATGCGTGGCAAACAGCGCGCGAGACTTATTGATCGCATGAAGATGCTCTGCTGCGGCCCAGGCAATAGATAACCCATCAAATGTAGATGTTCCGCGGCCAATTTCATCGAGTATTACAAATGTTCTTTCGCTGGCCTGATTTAATATCGCCGCCGTTTCGATCATCTCAACCATAAAGGTCGATTGTCCTTTTGATAAATCGTCCGACGCCCCAACCCGGGAGAATAGGCTATCGACGGTGCCAATATGAGCAGAGCTCGCGGGCACATAGCTTCCTGCTTGCGCTAAGATAAACATCAAGGCATTTTGGCGTAAAAATGTTGATTTACCCGCCATGTTTGGCCCCGTGATTAAGGTAAGTCTTGGAGCCGTGCCTATTGTGGCGTCGAGCAAACAATCATTGGCGGTAAATCCAGCCTCGCCTGTTTTTTTCAGAGCTGCTTCGACAACGGGGTGACGCCCATTTTTTATGTCAAATATATAGCTATCATCGACTCGCGGCCTAACGGCATTATTTTCGCTTGCCCATTGGGCCAAAGCCGATTGGACATCAAGCTCGGCAAAAGCGGAGGCGGAGGCTCTTATCACTTCTGCAAAGGCACTCGCTCGGGCACAGAACGTTTGAAAAATCTCCACTTCCAGAGCCAGAGCCTTATCCGCCGCGCCGGAGATTTTAGCGTCCAAATCGGCAAGTTCTGTGGTAGTAAACCTAACGCCACTCACCAAGGTTTGACGGTGAATAAATTTGCTCTCCGCGCCTTTGGAAAGCATGGCATCAGCATATTTAGGCGTGACCTCAATAAAATAACCCAGCACATTATTATGTTTGATTTTCAGCGTCGGAATATCAGCTTCGCGGGCATAATCTGCTTGCAGGGTCGCGACGATTTTGCGGCTATCATCCCGAAGTTTTTTCAGTTCATCAAAGGACGGCGACCAGCCCGGCGCAATAAAGCCTCCGTCGCGAGCTATCATCGGAACATCAAGTAAAAAGGCCTTTGTTATATCTGACCCAAATTTGGCCAACTCGCCTTTATCCGATAAGCTAAGTCGGGCCAAAGCGCTCTGCGTATTATTAGGAAATTTCAAATTTGGAGATTTTGAGAACTCCGCATTTATCAGCTCACCTGATTTCAACCCCTGCCCGAGTGTGAGCATATCGCGCGGACCGCCGCGCCCAAGGGCAATTCGGCTAATGGCGCGAGCCATATCGCTAGTTTCTTTTAACTTGGCGCGTAGAGCCTGACGCTGGGCAGCGTCATCAAAGAAAAAATCTACGCTGTCTAGTCTGGCATTAATATCATGATAATCCACCAAGGGGCGGGCAAGATAGTCTGCAAGCAAGCGCGCCCCTGGGCCTGTGACGGTTTTATCCATGACGGATACAAGCGAACCCGCTTTTTTGCCCTTTTGGGTTTTGTCTATTTCCAGGCTCGCGCGCGTGGCGGGGTCTATGGCCATAAACCCACTTGCCGAACGTTTTTGCAGCGGCGATAATTGCACGGGGGAGCCCGCTTGGGTGAGCTCCAGATAGTCAAGTAACGCGCCCGCCGCCGAGAGCTCTGCTTTTGAAAAAGCGCCAAAACCGTCTAGGCTTTTAACGTCAAACCGGTTTTGTAATCGGCGCTGGGCCGAGCGGACATCAAATTTCGTTGAAGGTAGGGGAGACAGAGCTATCTCTTGTAGTGGTAGATATTTCATGATGTCAGGCGATTGATAAAGCTTTTCAGGCAAGACTAATTCACGCGGGGCCAAGGCCGATATTTCGCTGGGAAGCCGCTCATAAGAAACCTCACAAACATAAAATAGCCCATCGGATATATCTGCCCAGGCTATGGCAAAATCGCCTGTCAAAGTTTGGCTTAGTGCCAGAATAAAATTTCGTCCCCGGGCATCAAGCAAATTATCTTCCGTTAAAGTACCAGGGGTAACTGTGCGAACGACCTCACGGTTAACAACCGATTTATAGCCGCGCTTCTTGGCCTCTGCCGGGCTTTCTGTTTGCTCGCATACAGCAACCCGAAACCCTTTTTTGATGAGCTTTTGAAGGTAAGTCTCGCTGGCATGAACAGGCACGCCGCACATAGCGATATCCGCGCCGTCATGTTTTCCGCGCTTGGTCAGAGCTATATCTAGGGCTTGACTGGCCTTAATAGCATCCTCAAAGAACAACTCGTAAAAATCACCCATGCGGTAGAATAAAAGAACTTCAGGGCCGCATTCCTCTTTGATGCCCAAATATTGCGCCATCATCGGCGTAACCTTAGAGGCAGGTTTTGATATGTCGGACGGCGCGTTCATTGCGCTGGGAAATTGACGAAAAACAGAACTTGGCGCAAGTCTTTAAAGAGCTAATCTTGTGTAGGACTGACTTTACCGCGCTCAAGCAATTTTATTCGCCAACCGACAATAACGGCGAATAAGGGTGGAATACCAAATAAAGCGGTAACAACAAAGAAGTTTTGATATTCTAGCATATCTGCAAGGACGCCAGAGAACCCTGCAAGTGATTTTCCTGAAAACGCGACAATGGACGAAAACAATGCATATTGCGTCGCAGTAAAATCCTTATTGGTTAGGAGCGACATAAAGGCAATAATTGCCGTGCCCGCAAAACCAGCTGCTAAATTATCTGCACCGATCGTTAAAAATAAATATTGAGCAAGCGGTGTTTGGACTTGAGCTAACCAGGCAAATGCCAAATTCGTAACTATCGTAAGTATAGCGCCAAAAATAAGTGTCTTTGGGAGACCATATTTGACGGCGGACCACCCCCCCGCAAATGATCCAATTAATAACATAGTGACGCCAAAAGCCCCTTTGACTAGACTTATCGTCGCCTTGCTATATCCCAAATCAATATAGAGCGGTAAGGCCATGACACCCATGGTGTAATCACTTAGGCGGTAGGTCATAACGATAAGAAGCAGAAGAAATGACAACCATCCAAAACGGCGAATGATATCCGCAAAATCGCCTATAATCGGCATATCGTAAATGGCCTGTTCTGATAGGGCTTTACGCCCCCATGTTAAAAGCCCGAATGCAAAAAGATAAGGCAATGATAAGACAAACAAAACAATGTAGAGTAAATCGCCAACACTTCCATATTTTTTAAAAATTAAAACGACAGCAATAATAGGAATAATAATTAAAAACCGTGACCATTTAATTTCCGCTAGTGTTTTGGATTTTGGTTCGGCGGGACGGCTGGCCCAGAAGGGCGTCATAGCGCCCAAAAGGGCAATCGCGGCAACAGTCCAATAAGCAATGGGCCAAGAGCTAATATCTGCAACCCAAAGAACCCCAGATATCGCTATAATCATCCCGAAGCGGTAACCCAATTGATAAACAGCGGCCATCATAGCTTGTTCCTCATCTTCAGCAACATCCACACGCCAAGCATCAACACATATGTCTAACGTTGCCGAGAAAAAACCGATCAAGACGGCGCAAATAGCAACATTTCTCAAATTTGCAGCTGGGTCTTGAAACCCCATAGCCACCATCGCCGCCGTGACACCCAGAATGGCCACAAAGGTCCAAGCAAGCCGATTACCAATCTTATTTGCGAGGATTGGAATATGTATGCGGTCGGTTAATGGAGCCCAAAGAAATTTTAACGAATAGGCAAAACTCACCCAAATAAAAAACCCAATAGTGGACCTTTCCACACCAACTTCACGCAGCCATGCGGAAAGTGTCGTATAAACTAGCATGATAGGTAAGCCAGCACTAAAGCCAAGTGCGAGCATGGCCGCCATTTTTCGGCTACTAAATATTTCAGAAATTAGAAATGCATCATCCAATTTTTGGAGTAACGTTTTCTCTATACTTAAACTACTCATAAAAAGACCGTGCCCTGATTTGGGGAACGGTGCAAATTTTTCAGCGATTTAAACGAAAAGTCTTAAGCGGCTTGTGTGTCTCTTAAATGCTTCGTCCAGGTTCTGACCATTTCTGATAACTCTTCTGCTGAAACAGGTTTTGTCATAAAGTCATTCATCCCGCTATCAAAACAAGCATTACGGTCATCATCAAAGGCGTTAGCTGTCAAAGCGATAATCGGCAGAGATTTAGAGACATTTCCCATGGCCCGAATTTTACGGGTGGCTTCAAGGCCGTCCATATTAGGCATTCGCATATCCATAAAGATTAAGTCAAAAGTGGAGGTTTTCATCGCTTCAACAGCTAGAGCGCCGTCTTCGACTGTCTCGACTACATGTCCTTCGGCTTCTAATAAAGTCCGCGTCAGAAGCGCATTAATTGCATTATCTTCGGCCAATAGAATTCGTATTGAACCGTTCGTTTTTTCTTCGGCGGCTACGGGCGCCTGTTCTTCGGAAGGCTCTTCTTCATCGCTTACAGGTGCTTCTGCGCCAACAGCCTTCGCAATAACCGCGTCGCGCCAATTATTTCCTAGCACCGCGGCTCCGCTTTCGATCGGCAATGTTCGGCGCTCATAAGCACGTTCTTCCGGGTCTTCTGTAACTTCGGGCTGGGCATGCATCTCTTGCTGGGTCGGCTCTTGTAGGGCTGCGTCTTGCGGCGCTGGGTCTTGAATTTCCTTTTGCGTGACAACCGCTAGTTTTTCT